>JAQTMF010000087.1 GCA_028714515.1 Chthoniobacteraceae bacterium | reverse complement strand
CTCGACGCCGCCGCGAGCTTCAACTACCAGTACACCAATCTCTGCTTCTACGGCCACACCCACTCGTCGCGCGTCTACCTGCGCGACACGGCCGTCCACTCGCTCCCGCTCGACGTGCTGCAAATCGAGCCGGGCAAAAAATACTTCATCAACGTCGGCAGCGTGGGCCAGCCCCGCGACGGCGACTGGCACGCCGCCTATTGCGTCTACAACACCGACCTCGGCACCGTGGAACTGCGCCGGCTGGAATACGACATCAACACCGCGCAGGACAAAGTGGTGGACGCCGGGCTGCCCCAACGCCTGGCCGACCGGTTGGCGCTCGGCAGCTAACGCGCGATGTCCGCCGTCCCCCGTTCCATCCTCGTTATCAAGCCGAGTTCGCTCGGCGACGTTGTCCACACACTCCCGGCGGTGAACCTCCTCAAACGCGCCTGGCCCCAGGCCCGGCTGCGCTGGGTCGTCAACCCGGAATGGGCCCCGCTCCTGGAAGGGAACCCCGATGTGGACGAAATCGTCCTCTTCCCCCGGCGCGAACTGGGGCATTCGCCCTGGAAAACCTTCCGCTGGCTGCGCGCCACCGCCAACGCCTGCCGCAGCGACCTGGTTGTCGATTTCCAGGGCCTCCTGCGCAGCGCCGTGATCGGCTGGTTCTGCCGGTGCGGACTGTTCGCGGGGCTCTCCGACGCCCGCGAGGGAGCCCGCTTTTTCTACGATAAAACCGCGCGCGTCGGCCGCGAACACGCCGTGGACCGGTATTTGAAGCTCGCTGCCGCGCTTGGCATCGACACCGCCGGGCCTCTCACTTGGAATCTCCCCGAGGGGACCCGGCCCGCCGGGTTCACGCTGGAGGAGCCGTTCGTGCTCCTGCACCCGTTCTCGAGGGGCGAGGGCAAGTCCCTTTCCGCCCAGGAAGCCGCCGACTTCGCCGCCGCGCTCCCCTGCCGGGTGGTCCTGGCCGGGCGCACGGATATCCTCCCCGCCAAGCTGGGGGCGAACGTCGTCAACCTGCTCAACCGGACGACGCTCGGCGAATTGATCTGGCTGCTGCGCCGCGCCCGTTTTGTGGTGAGCGTGGACAGCGGCCCGATGCACATCGCCGCCGCGCTGACGCCCCACCTCCTCTCCCTGCACACGTGGAGCGATCCCGCTCTCGTGGGCCCGTACCGGCCCGAAGCCTGGGTCTGGAAGGACCGGACGCTCTTCCAGGTCCGCGACCTGAAAACGCCCCCGCCCGCCGGGGCAAAGCCCGACGCCGCTCCCGACCTCGCCGCCGTCGCGGCGCGCGTGGCCGCGTGGATCGCGTAACGAAGGGGAAAACGCTCGCAGGCAATGGTAGGGCTGGCACTCCGTGCCGGCCGCGCGCGTGCCATTCTTCCGTGGCCCGAGGGGGAATCACGCTCCGGACGGACGGCACGGAGTGCCGTCCCTACCGGTCTTCGCGCGCCCCTTCCGTACACAAAAAAGGAGCGCGCCTTTGCGGGGCGCGCTCCAGACAGTTGCAATGCCGTTTTAAACGGCGAGGGACTTAGTTCGCCGCGACGACTGTCTCGTTCTTGGCGGCGGCGGCGGCCCGGCGTTCCGTCTCGCGGAGATGCTCCGCGGGGCTCAGTTTCGAGATGCGCATTCCGTAGAAGGAGCGCCACACGAAGAACAACCCGATGGCCAGGAAAGCTCCCGCTAGGGTGAGCCGCGTCGAAACGGACTGGATCTGGATGGCGATTTCCACGGCCAGGATGCCGAAGAGGGTGGTGAACTTGATGATCGGGTTCAGGGCCACCGACGAGGTGTCTTTGAACGGATCGCCCACGATGTCGCCGACGACGGCGGCGTCATGCAGCGGGGTGCCCTTGGCGCGCAGCTCCACTTCCACGATCTTCTTGGCGTTATCCCAGCAGCCGCCCGCGTTGGCCATGTAGATGGCCATGAAGAGGCCGAACATGGCGAGCGAAACGAGGTAGCCGACGAAGAACACCGCGTCAAAGCAGGCGAAGGAAAGCGCCAGCGAGAAGATCGCGATGAAGATGTTGATCATCCCTTGCTGGGCATACTTGGTGCAGATTTTGACCACTTCGTTGCTGTCCTTGGTGGAAGCCTTGGTGGCTCCGTCCAGGTGCATGTGCCGCTTGATGTAATCCACCGCGCGGTAAGCGCCCGTGGTGACGGCCTGCATGGAGGCGCCGGCGAACCAGTAGACCACCGAGCCGCCCATGAGGAGGCCGAGGATGATCTTGCCTTCGACGATGCTCAGCTTGGAGAGATCCGTCCAGCCGTAGTGGCCTTTGAGCATCAGGATGAGCGAGAAGATCATCGTGGTGGCGCCGACGACGGCGGTGCCGATCAGCATCGGCTTGGCGGTGGCCTTGAAGGTGTTGCCGCAGCCGTCGTTCTCTTCGAGGAGCATTTTGCCGTTTTCGAAGTCGGGCTTGAACCCGAAGTCGCGCTTCACCTCGTCGTCAATGCCGGGGATCTGCTCGATGGTGGAAAGCTCGAAAACGCTCTGGGCGTTGTCGGCGACCGGGCCGTAGCTATCGACGGCGATGGTCACGGGGCCCATGCCCAGCATACCGAAGGCGACGAGGCCGAAGGCGAACACGGCCGGGTAGGTCATGAAGGTTTCAAACACCGGGGTGCCGGTGCTGACGATGAGCGAGATGGCCATCAGGATGGTGATGGTGAGGCCCTTCCAGAAGGCCGAGAAGTTGCCCGCGACCACGCCGGAGAGGATGGTCAGGCCCGCGCCGCCTTCGCTGGTGGCGTTGACGACTTCCTGGCAGTGGGCGCTATGGGTGCTGGTGAACGAGCGGGTCAGCTCGGGGATGATCGCCGCGGCGATGGTGCCGCAACTGATGATCGTGGCAAGCCGCCACCAGATGGAGGCGTATTCACCGTGGCCCAGCATGAGGTAGGTCACGCCGAAGGTGAAGGCGATGCAGGAGAGCGAGGTGATCCACACCAGAACGGTGAGCGGATGCTCGAAGTTGAACTTGGCCTGCTTGGCGAAGATGCCGCGGGTGAGCCAGGAGTTGATCTTCCAGGCGATCACCGAGAGGGGAACCATCACGATACGCATGGCGAAGATCCACACGATGAGGGTCCACTGGAATGCCGGCTGCACGGCCAGGAGGATGAAGGTGACGAGCGCGACGCCGGTGACGCCGTAGGTCTCGAACCCGTCGGCTGTTGGCCCGACGGAGTCGCCCGCGTTGTCGCCCGCGCAGTCGGCGATGACGCCGGGGTTGCGCGCGTCGTCTTCCTTGATGCCGAAGACGATTTTCATCAAATCCGAACCGATGTCGGCGATTTTGGTGAAGATGCCGCCGCAGATACGCAGCACGCTCGCGCCCAGGGACTCGCCGATGGCGAACCCGATGAAGCAGGAGCCCGCCAGCGCCGGTTCCACGAACCGCAGAACGGCCAGCATCATGAACAGCTCGATGCTCACCAGGAGCACGCCGATGCTCATGCCGGAGCGGGTGGGAATCTCGGAGACCGCCAGCGCCTTGCCCTTGAGAGCGGCGAAGGCCATGCGGCTGTTGGCGATGTTGTTAATCAACATGCCGAACCAGGCGACCGCGAGGGAACCGCCGATGCCGAGGAGCGACCAGCCGACGATCATGGCCACCGTGGGCGCTGTCCGTTGTTGGAGCACGCCGAAGTAGTAGACCATCGTGCAGCCGATGAGCAGTTCCAGGCAAAGCAGCAATTTGGCCTGCTGGAAAAGATAGGTCTTGCAGGTGCTGTAAATGAGGGCGGAAACGTCCAGCATACTCTTGTGCGCCGGGAGCTTCCGCAGGGTCAGCCACTCGTAAATCCCGAACAGGACGCCGAGGACGGCGACGACGAGGCCGATGTCCAGAATTGTCGAACTATTGAGGGACTGCCCAAAGAAATCGAACGCGACTTTCGCGCGAGCGTCGGCGTTGGGCAGCGCAAGGTCGGCATCGCCGGCCCTAGCAACGGATGAGAGAAACCCGGAGCTTAAAAGCGCCGGGACGAGGAGACTTCGAGGGAATAACTTCATAAAGAGAGAGGAGGCGGCGGCACCATTGCCACCAGCGTAAAAGTATTGCCCTGCCCGAAAAAGCGCACACCGTTTATTGCCAAAACCGCGCGGCTTTTTGCTTCCTTTTGTCCTACACCCTTCCCGCGTCCCCCCCGCGCATGGGGAGCGGGAGCCCCGATTCGAAGAGGCCGAAGCATGAAACGCCTCCCTCTCCTGCTGCTGCCTCTCCTCCTCTTCCTGATGGCGGGGAGGCCGTCTTCGCGCGCCCCTTCGGCGGCGGCTCCGCCGCATCCCACGCCATCGCAAAAACCGATCGCCTGCCCGACCCCGGCCGGGACGCTCCCTCTCACGCTCGACATGGCGATCGCCATCGCGCTCCGGCAAAATCCGACCATCCACAGCGCGAAAGCGGAGATCGAGCGCACGAAGGGGCTGGTGATCGAGGTCCGCTCGCAACTGCTCCCCCAGGTGAACCTCTCGGCCATTTACCAGCAGGAGGCGCGCGAACTCGTCAGCGGCATGGCGGGGGCCTTCGGCACCGCGAACCCCATCGCCGGAGCCGGGGCCGCCACCCCGACGCCCAGCCCGGTCCCCACGCCCACGCCGTCTCCCGTCCCGGTTCCAACCCCCACCCCCAACCCGACGCCGAAAGCCACTCCCCCTCCGTCGGTCTTTGTGCAGGACAAAACATGGCAAGTCACCGTCCAAGCCTCCCAGCTTCTCTACTCCGGCGGGCGGGTGACGGCGGCGATCCGCATGGCCAAGCTCTCGCGGGATGTCGCGGGGCTGAAGCTGCGCGACACCATCGACACGGTCGTCGCCGACGTCCGCTCCCAGTTTTACCAGGTGCTCGTCACCCGGGCCCTCATTATTGTGCAGGAGGAGACGGTGACCTACCTCTCCGCGCAATGGAAGGACCAGAAAAAGCGGTACGCCACCGGCAGCGTCCCCTGGTTCAACGTCCTGCAAGCCGAGGTGGCGCTCGCCAACGCCCGCCCCGCTCTCATCCAGGCCCGCTGCAATTACCACATCGCCCAGTTGACGCTGGCCAAAACGCTCGGGTGGGACACCAGCCGGCTCCCGGCGTGGCAGGAGCCGTTCCAGGCCGTGGGCGGTCTGAGCATACCCTCTCCCTCCATGGACCTGACCGACGGCCTGCGCACCGCCCGCGAGCGCAACCCATTCCTCGAATCCCAGCGCGTGGCCATCTGCATCGAGTTGCAGGACATCCTGGTCCAGAAAGCGGGCTACAAGCCGACCCTCAACGCCAACGTCGGCTACACGGTTGAAAACGACCGCCTTTCCAACAGCCTCGGCGACGCCGTCCACGGGTGGTTCTTCAGCATCCAGGGGAACTGGACGATTTTTGACGGCCTGGAGACCTACGGCCGCGTGAAGCAGGCCAGGGCGCGGCTGGAGCAGGCGAAAGCCAATTACGACGACAGCGTGCAGAAGACGGACCTCCAGGTACAGCAAGCCTGGGCGAACCTCCTGCAAGCGCGGGAAACCATCGACGGCGGGCGCGAGACCGTCCGGCAGGCCAAGGAGGCGCTCCGGCTCGCCCGGGAGCGGCTTTCCGCCGGAGCGGGAACCCAGCTTGACGTGCTCAACGCCGTCGTCCAGCTCACCCAGGCGCACACCACCGAGCTGCAAGCCCGCGCCACCTACAACACCGCGCTGGCCGAGTTCGACCGCGTCACCGCGGTTGCGGTTTGCGAGGAAAACCCTATTGTTCCCCCCAAACCGTCTCCCCCTCCCGCGAGACGCTGATTTCCCATTTGAAACAAAGGCTAAATTGCCGTAACGAAGGACTTGGAATGAGCATACTGGTTGAAACCTTTCCCGCAGTCGCCATTGGCGGACAATTTCACAACGCCTTCATCGGGCGCGTCTCGGATCTGGACGTTACCACCGACCGCGCGACGGCCCTCAAGCTCCTGGCCGAATACCACGACCAGGCGCGGCACGACCTCGGCTTTGGCGGGATGCCCTTTGTCACCGCCGAGCAGGTGCATGGCAACGGCGTGGCCGTCGTGGACGAAACCACGCACAGCCCGGTGGCGGGCGTGGACGCGCTGGTGACCAACCGGCCCGGCGTCTGCCTGGGCGTCTACGTGGCGGACTGCTGCGCGGTGTATGCCGTGGACACGGAACACGACGTGATCGGCCTGGCGCACTCCGGCAGAAAGGGAACGGCGCTGGGCGTCGTCGCGGCGATGATCAAGAAGATGGGATGCGCTTTCGGCTCCGACCCGGCGCAGATGATCGTGCAGTTGAGCCCGTGCATCCGGCCTCCCCTCTACGAAGTCGATTTTGCCGCCGAGATCATCCGCCAATGCCACGCCCTGGGCGTGGGCGAGGTGGTGGACAGCGGCGCGTGCACCGGGGCGAACCTGGACCGCTACTACTCCTATCGCCTGGAAAAAGGACAAACCGGCCGGATGCTCGCGCTGTTGGCGCTCCCCGAGAGGGATGGCAGCTAATACGACTTTCACAGTCTTCCACCAAGAAACAGCTCGTCTTTTTGGCCAGGGGCGGCGTTGTCCGTCGCGGGCAGTATCACAGATACAACCCGGGACTTCCGCCTTGCCCCATGCCAAAATTCGGCGCTCCTTCTTCGCGTCTGATACGAATTCTATAGTCACAGAGCAAGAATCCGCAGATTACGCAGATGAACGCAGATTGAAATCCTCCTATAAAATAAATCTGCGAAATCTGCGGATAAAATGCCTTTTGACTGTATAAATCGTCTGACTAGGAAGGTCGTCATAAACTCAATTTGGGAACAAAAAAGAGGCCGCCTCCCGCAAGCGCAAGAGGCGGCCCAAGGTTTTCCTATGAAGGAAAAGCTGCTTACTTGATGAAGAGCATTTCCTGGTAGGTCGGCAGCGGCCAGAGGTCGTCGGCGACGATACCCTCCAGGGCGTCCGCGGCCACGCGGACCTTCTCGATCGCCGGGATGACGGCGTCGCGGTAGTGGGCGGCTTCGGCAGCCACACCGCCGGAGACTTCCTTGCCATGAACCGATTCCAACTGGGCAAGAGAAGTAAGGAGGTCTTTCGTCAGCCCCGTGACTTTGTTCAGAACGCAGAGGTCGGCTTCCACGCCCGCGGCTTTCAGCTTGGCGGCCGTGTCGGCGAGTTCGCCCTGGTAACGGACGGCGGCCGGGTAAATGACCGTCTTGCCAATTTCCGCGACGAGGTTGGCCTCGACGTTCACGCTCTTGACGTATTGGTCGAAGGCGATTTCCTCGCGGCTCTCCAGTTCGCGCTTGGTCAGCACGCCGAATTTCTCGAAGGCGGCCACCGTGGCGGCGGCGGTGTAGGCCGGGAGGGCGTCCACCGTCGTCTTGAGGTTGGGCAGCCCGCGCTTGGCGGCTTCGTCGTGCCATTCCTCGGAATAGCCGTTGCCGTTGAAGATGACTTTCCCGTGTTCGTTGATGACGTCTTGGAGGACGTTCTGGATCGTCTCGTTGAGCTTGCCGGGAGCGGCTTTCTCCAGCTTGTCGGCGATGAATTCAAGCGATTCGGCGACGATGACGTTGAGCGTCATGATCGCCGCGCCGATGGACTGGTTGGAGCCGACCGCGCGGAATTCGAACTTGTTACCGGTGAAGGCGAACGGGCTCGTGCGGTTACGGTCGCCCGCGTCCTTGGGCAGGTGCGGCAGAACGTCGACGCCGATGTTGATGGTGCCACGGGCCTTGCTGGTCTTGGCGCCGCCGCGGCGGATCTGGTCGAACACGTCGGCGAGCTGTTCGCCGAGGAAAACGGAGATGATGGCGGGAGGCGCTTCGTTGGCGCCCAGGCGGTGATCGTTGCCGGCGCTGGCAACCACGGCGCGCAGCAAACCGGCGTGGATATCCACGGCGCGGATCACGGCGGCGCAAAAGACGAGGAACTGGGCGTTGGCGTGCGGCGTTTCACCGGGCTCCAGGAGGTTGCCCTGGGTGGCGTTGCCGAGCGAGAAGTTGAGATGTTTGCCGCTGCCGTTGACGCCGAGGAACGGTTTTTCGGACAGGAGGCAGGCCATCCCATACTTGACGGCCACGGCGCGCAGGGTGGCCATGACCAACTGCTGGTGGTCGGCGGCGAGGTTGCTGGTCTCATAGACCGGCGCGAGTTCGTACTGGCCGGGGGCCACTTCGTTGTGGCGGGTCTTGACGGGGATGCCGAGTTTGAAGAGTTCGCGCTCGCAGTCCATCATGAACGCCAAAACGCGCTCCGGGATGACACCGAAGTATTGGTCCTCGAATTCCTGGCCTTTCGGGGCTTTCGCGCCGAAGAGGGTGCGCCCGGCGTTGAGGAGATCGGGACGGGCGAGGAAGAAGTTGCGGTCGATGAGGAAGTATTCCTGCTCGGCCCCGGCGGTGCTGGCGACATGGGCGATTTTCTCGTGCCCGAAGAGCCGCAGGATGCGCTGGGACTGCTCGTTGAGGGCCTGCATGGCGCGCAGGAGCGGGGTCTTGTTGTCGAGGACTTCGCCGGTCCAGGAGACGAACGCCGTCGGGATGCAAAGGGTGCTGCCGTTCGGGTTTTCGTGGATGTAGGCCGGGCTGGTTACGTCCCAAATGGTGTAGCCGCGGGCTTCGAAGGTGGAGCGAATGCCGCCGCTCGGGAAGCTGGAGGCGTCGGGCTCACCCTGGATGAGCGTTTTTCCCGAGAATTCCGCGATCGCGGAACCCAGACCGTCGGGCGAAAGGAAGGAATCGTGCTTCTCGGCGGAGAGGCCGGTCAGCGGGTAGAAGACGTGCGCATAGTGCGTCGCGCCTTTTTCGAGGGCCCAGTTCTTCATCGCCGTGGCGACCACGTCGGCCACCGTCGCGTCGAGTTTCGCCCCGCTTTCGATGGTTTTCAGGAGGCTTTTGTAGATGTCCTTGGGCAGGCGGTCTTTCATTTCCGCCGGGCTAAACACGTTCGCGCCGTAAAGATCAGCCGAAAAAACGCTACGGAAATCCGTGGCTGCCGGCTTGAAATTGGTTACGGCATTGATTGCTTGGAGTCTGGAATTGCTTGCGCTCATGGGTGAGTTTGTGAGAGAGCTCGCAACCTAGCATCTTCGATGCCAAATACTAGAGTTAAGTTGGCGGAGCCCCGGCATCAGGGGAGAGAGAAGATTTGCCGGGCGGATCGGGGATCTCCCGACCCGCCAAAAGTGGCTATTTTTGATCACTTGTGTATAAAAAAATACACCTTGGTGGTTCTTCTCCCCCCTTGGGAAAGACGGTGGGTTAGGCTTTCCCGCCGAAGGTGGCGTAGTCGTCGATGTCGAGGTAGTCGAACCATGTGGCGATGTCTTCGCGATCCGCCGCGCCGCTGGCGGCGGCCTGTTCGCTGATAAAGGCGCGGCTTCCGTTGTCCGAGGGAACGGCGGCCTCGCGGAAGGCGCTCCATTGGGCGATTTCCCACGGTTCGCGAGGGTGGGCGGCATGGGCTGTGATCCAGGCGAGCACTTCGCCGTCGCCGAGGCCCTTGGCGACTTCGGCTTTCAGCGCCTCCGGGTCGGTGCCGGTGAAGCCCAGGAAGTGCTGATCCATGGGGCAGGCGTAGTGGTATTCGCCCGCCGTTCCGGCGATTTCCGCGCGGCATTTATCGAGCATGCGCGGGAGGATGACATAGCCGCCGAGGCGGACACGGGGGCTGCGGGGTGGACGTTGGGTGAGGTTCATAGGATGTGCTTTCTCTTTTTCGATGGTTGGTTGACTGCGTGAAAATGACGATTCGTGGGATCGGAATGTCTCGTAACGACATGCTCTAGTGTGGTGTTAGCTAAGTTCATGGCAGAAAGCGTGAAAGGAAACGCGGTCTCCAAACGGGTCATCCCGAGCTTGCGAGGGATCTATAACGGACCTGAGGACTCTGAAAAAAGAGGAATCGCTGAGACATTTGCGAGGTCCCTCACTGCGTTCGGGATGACAAGCACGTTGGCCGGATTTTGTTGTCTATTTCGCTAACAGGACACTAGTGTCCTGTCAGACAAGTTTGCAAAATAAGTCCGAGCCCATTTTTCGTATTTTTCAAGGCGCGACCGAGAGGCAATATCTGAAGATATTGCCCGAGGAAGCAACGCCGAAAAATCGAAAAATGGACTCGGAATTATATAAAGTATTCATCTGACAGGACACTAGGGCGTGTTCACGAATTCAAACCAGAAGAAAAGAGAAACGTTGGAAATTTTAAACAGGATTGGCAGGATTTTTAAAGATTAACGGGATTTTGCTCAGATGCCGCAACAACGCCCCTTCATCTTATCCCGTAAATCCTCCTTAATCTTGTTAATCCTGTTAAAATTCACGAGGTCCTAACCGACACGCTTGCCTGTAATTTCCCTTCCTGCCAATTCGTGAACACCGCCTAGCAGGCGGCGGCCTTGGGCGTGGAACTCAAGAAGGGATAATCCGTGTATCCCTTCGGGCCCTGCCCGTAGAAGGTGGCGGGATCGGGCGCGTTGAGCGGCGCGTCGAGCGGCGCGTCGAGGGCGAAACGGACGGGCAGATCGGGATTGGCGATGTAGGGAACGCCGAAGGCGACGGCATCGGCTTCGCCCGCCGCCAGGACTTCCCCGGCGCTCGCTTTGGTGAATTGCTCGTTGGCGATATAGACGCCGCCGAAGGCCGCTTTCAGTTGGGGGCCGATCCGGTCCGGTCCCAGCGCTTCGCGCGCGCAGAGGAAGGCGATGCCGCGTTTCCCGAGTTCCCGCGCGACGTACCCGAAGGTGGCCAACGGGTTGGAATCGCCCATGCTCTGCGAGTCGCCGCGCGGAGCCAGGTGCACGCCGACGCGCCCCGCTCCCCACACGGAAACGACGGCGTCGGTGACTTCCAGGAGCAGCCGCGCCCGGTTCTCCACGGGGCCGCCGTAGGCGTCGGTGCGGTGGTTGGTGCTGTCCTGTAAAAACTGGTCCAGGAGGTAGCCGTTCGCGCCGTGAACCTCCACGCCGTCGAACCCGGCGGCCTTGGCGTTCGCCGCGCCCCGGCGATAGGCCTCTATAATGCCGGGGATTTCCGCCGTCTCCAGCGCGCGCGGCGTCACGTAGGGGCGCTCCGGGCGCACCAGCCGGACGTGTCCCTCCGGGGCGATGGCGCTGGGGGCCACGGGCAACGCGCCGTTCAGGAAGATCGGGTCCGAGATCCGGCCCACGTGCCATAGTTGCAGGAGAATGCGCCCTCCGGCGGCGTGCACCGCCTCCGTGACCCGCTTCCAGCCCTGCACTTGTTCTTCGGACCAAATGCCGGGGGTGTCCGCGTAGCCGACGCCCATCGGCGTCACGGCGGTGGCTTCGCTGAGGATCATTCCGGCTCCGGCGCGCTGCCGGTAGTAGTCAATCATCAGCGCGTTGGGGGTCCGCTCCTTCCCGGCGCGGGCGCGGGTCAGCGGGGCCATGATGATGCGGTTGGGCAGGCGCAGATCGCCGATTTGGATGGGATCGAACAGAGTGGGATGGTTCATGATAGTGAGACGGGTTAAAGAAACTTCACGCCGCGACCGATCGCGCCTGGAGCCCGAGCATCTGGGCCATGCCGGGCCGCAAATCGGCGAGCGGCGACAAATCGTTGTGCACTTTGGCTTGCAGGAGCAACCCTTGCGAGAAAGCGAAAAGCCGCCGGGCCGTCGCGCCGGGATCGCCGCAATGGGAAAGCCCCTGCGCCATCGCGTCCCGCAAGGCGGCCTCAAAGTAGGCGGTGTAGCGCCCCATGATTTCCGCGGTTTTGCGGCGGATGGCTTCGTCCTGGGTGCTGAGTTCCGCGCCGAGCGTGACCATCGGGCAGCCGCACACTTTGCCGTATTCCTTCTTTTTCGCCTCCTGGCGTTCGCAAACGGACTGGCAATAGGCGGCGATCCGGGCCAGGGGCGGGGTCTGCGGCGAGAAAATCCGGTCGAGCGCGGCGCGCTGATCCTCCCAATGGGCCTCCATGGCGGCGACGGTGAGGTCCGACTTGGAAGGGAAGAAATAATAGAAGCTCCCCTTTTTGACCCCGGCCTCGCGGCAGATCTCCTCCACGCCCACCGCGCCGTAGCTGTTCTCCCAAATCAGCCGCAGGGCCACTTGGAGCAATTTGCCTTTCGTTTCGCAGGGCGGCTTCATGGGAGAAAGATAGTTGACCGGTCGGTAAACTGCAAGCGAAAATAATTTGGGCTCCAAGCCGCCAGTGTTTGCC
>JAQTMF010000086.1 GCA_028714515.1 Chthoniobacteraceae bacterium | reverse complement strand
CGGCAACTCCCTTTGCCTTGAAATCGCCTCTTCTCGGGGACGTTGCCGCCGAAGCCGCGGGGCTCATCCTCCGCCAGCCGGAGGGGACCAAAGCCGTCTACGCCGGTGGTCTGGATCTGCGTTCTTACCGCGATAGCCAGGTGGAATTGGCCCTGGCCCAACCGGCTCCGCTGGTGTTTTCCAATCAGAAGGAAGGGCTCCTCTGTTTCAACGGTGGCGAAACGGACGTCACGCTGACGGTGAAGCGCCCCTTTGCCCGCCGCGTCACGCTCCCGCCGCAAAAGTGGATCTCCGTCTCCGTCAGCGGCGAGTCCCCCGTGCCGCCGCCGGTTTTCTTGAAGCCGCTCGATGCGGCGTCGGGGATTTCCTATGCCAGCTATCTGAAAGGCTTCCCCGGTGCGTCCGCGCTCCACGCGTCCGATTCGATTCGGATCAAGAGCAACAAGATGACGTTGCCCGACGGCGCGGTGCTGGCCGCGAAGACCGGCGCGGAAGAGAACGTCCTGGCGCGCTGGGAAAACGTCGGGACGGTCGTCACCGCCCGCTGCGAGGTGCCGCAGGCGGGCTGGTATAGGCTGAAAATCCGTTATTGCTCGGGGCAGGAGCCAAGCCGTTCTCTTCTCATCAACGGAAAGATCCCCTTTGCCGAAGCCGAGGCGTTTTCCCTGGCTTCGACGCTCGGCGCGTCCCCTTCCGACGGATGGAGCAACGGGAAAAACGACTGGCGCGAGGTGGTTCTTGGAGCGGAGCAGGACTCCCCGGGATGGAAGATTTATTTGAACAAGGGGCCTTGTGAGTTAAGTTTGCGCGTCGAGTCGGGAGGCGTCAATCTCGACTGGCTGGAACTCGACCCCTCCTGATCTATTCACCCCCCCATCCTGTGAAACCCCGCCGTCTTTCTTCCCGCCGCCTCAGGGCGTTCACGCTTATCGAACTGCTCGTTGTGATGGCCATCATGGCCCTCTTGATCGCGCTTTCGACGCTCGGCGTGCGGAGTTTGAACAGCGCCGGGAAGTTCGACAAGGCGATCAGCGATATATCGGGAACCCTGGAACTTGCTCGCTCATACGCCATCGCACAGAATACGTATGTATGGGTCGTTCTCTATGAAAACGTTCCCTCCAACAACGGGCCTCTGGAGGTTTACGTCGGCTCGTTCGCCTCGAATGACGGGACGGATTTCTTGAACTGGACGGGATCGCAGACGGTGCCTTCCCCCGGGCTTACCCCGCTTGCCCGCCTCGCCCATTTCAAGGGCCTCCACCTGCAAACCACCACGCTGCCCAAGGTTTCCAGCAATCCCAGCTTTCCGGCCACGATTCCCTCTTTCCAGTGCACCGGGCAGAGCGATTTGGGGCCCGTCACGCTTTCCGATGCAAGCCCCGTGTATTGGGTCATTCAATTCACCCCCACGGGGGCGGCCCGGAATGGTCCCACTCCCGTCGAATCCATCTGGCTCGGCGTGCAGCCTTCGCTTTCCCAAGCCGTCCAGGATATGCATAACCCAGCTTCCCTAAAGGTGAACGGCTTTACCGGCTTAACGACGATCTACCGGCCTTAAGGGGCCGTGTTCACGCCTTCAGGTGGCGCAACGGACAGGATGAACGGGAAGGGAAAGGGGTTGGGAGGCAGACGACGCGCCGAAATCTATACAGGATTAACAAGATGAGGAGGATTACCAGGATTCTTCCCGAAGACTGCCCCGCTTGGAGTCGAGAAAACGCTTCAGCGTGTGCGAGAGGGGGGGGAACGGAGATCATGCTTCGCATGGCAGGCTGCCATCGAAATCCTGTAATCCTCAAAATCCCGTTAATCCTTGTTAAAAATGACGGCGGCCCGGATTCAAACCGGCGGGTTTCTTCCGCCCCGCGCTCACCTCAATAAAGGTGTTCAGCCTGTCTTGTTCCGAAGGCTTTTCCCTTGGCACGTTGGTACAAGAAACCGCCTCGGCACGGAATGCCGAGGCGGTTTTTGACCGCTCTTGGACGTCATTGCCGATTTGCACAACCGCCAAGAACGCCAAAGAACGCCGATTATGCGATAAACTGGCGGCGCAGCTTCTGCCCGAAGGCGAGCAGCCCGAACCCACCCACCAACATCGCCCAAGTAGCGGGCTCGGGCACGACGACGAGGGAGACCTCGTTGGCGGCGGTGGTGGTATCAATGTAAGATCCCGCATACGAAGCGAGGAACGTGGAGTTAAGGTCCAGCGTGTTGTCGGTCAGCGTGCCGCTATAGTCAAAGAGGGTATAGCGTCCCGGGGCCAGGTTGCCGCCGATGGCGTTGATGCCGAGAACGCCGTCCAGTGTCAGGTTGCCGCTCACGGAGATCAAATCATTGATGGCGCCGCCCGCCGTGTGGTCGGTTGCATTCAGATCGAAAGTGATGCCCGAGGTGGAGGCGAGGGTGAAGGCTCCGGTGGACAGCGTGCCGATGACGCCGTCGCCTCCGGGGCTGACCGTGGCGGTGTTGCTGGCCGCAACCGTCCCGACCTGGCCGTTGCCGCTTAATTTGCCATTGAGAGTGATGATCGCGCTCGTGCTGATCGACCCCGTGACGTTGAGTTCAGCGCCCGAAGCGACCGAGACTCCACTCGTGTTCGAGAGCGCTCCGTTGACCACCAGTTTGCCGGCGCTTACCGTCGTCGCCCCATTGTAGGTGCTTGTTACGTTCCCCAAGGTCAGCGTTCCCGCGCCGGTTTTGGTGAAGCCGAAGCTGGATGCTCCCGACGATATCACCCCGCCCAGGATCAGATTCCCGCTGGCGCTGGATACGCCAATGGTGCGGTTCCCGGCCAACGTGATGTAGTTGTTCACGGTCTCCGTCGTCGCGCTATTGTCCGTGAGGGAGGAGAACTTAATCGCGTTTCCGCTCAAAACATAAGCGCCTGCCGTACTGTCGAAAGTGATGGCCCCGAGGTTATACGTGCCGGTCACGTTGTTCTTGCTGGATAAGCTGTTGGCCACCCCGGTGAAAAGAAGATCGTAACCCGAGGCCAGGGGAGTTCCTCCCCAGTTGAGAGAGTTGTCCCAGTTAAAAGGAGAGGTGCCGCCGCCGGTCCAAGTAACCGAAGCCGCCGGAGCGCTGGCTGCGATACCAAGGGTCAATGCGGTGGAGAGCGCGAGGAATTTCTTTGTTTTCATGGGGGTTAATGGGGTTTGATGGGGATTTTTCTGAGCGGCTGGAGACGCTGCCTTAAGAAAGAATGCGAGCGCCGAGAAGCCCGTGTTGTTTCATTTGCACGCAATGGTAGTGAGTGCAACCGGAACAGCAAAAGATTCTTTCTGCACTCTGGAGCATTCCGCGCGCGAGAGGCTGTTTGGCAAGGAAACACGCAGAACGAGCCCCCCCATGCGGCGGCGGCGGGGAGGGCGGGGGATGCAGGCGTCGGCGCCGTGGGATGGATGCGCCAGTGAGCATAAGGAAACTATTTGCTCTCCTCTGATTCGATGGTTCATTGCGCTCAGTGCCATGTGTGCGAGTGAACGTGAAAATTCACCGCGAGTTCAGAGGGCTTCTTTAGAACATGGCAGACACCCCCCCAACAGAAACAATGATCCCATCCCGATGCCCCGGACCTCATGCGGCTTGGTCTGCCTTCACCCTGGTCGAAGTGGTGGTGGCGCTGGGGATCTTTAGCTTTGCGCTGGTGGCCATTGTCGGGCTCTTCTTTGTCGGGATCAACACCAACAAGGAGTCCTCCGACCAGATCCAGGCGGCGAACCTCGCTTCGCTTCTCATTTCAACGCGCCGGGCGCTTCCCGCGAGCCCGATTGCCGACTTCGCCCTGCCTCCGCTGACTGCGGCGACCTCCGGCAGCGGCACCTATGTAATGGGCGTGGCGGCCGACGGCATGGTGAGCGGTGGAACCGTGGCGCGGACTCCCTCATACAACCTCTTTTACAAGGTGAGCACCAACACGGTGAACGGAGCGCATCTCGCGCAGGTCTACCTTATGCTGTGGTGGCCGCCGGTTTCGGCCACGCCCACGAACAACCCGGCCAACCGGTATGAGTTGACCACACAGGTTGCCCTGCCATGAACGCTTCCTCTCCCTCCCGGAACGGCTTCACGATGGTCGAAATGCTCGTAGCGGTGTCCGTTATGAGCTTCATGCTGCTCATGATGGTAAAGCTCACCTGGCAGACCCAGCAGATCTGCCATCTGGCGCGCAACCGCATCGACAACTTCACCAAGGCGCGCTCCATGCTCGACCTCCTCACCGGCGATCTGCAGCGCGCGGTGTTTCGCGGCGATCTTCCCTCCTTTGGAACCGGCGGTCCGGCCGTCACGCCGGCGGTGACCGGCAGCGGGCTCTATTATTTCACCGCGACCAGCTTTGCCAATGCCTTTTATACCCGGATGCCGGGCGCGAACAACACCGCCACGCCCGTCCGGGATGTTTCCCTGGTGAGCTATGTTCTCAACACCAGCAACCAGGGCGAGGACAAGATTGTCCTCCAGCGGTCCGATCTCGACGTGCCGTGGACCAGTTCGCAAAACATCGCTTTCCAAGGGGACATCACCCCGCTGCTTTCGAACGCCACCGCCCGCGAGGTCGCGCCCGGGGTGGTCGGCTTTCGCCTCGTTTTCCGGCGCGCCGACGGTTCGGTGGTCGATCAAAGCCTCTACACCGGTTACGACCCGGCGAATCCGGTGGTGGCCGTCAATGTCGGCCTGGCCGTCATCAGCAGGCAAAGCCTGGCACTGCTTTCCAGCGATCAGATCGCGCAGATCCAGAATGCGTTTGCCAATGTGGCCATTGGTAAACAGCCCGGCGGGACGAACGGGCCCAATGGGATCAAGGCGGCCTGGGATCAGCAGATCCTGACCCCCACTTTTTACGCGAGCTACCCGAGGGTAATCGGAGACGACCTCAAGACTTTTGAACGCTGGGTGGCCTGCCCGGCTTTTTGATCCCCCCCCGCCATGAGACCCCCCGTTCTAAAGACCTCCCCTGCAGCCGGAAAGAGCCGCCACGGCGTGGCCCTGGTTTTGACGCTGGCGATCCTTGCCATCCTGAGTGTGTTGCTGGTCTCGTTCCTCTCGATGGCATCGCTGGACCGAGGCGCGACCAAGAGCTATGCGCAGGCGTTGCAGGCCGAGCAGATTGCCATGGGGGGCCTCGACCAGATCATCTCCCAGTTCCAGGCGGAGATCGCCGACCCGCAACTTTCGGTCAACCATCCGTCGGTTACCGGCGGCACCGCATACAACCTTTACATTCCATTGAGCGGCAGCAACGCGGTGCCCCAGCGCACGGCGCCCAATCTGCCCAACCTCGCGGCGCTGCTTAACTATAGCGGGACCAGTCTTTATACCGCGGGCGCGGGCGCGGCGAATTATAGTTCCGACAGCTTGACGCAAAGCAAGTCGCTCAATGGCCGCTCCATCTCGATCGCCCGTTGGAACAAGCCCCAGTTGACGACCGGCACGACCGGGTTCCCCGTGCCGAAGTGGGTCCTGATGACCCGCAGCGGCCCGCAGGCGGCGGGCAGTTACAGCAGCGACCTGGCCAATAGCTCTCTCCTCAACGACAAATACGTCGTGGGCCGCTACGCCTACGTCGTGTACGATACCGGCGGCCTGCTCGACGCCAATGTCGCCGGGTATCCCAGCGGAGCCGCGGCGAGCGCCCCGGGCAAGGGACTGATGCCGTGGGCCGACCTCACCCAGCTCGACAGCGCCAAGATTTCCTCGGCCGACGTCGATCGCTTTGTGCAATGGCGCAACGCCGCCACCTGGAGCAATTACGCGGCCAACGTGCATACGAGCGCGACCGGCAACGGCTTTACCCGGGTTGCCAAGGGGGACACCTGTTTCCTGAGCCGCCAGGAGTTGATCAAGTATGCCCAGACGCAGAACCCCGCCTTGGTCAGTGCCCTGCCTTACCTGACGACCTTCAGCCGGGAAGTCAACGGGCCCACGTGGGGGCCGTCACTGCCCGCGGACTACGCGGCGAAGCAGTACACGGCGGAGACGCTCAATCCCCGGATCCCGAATCCCCGGGTGCAAGCCGTCTTCACGCGGGCGAACGGTCTGCCCGCCGCCCCCGGCGAGCCGCTGGTCAAATACCGCTTCCCGCTCGACAAACTGGCGCTGCTGGAAAAATTCACGGGGACCGGCACCGGAACGCTTTCGGCCACCGACATCGCCGACATTCAAAAATACTTTGGGCTGGACTATGCCGCCGATGCCAACGGCCCCTCCTTCCGCCACTGGGTTTATCCGACCCAAAGCCGTTCCGGCAACAGCGCGGCGGGCATTCTCACGCTCGACCAGGTGGCGCAGTTGAACCGCGAGCCCGATTTCTTTGAGCTGCTGCAAGCGGGGATTCTGGGCGGCTCTCTCGGCGTTTCGGGCAGGAACACCACCGCGGCCCCTTCCGGCTTCGTGGACCCGGATTCCAAACTGACGCTGCAAGTCCTGCGGATCGGGGCCAATATCATGGACCAGTGGGATGCCGACAGCTTTCCCACCACGATCACCTTGTCTCCCGGGCCGGGGGAGATCAGCGTCTATGGGGTCGAGGACCTGCCGTATCCCTTCGCCGCTTTTCTGAATTTCTATGGCCCCAACCCCAGTGCGCCGCCCTTCTATTTTTATATCTATTTCGAGCTTTGGAACCCGCATCAGATATCCGGCGGCTCCGCCACGGGCTACCCCCAGGAATTCCGGCTTTCCCCCCTTTACAACAGCGCGCTTTCCAATGATTCCGATTCCTTCCTCGCCGGGTTCTCCTGCCAGGTAAAGAAGCTGCCGCCGCTAACGGGCTCATTCTCCGCCGTATGGGATTACAACGGCAGCACGCAGTTGGCGGCGCAAAACCTGGGCGATCCCGCCCAGCCTCAGCAAATCACTTTCGGGGCGCTCGCGAGCGATTACCGCGAACCGGCCTTGATCCCCGGAACCACGGCGGGAGCCCCTTCGCCCCTCGATACCATCGCCTGCTTTACCCCCGCCCCGCTCACCAGCTTTCCCAAAGCGGGCACGCCAGCCTACGACATCGCGAGCATCCCCAGCGTCGGAACGGCCAAATTCCCCTCCGACCTCACGACGCTCATGAAGGTGCAGGTCAAAGTCTCCATGTCGCTAGCGATGCGCATTCAGTACAAGGACAAAGGGGGCAATTGGCGCACGTATGGAACCTTCATGGGCATGGATGACACCGGCGGGTCGTTCTCCGCCGGAACCGGCTTCTTTCTCAACGGCATCTGGAACGTGTCCAGCACCGCCTCGCTCAATACCTATTCCCTGGTCAAAAGCGATCCGCGCACGTCCCGTTTTGGGGCCGGTTTCAACGGGCTGGGCGCTTCCTCCAACGACACCAACCAGCCGCTGGCGAGCAGCGGCGGCGCGATGAATAACCCGGTCACCAGCTATGCGCCCTTCGGGGCGGGCGGCGTCGCCGGGAACGCGCCTTACCGGCTCGATATGTGGGCGGTCAACGACAGCACCGTTTCCGTGCCGAGCCCCTCCTCGGGCAGCCCCTATTACTCCGACACCGACGGCGTGCAGCGTTGGGGGGATGCGCGCAATGCCTACAAATTGCAAAACGCCAGCCCGCTCTTCACCGGCAAGATGGCCAACCGCCCCGTGATCCTCAACCGGCCCTTCCAATCGGTGGGCGAACTGGGATACGTTTTCCGCGATATGCCCTGGAAATCGCTCGACCTCTTTTCGGCCAACAGCGCCGACTCGGGGCTGCTGGATCTCTTTACGCTGAGCAATGCGCCCGTCGTGGCCGGGCGGGTCAGCCCCAACACGCCCTACCCGCAGGTGCTCGCGGCGCTGCTCTCCGGCGCGAACCAGAGCGCGGCGGCCGGTTCCGTTTCGAGCAGCCAGGCGTTGACCGCCGCGCAGGCCATGCAAACCACGGCGGCGGGCGCGCCCTTTGTCAACCGCGCGGACCTGGTCAACCAGTTCATGACCAACGCTGCGATCGCCACCCTGGCGCCGTCGGGCATCAAGACCGAAGCCGAGGTCGCCGTGCGGGCCGTGGCGGAGTCGGCCAATACGCGCACCTGGAACTTCCTGATCGACATCATCGCGCAGGCGGGACGTTATCCGCCCGGGACAAACGCCGCGTCGGGCGGGCTGGATCACTTCGCCGTCGATGGGGAACGGCGGTACTGGCTCCACGTCGCCATTGATCGGTACACGGGCCAGGTCATCGATAAACAACTGGAGGTGGTAAACGAATGAAGAGGCTATTTTTCGCGGTTATCCTCAGTCTGGGTTTGGTTGCCGGTGCGGAGAAGGGTTGGGCGCAAGGCGGTGAAAAGCCGACGCCCAAAGCGCCGTATCTTGCGGCGGTGCCCGACTACGGACACTGGATGGTTACCCTGAAATACGATGCGGCCGCCACCGACGGCACCGCGGCGGCTGGCAACGCCAGCGCCAAACCCGCGCCCGCCACGCCGCCGGACGGGTTCCCCACGATCATCGACACCATCAAAACCGGCGACCTGCGGGCGGTCATCCTGACTTTTGCGAGCGGCACGACCCAACAGTTCACCTGCCAGGGAGACTGGGTGTTGGCTTCGACGCCGAAGGGCTCCCAACTCAGCATCGCCAGCCCCTCGCGCTCTCCCTACATCTTCTACACCCCGGGCTTTGTATTGCTGGACGGCGTGACCATCAACCCGTCCACCTTCAAGGAAGAGGCGATCCATAACGGCGTGCACGCGTTCCATTACCGAAGCGGCGACGTGGATGCCTGGATCGACATCGCCTCCATGCTCCCCCTCTCCGTAAAGCAGCCCGGCGTGGAAGCCACCTACCAACATCTGCCCGCTCCGGCCCGGCCCTTCGTGATTCCCCCCGACCAGGCGGCCCTGCTGCTCAAAGAGCAGGAGGCCGACAAAAAGGTGCGCGCTTTGAGATGAAATCCTCCGGGTGCGATGCTCCAGATAGCATTTCATCCTTCTTTTCTATCCGGTGCGGTTCGACCAGGTTCCATGGCATTCATCGTCAAACAATTTATGCCGAGTATTGAGTCTCAACTTCTAGAGCGCGGGTCGGAAATGGAATGCGGCGACGTTACCGCCGCTTATTTCCTGGTTGAGGCGGCTTTCGACCAGATCTACGGCCCCGAGGAGCGCGCCGCCATTGCTTGCCGCGTGCCGACGCCCGTCCCTTTGATCACCCCCCAGAATTACCAGGCCTCGTCGGAGATATGGCCCGGGGTCGAGATGATCTTCTCCGGCTGGGGCTTGATCCCGATGGACGCGGCTTTTTTCCGGCGGTTCCCGAAGTTGAAGGTGATCTTCTACGGAGCCGGGACGGTGAAGGCTTTGATCCCGGATGATTTTTGGGAGCGCGACATTCGCCTGACCAACGCGGCGGCCGCCAATGCCGTTCCCGTCAGCGAGTTTACCCTTTCGCAGATTCTTTTCGCGCTCAAGCATGGTCCGCAGCAGGCCTTTTTTATCCGCAAACACGGGGAGTGCCCCCCCTACTATTTTCCGCCGGGAGCCTTCCGGACCACGGTCGGGCTGCTCTCGCTGGGCATGATCGGGCGTCTCGTGGCGGAGCGGCTCCGGCAGTTCGATGTGAACGTCGTCGCCTACGATCCTTTCATCCCGCCGCAGGAAGCCGCGAAACTCAACGTAAAGCTCCTTTCCTTGGAGGAGGTTTTCACCGTCTCGGATGTCGTCAGTTGTCATACCCCCGTGTTGAAGGAGACGGAGAAGATGATTCGCGGCCGGCACTTTGAATCCATGAAGCCCGGCGCCACCTTTATCAACACGGCGCGCGGAGTGATCGTGGATGAACAGGAGATGATCGGCGTGCTGCAAAAGCGCCCGGACATTTTCGCCGTACTCGATGTGACCGAGCCGCTGCCGCCCGTCAAGGGCTCGCCGCTCTACACGCTGGACAACGTGATGCTCACGCCGCACATTGCGGGCAGCCTGGGGCGCGAATGCAGGCGAATGGGCAAGTTGATGGTTGAGGAATTGGACCGCTTTTTGGCGGGGAAACCGCTTCGCTATGAGATTAACGAGGAGCGCTTTCGGACCATGGCTTGACCCCGTTCCCCTCGCGTTCCTTCCGACTGCAAATGCCCCCCTCCGTCCCCAGCACCCCTCCCGCCCAGACACCGGCCGAAACGCCGCGTAAAATCTGGACCGTAGGCACGCTTGCCTACACGACCACGGGGCTGGTCATCCTGTTTTGCTGGCTGCTTTGGGGGGATTTCGCCTGGTCGATGAAGGACCGGGCCGTCCCGCCGATCGTGCAGTTCCTGCTCAAGAAATTCGGGGCGTCGGACATGCTCGCGGGGCTGCTCTGTGTTTCCCTGCCCGCGGTCATCGGCCTCGTCCTGGGGCCGATCATCAGCTATAAATCCGATCGGCACCGGGGCCGCTGGGGCCGCCGCATCCCTTTCCTGCTGATTCCCACGCCCATCGCGGTGTTGGCCATCGCGGGGCTGGCCTTCAGCCCGGCAATCGGCACGCACCTCGACCAATTCCTCGGGCCCCGTTCGTGGGGCCTGAACCCCTGCATCCTGTTTTCCCTTGGGCTGTTTTGGATGCTCTTCGAGTTCGCCACCATTATCGCCAACTCGATCTACGGGGCCTTGATTAACGACGTCGTGCCGCAGCCGGTGCTGGGGCGGTTTTACGGCTTGTTCCGCGCCTTGAGCCTGCTCGCGGGGATCATCTTCAACTATTGGATCTTTGGGAAGGCGGAGACAGCCTATGTCTGGATCTGCCTGGGGATTGGAGCCCTCTACGGCGTCGGCTTCACGATCATGTGCCTGAAGGTCAAGGAAGGGCAATACCCCGCGCCGCCTCCCGTGGCCGCGAGGCAGGCCCTCCCGGGGTTTTTCCAGAACGCCAAGATTTACTTCAGGGAGTGCTTTGGCAACTCCTACTACTGGTGGTTCTTCGGCGCCACCGCCGTGGCGGGGCTGGCCACCGGCCCGGTGAATCTCTTTAGCATCTTCTTCGCCACCTCCGTCGATATGAGCCTGGCTATGTATTCGAAATGCCTCGCGCTCACGTATTGCATCTCGCTGGGATTGGCCTATCCGCTGGGCTGGCTGGCGGACAAGGTGCACCCGCTGCGTATCGGGATCGCTGTTTTGGCGCTGTATGCGCTGGTGACGTTGTGGGGCGGTTTGTATGCCCGGGATGCCCGGACGTTCGCCATCGCTCTGGTCGCCCACGGGGTGATCGCCGGTATTTGGGTCACCGCGACGGCCTCGCTGGGCCAGCGGTTGTTGCCGAAAGCGGAGTTCGCGCAGTTCGCCTCGGCCGGAGGGATTGTCAGCAGCCTCGCGTGGATGTTGCTCGCCCCCGTTTCGGGATTCCTCCTGGACCACTTGCATCACGACTACCGCTATACCTTTTTCTTCGGGCTCGGTCTGACCCTCCTCGGCCTGTTGGGCTGCCTTGTTCTCCATGGCAAGTTCATGGCCTTGGGCGGCCCGCAACACTACGTCGCGCCCGAAGGAAGAGGGCCGGGCAACCCTTATCCATGAAGATATTCTCCTTTCGCCAGCCGCTCTGCCTTTGCCTCGCCGCCAGCATTGCTCTCCCCTTCGCATATGCGGGGACGGCGCGGGCCGACGTGCGTCTCCCGGCGCTTTTCAGCGACGGAGCGGTCTTGCAGCGCGGCATCGCGGCCCCCGTGTGGGGCACGGCGGACGCGGGGGAGCCCGTCACCGTCCGCATCAACGGCCAACAGGCCCGGACCACGGCGGACGGCTCCGGCAAGTGGGCTCTCCAACTCCCGGCCATGGAAGCGGGCGGGCCCTTCGACCTCGCCATCGCGGGCAAGAACACAATCGTCGTGCGGGACGTTGCCATCGGAGAAGTCTGGGTCGCCTCGGGACAGTCCAACATGGAGTTCCCCCTCAGGACTTACGCGCCGGGCGATCCTGTCTACGGGCCCCGGGCCAGCGCGGAAATCGCGGCCGTCCATGATCCTTTGCTGCGGATGTTCACCGTTGCCAAGAAAACGTCACCGGAGAGCCCCATCGGCAACACCGCCGGGCCGGAAGGCTCCTGGAAAGCGGCGTCCCCGGAAAACGCGGGAGAGTTTTCCGCCGTGGCCTATTCCTACGCCTGCGAACTGCGGCGCAAACTGAACGTCCCCGTCGGCGTGATCCATAGCTCCTGGTACGGCACCCCCGCCGAAGCGTGGACAAGCCGAGGCGCG
>JAQTMF010000085.1:8314-12195 GCA_028714515.1 Chthoniobacteraceae bacterium | reverse complement strand
GCTTCGATTTCTGGGGGTCCGGCGACAGCGACGGCGGCTTTGAGGACGTTTCGCCCAACACCGAGATCGCCGACCTGCACACCGTCATCGCGTGGGCCCGCCGGAAGCGGTACACCGAAATCGGCGTCCTGGGCTTGAGCCTCGGGGGCGCGGTCTCCATCTGCACCGTGGCGGAAAACCGGCACGTTAAGACACTCGTCACCTGGTCCAGCGTGCCGAAGCTGGCCGGTTGGATCAAAGGCGTCGTCAATCCCAGCGGCGTCATCGAGCGCAACCCCATCGTGGGCGGCCCCGGGCTCGGCTCGGATCACCCCAAGGTGGACGTTCCCGAAGCCTACTGCTCCCTGCGCATTCCCAAACTGCAGATCCAGGGCGACAACGATATTCCCGGCTTCCGCGAAGGGTTCTCCACCTTTTTCCCCGGCGCCCCGGCTCCCAAAAAGCACGTTGTGATTCCCGGCGCGGACCATGTATTCACCTCGTGGCCGATCCGCCGGAAGGTGATCCGTCTCACGGTCAACTGGTTCCAAAAATACCTCTTGAATCCCCGAATTTCCTCTTTCATCCCCGAATTTCCTGTTTCCCATGCACTTTCACAAATATCCCTATCCCGCCAACTTTGAGTTTACCGCCCCGGCTCCCAACGCCTCTTTTCGCACACAGAAGGGCTCCTATCGGCTTCACGTGGAGGGCGACGGCGCGGATGTCTACCACATCCAAGTCACCGGCAAAGGGTGGGAGACCAGCGATTCGCTGGCCGGGTTGCGCTTTGGCAAGGCGCGCAAGGGCCTGGAGGGGGACCAAACGCGCCTCGTCTTCACCAAGAACGGCGGTTTTTCCCTGGAGACAAAAGACGGCGCAGTACTGCTCGCCAGCGCCCCGGGGCGCTTTTTTGGCCAATGCGGCGAGGCGTCCGTGTTTGAGTTCCTGCGGGAAGCGGACGCGCAGTTCTACGGCATGGGGGAAAAACTGACCGGGCTGGAGCATTCCGGCGAGATCACCAAATTCTGGAACACCGATATCTGGGGGGATTTTCATTGGGAGCGCTTCATCAATGGCCGCCCCGCGCCCGATCCGGCCTACGTCTCCATTCCTTACCTGATCCTCAAACGCGGGAACACCTACCTGGGGCTCCTCCTGGATAATCCCCACGCGGCGTTCATCTCCACCAAGCAGACGGTCTCCATCGCGGGCCAGATGGACCTTGCGGGGGGGGAAGGGCGCATTCTCCTGGGCGCGGAACAAGGGCAGCCCAACCTGTATCTTCTCCACGGCCCCTCGCTGGCCGAACTCACGCGCCGTATGCAGCGCCTCGTGGGCGAAACCCCGCTGCCCCCCGCGTGGGCGCTGGGCTACCACCAATGCCGCTGGGGCTACCAGTCGGCCGCCGACTTGCAAACGCTCGACGCCCGGTTCCGCGAACACGGCATCCCCGTGGACGGTCTCTGGCTCGATATCGAATACATGGAGCGCTACAAGGTCTTCACCCTCGACAAAGCGCACTTCCCCGCGCCGCGGGAGACCTTCGCCGCGCTGGCCAAGGCGGGGCGCAAAGTCGTCCCCATCCTGGACCCCGGCGTGAAGCTGGAAAAAGGCTACGGCGTCTACGAACGCGGGCAGCGCGCGGAGGCTTTCTGCCAAAACCCGCAGGGGCGGGACTACGTGGGGCTCGTGTGGCCCGGCGAAACCGTTTTTCCCGATTTCTCGCTGGAGAGCGCCCGCGCCTGGTGGGCGCAGGAAGTGGCCCGCTTCGCCCGGCTCGGCATCCGCGCCGCGTGGCTGGACATGAACGACCCCTCCACCGGCCCGGTGGAAAACCAGGACATGCTTTTCCAGCACGGCGCGAAGAACCACAGCAGCTTCCATAACCAATACGCCCTGGGCATGGCCATGGCCTCGCGCGCCGGTTTCCTGAAAGCGTCTCCCAGCGAACGCCCCTTCCTGCTCTCCCGCTCCGGCTTCACCGGCTCCAACCGCTACACGGCCATCTGGACCGGCGACAATTACAGCAACTACCACCATCTCAAAAGCAGCATCGCCACCACCCTCAACCTCGCCCTCTCGGGCATCCCGTTCAACGGTCCCGACGCGGGCGGCTTTGGCGGCGACACCACCCCGGAGCTGATTTCCGACTGGTTCAAAGCCGGGTTCCTATTCCCGTTCTTCCGCAACCACTCCGTCATCAACTCCCGGCAACAGGAACCGTGGGCCTTTGGGAAGAAAACGCTCGCCGTGCTGCGCCGCTACATCCAGTTGCGCTACCGCCTGCGGCCGTATCTCTATCAACTCTTCGCCCGGCACGAGCAAACCGGCGAGGCGATCCTGCGGCCCCTCTTTTACGACTTCCAGGACACGGCGCGGCTGCCGCTGGGCCGCGTGGACGACCAATTCATGGTCGGCCCGTGGATCATGCAGGCCCCCTTCGTGGAAGAAAAGCAGGCCTCCCGCACGGTCGTCCTGCCCGGCGGCCAGAAGTGGTATGACGCGAGCGAAGGCCGCTGGATCGCCGGAGGGCGCAAAATCACCGTCCGGCCGCAAGCCGAGGAAACGCCGCTCTACATCCGCGACGGCGCGATCCTGCCGCTGGCCCGGCTGGCCCCGGAGGAAGCCGGATTCCACGCCGGGAACGCGGACTTCCGCATCTTCCTTTCCCGCAACGCGAAAACCGCCACCCGCTACGTGTTCGACGACGGCGCGACCTTCGCCTACCAGAAAGGGAAGCGCTCCGAAGTGGAAATCTCCGTCCAACGCACCGGGACGGCGCTGGCCATCGAGACCGCGCTCCTCAGCGGCGGCTACGGCCCCGGCGACTTCACTTTCACCACCGAAACCGCGATCCAGAGAGTGCGCGTCAACGGCACGGACGCCGTTCCGTGCCCCGCGCAAGGCGTCGCGTTCGGCCGGGGCAAAACGGTGACATGGCAAATCGCCGCCCGCTGATTCCTAAATTGTTCGCCATGCGAAGTATCTTTTGGGTGACAGAAAGCGCTCTTTGGCCTATGACCCTCCTGTGATCCAAGCCACGGAGATCTACTATATCGTTTTTGGGATTGTGACCTTCCTTGGAGGCATCATCGGCTATGCCAAGGTCAAGAGCACGCCCTCGCTTGTGATCGGGCTGGTTTTTGGCATCACCCTGGTGGGCGCGGGCATCCTGCTCCTCTGTGGGCAGACCAATGCCGTCAAAATCGGCCTCATCCTCGGCCTCTTGGGCACCGCCGGGCTTTCCGGGCTTTTCATCCCCAAAGTCATGATGAACCGCGCCGCGCCCCATGTCATCGCCATGGCGGTTTTGAGCGGCATCGGCCTGGTGCTAACCCTCATCGCATTTGCCGGAAAGTAGCCATTGAAATCCGCCCGTGGAGGGGCAAACATGGCAACCATGTCTGCCTCTTTCCTCCGGGCCGCCGCGCGAACCGCCGCGCTGGCGCTGCTTGTTGCCCTGCTGGCCCTGCCCGGCTGCAAACGCCCGTGGCGCTGGCCCGGCTTCGCCACACCGACCCCCACGCCCACCCCGGTCCCGACTCCCACGCCTACCCCCGTTCCCACCCCCAAGCCGACGCCGATCTACATCCCCCAGAAGCGGATGGAAACCTCCAGGCTCTTCAACGGCATGGAAGTCCACACCAAGATCGAGAGCGAAGCGGGCGGCACCGCCACCACGGAACGGGAGACCCCCGGCAGCTACGCCCTGGAACTGAGCGTCAAAGTCAAGGTCCCCCGGGCAAACAGCGACCTGGATTCGCTTTCCAAGCTCAACCCCGCGCTGCCCAAGCTCCTGCCGGGCCTTGCCGAAATGGTCGAAAAAGGCCGGGTGTCGGATAAATACGAGGCCCTTTACGGCCGCAAACTGGCCGAGCTGCAACGGAACCTCCCCCGCC
>JAQTMF010000085.1:0-8304 GCA_028714515.1 Chthoniobacteraceae bacterium | reverse complement strand
TTGCGAAACCATCCTGGAACTGCGCCATCCGCAGACCCTCCGCACCGCCGTGTTGATGCAGGCCGATATGGATGTGGATACCGACGGCTCGGACCCCGACCGTCTCCCGGCCGTAAACCCCGACGACCCCACCTTCCAGCCGATGACCAGCTACCGCTGGCCGAAGCAAACCGAACTCGTCAACCCGTTCCTGGCGGGCCGCCAGGCGCGTCTGCGGGTTCTTGAAGCCGAATTGGCGGACGCCAAGGGCATGGGCGCGCCCCGCCGCGAAGCCCTCCGCAACGCCATCGCGGCGGCGCGCTACGAAGTCAACCAGCTCAAAACGAACAGTTTCCTCCTTGCCGCGACAGACCCCTACGTCGTCCTGCCGGGGCTGTTGGGCGAAGGGCTCCCCGCCGGGTTCCAGCCGAAAGTGGGGGACTACTGCGCCGTCATCTTCGGGAACACGATTTACCCGGCCATCATCGGCGACGTGGGGCCGCTCAAAGTGGTCGGAGAAGCCTCCCTGCGCCTCGCCAAGGAGTTGAACGCCGACGCGGGCGGCGGGCGGCGTTCCGTCAGCTCCCTCAAAGTCACCTATTTGCTCTTCCCCAACAGCGCCGACCCGACGCCGGGCCCCCCCGATCTGCCCAAATGGCGCGCGAAAGTCGAATCGCTCCTCCAGGAAGTCGGCGGCTACACCGGCACGCTCCACACGTGGGTCAATCTCTCCAAACCCGCGCCGACTCCGACGCCCCCGCCAACCCCCACCCCGACGCCGTCGCCTTCTCCCGCCGTTTCGCCCGCGCCGTCCGCCAGCCCCGGGGCAACGCCCGCGCCCAGCCCGGCGGGTTCCCCCGTTTGTCCGCCAGCGGCTCCCTCGGTTACGCCATCCGCCACGCCTGCACCCCGTACAACGCAAGACTCCAGGGAGGACAAACCAGCAACCTCCCCGGAGTCTGCAAAACAACATCGCACGATGTAACACGTTGTCAACTGAGCGTGGCGGGCAGAAAAATCCCGGTTGTCAGGCCGGGTGGTTTTCCTGATACTGCGAGCCCTGTGATCGGCATTCGCATCGAGCAACTCAGCAAATACTACGGGCCCTCCGCCGCCTTGGACGCGGTGGACCTGCGGATCGAGCCCGGCGAAATCTTCTTCCTCCTGGGCCCCAGCGGCTGCGGCAAGACGACGCTGTTGCGCTGCCTGGCCGGGTTCTGCACGCCGGATACCGGGGTGATCCGGTTCGGCGACGAAGACGTAACCCATCTCCCGGCGCACCGCCGCCGCACCGGCATGGTGTTCCAAAACTACGCCCTCTGGCCCCACAAAACCGTGGCGGAAAACGTGGCCTTTGGCCTGGAGGAACTCCGGGTTGGCCGGGAGGAAATCCGCCGCAGGGTGGGGGAGGCGCTCGCCGCCGTCCAAATGGAACAAACGGCCCAGCGGGGCATCCACGAGCTTTCCGGCGGCCAGCAACAGCGAATCGCCCTGGCGCGCGCCCTGGTCGTGCGCCCCCGCTGCCTGCTGCTCGACGAGCCCCTTTCCAATCTCGACGCCAAGCTGCGGCTGGAAATGCGCACGGAGATCCGGCGCATCTGCAAAGAGGCGGGGCTGACGGCGGTGTATGTGACGCACGACCAAAAAGAAGCGCTTTCCGTGGCCGACCGCATGGCCGTCCTGCGGGCGGGCCGGGTCTGCCAGGTGGGGACGCCGGAAGCCGTTTACCGCGCGCCGGTTTCGCGGTTCGTGGCCGATTTCGTGGGCGAAACGAACTTCCTGGAAGCCGAAGCGGCGGGGCAGAGCGGCGACCGGCTCACCGTTTCGCTGGACGGCACACTTTTCCAAACGGAGACCCCGGCCAGCGGCATCGCTGCCGGATCGCCCGTGCCCCTTTCCATCCGGCCCGAGGCGTGGCGAATCACCCGCACGGGCGGGGAAACCGCCGGGCCCAACACCCTGCGCGGCCGGATCGAGGAAGCCATCTACCTTGGCGAAGTGGCCCAATACCGGGTGAGCGCGGGCCGTCACACGCTCAAAGTCACGGAAATGAACCCGCGCCGGGCGGAAGCGGGCAGAGAAATCGGGTTGAGCGTCGCGCCCGAGGACGTCGTGGTCTTCCCAGCCGATGCATAGACCGGGCGCGAGTTTTTGGGTCATCGTGGCCCTGGCGGCGGTGATCCTCATCCCCGTGGCGATGCGCCCGCGCCAAGGCGGCTCGCATTCCGCCGACGCCACGCTCGTGATCGTCAGCCCGCACAACGAGGCCGTCCGCTACGAGTTCGACCGGGCGTTCACGGCCGCGTATTTCGCACAGACCGGCAAACGGGTGCGCATCGACTGGCGCACGCCGGGCGGCACCAGCGAGATCGCCCGCTACCTGGCCTCCGCCTATCTCGGGGCGTTCCGTTACGAATGGGAGAGCCGTCTTCACCAGCCGTGGAGCGCGGAGGTGGAAGCGGCGTTCGACAACCCGCGCGTTGCAGCGGGCGAGGGGACGGCGGCGGCCCGCGCCCGCGCGGCCTTCCTGGCCTCGCGTGTCAGCTGCGGCATCGACCTCTTTTTCGGCGGCGGCAGCTTTGATTACCAGCAGCAGGCGGCCGCCGGGCGGCTCGTCCCGTGCCCCGAACTGGGCGATCCGCAACATTTTCCCGCCTCGCTCTGCCGGTTCCCGCAAACCGTCGGCGGCGAAGTCTACTGGGACCCGCAAGGGCGCTGGGCCGGGGACGCGCTCTCCGCGTTCGGGATCTGCTACAACACCGACGCCCTCGAAAAAGCCGGGTTCGCGGGAACGCCCGCGCGCTGGAGCGACCTGGCCAACCCGCGTCTGCGCGGGAAGGTGGCTTTGGCCGATCCGACGCAAAGCGGCTCGGCGGCCAAGGCGTTCGAAATGTTGATCCAGCAGCAGATCGCCGAGGCCGGGGGCGACCCGGCGGAAGGGTGGAAGCGCGCCATGCGCCTCATCCGCCGCATCGCGGGCAACGCGCGGTATTTCTCGGATTCCGCGACCCGCATCGTCTGGGACGTGGAAAGCGGCGACGCGGCGGCCGGGATGGCGATTGATTTCTACGGGCGCTTCCAAAGCGAAGCCGTGCGGCGGCCGGACGGAACCTCGCGGCTCGGCTACGTCACGCCGGAAGGAGGCTCCTCCTTTGGCGTGGACCCGATCGGGCTGCTCCGGGGCGCGCCCTCGCCGGAACTCGCGCGAGCGTTCATCGCCTTTGTCCTCTCGCCGGAAGGGCAGAAACTCTGGAACTGGAAAGTGGGCGCCCCCGGCGGCCCCCGGAAATACGCGCTGCGGCGGCTCCCCGTGCTGCCGGACCTCTACGCGCCCGCATACCTGCCGCTGCGCTCCGATTCCGGCGTGGACCCGTTCGCGTGGGCCAAGGCGAACCCGCCCTATCATCCCGAGTGGACAGGCCCGCTCTTCCGCGTAATCGGTTTCGCGGTGCAAACGATGGCGATGGATCCGCACGAGGAACTGGCGTCCGCCTGGGCCGCGTTGATCGAAAACGGATTCCCGCCGCAAGCGACCGCCCTCTTTGACGACGTGAGCGCGCTCGATTACGCGACAGCGGTGCAAGTGCTCAAACCGGCGCTTGCCTCGGGCCAGAAGATCGAAGCCACGCGGCTCGCGCGGACGCTGGGCGAGCGCTTCCGGGCGCAATACCGGGAAGTCGGGGCCCTTGCGCGCGCCGGGAAGTAAACTTAGCCTGTCCCGCTATTTCTTCTCCGTCTTCGCGGCCTCGAACTTCTCAAGGATCGGCGCGATCGTCGGGTCCGCCTTCAGCATCGCGGCCTTGCGCGTCTCGCGGAACGTCTTGATTTCCGTTTTCATCTTCATCTTCGCGGCCACGACATCCGGGTTATTTCTCACCGCCTGCCGGGCCGTTTTCAGCTTTTGTTTCTCCTCCGGCGTCAGCGATTTCCAGACCTCGAGCATCTTGCCGCCCCGCCAGTGCCATCCATGGGTAGTGGGCGAGGGGGCGGGAGCCGTCGATTCCTCGGCAAAAGCCGTGAAAGCCGGGGCCGCCAAAGCCAGCGCGATTGCGAATACCGTTGTTTTCATAAAACATCTCTCTTTCTAGAATCCGTAAAAGAGTTTCGGATCGCACCCTCGCGGAGCGCGCCAAGGGGGGGGCCGCGCCGCCATTGACTCCCCCCGCCGCCGGGAGTACAACCGTCCCCGAAGGACCCCGAACCTATGCACGCATCCCGGCTTCGCAGCATCTTCCACCCCTACCGCGTCACCCACGGCAAAGGGTTTGAACTCCGGCAAATCGACCCCGCCGACACCGGCGGCCTGAAATCCGCCGAAGCCGCCGAAACCCTCCTCCAAAAAGGCATCACCACCCTCCAGCACCTCCAGGAGAAACTCTACGCCCAGGATAAATGGGCCATCCTGCTCATCTTCCAAGCCATGGACGCCGCGGGCAAAGACGGCACCATCAAACACGTCATGAGCGGCGTAAACCCGCAAGGCTGCGAAGTCTTCTCCTTCAAAGCCCCCTCCTCCGAAGAGCTGGACCACGACTTCCTCTGGCGCGCCAACCGCGCCCTGCCCGAGCGCGGGCGCATCGGCATCTTCAACCGCAGCTACTACGAGGAGACGCTCGTCGTCCGCGTCCACCCCGAGCTGCTCGCCGCCGAAAAACTCCCCCCGCCGCTCCTCTCCAAGCGCCTCTGGAAAGAGCGCTTCGAAGACATCAACGCCTACGAGCGCTACCTCAGCCGCAACGGCGTCATCATCCGCAAATTCTTCCTTCACCTCTCCAAAGAAGAGCAGCGCCGCCGCTTCCTGAGCCGCCTGGAAGAGCCCGCGAAAAACTGGAAATTCTCCATGGCCGACGCCGCCGAGCGCCAGCATTGGGACGAATACATGGACGCCTACGAAGCCGCCATCCGGCACACCGCCAGCAAAGAAGCCCCGTGGTATGTCATCCCGGCCGACAACAAATGGTTCACGCGCCTCGTCGTCGCCGAAGTGATCATCGACACCCTGCGCGGCCTCGGTCTCACCTTCCCCAAAGTGGACGCCGCCAAGCGCGCCGAACTCGCCGCCGTCCGCCGGAAGCTCGAAAAATGAAATCCCCCCTCCGCCGGATCGAAACCTGGGACTCCCACCACCGGCTCTTCGCCGCAACAGGAGCGGCCTTCCTGGCGGCATTCCTGGCGCAAGGGCGCCTCCCGGTTCCCCTGCAAATCGTCCTCACCTGGAACACCTTCGCGGCCGCCGTGCTTCTGCTGGCCTGGGCGCGCATCCTCACGGGCAAAGCCTCGGAATCGCACAAGACCGCAAGATTACAGGACACCAGCCGCGTCACCATCCTCCTCTTCGTCCTCGCGACCGCCTGCGCCAGCCTCCTCGCCGTCGGCTACTTCCTCGCCTCCACCCGCCAGATCAGCGGCGAACAGCTCCTGGGCCGGGTGCTCCTGGGCCTCTGCACCGTCATCGGCTCCTGGCTGCTCATCCACACCCTCTTTGCCCTGCACTACGCACACCTCTACTACCGGGCCGTCGACGCCCATCCCGGCTCGCCCAACCGGGGCGGCCTCCTCTTCCCGCACGAGCCGATGCCGGACTACCTCGACTTCGCCTACTTCTCCTTCGTCGTCGGCATGACGTGCCAGGTCTCCGACGTGCAAATCAGCGGACGCGGCCTGCGCGCGCTTGCCCTGCTGCACGGCCTGCTCTCCTTCGCCTTCAACACCGCGATCCTCGCCCTCTGCATCAACGTCCTCTCCGGCCTCCTGGCCAGGTGATCCCCATGAAGCCGAGCCCCGCGTCCCTCATCCCCATCCGCGCCGCCGTCCTGCGCGGCCCCGGCGCGCGCTTGAAAATCGAGCGGCTGGAAATGGAACCCCCGCGCGAAGACGAAGCGCTCGCCCGCCTCGTCGCCAGCGGCATCTGCCACACCGATATCAGCTTCTGCGAAGGCGGCGTTTCCTTCCCCGCCGTCCTCGGGCACGAAGGCGCGGGCATCGTCGAGGCCGTCGGCAAAAAGGTGAGGGGATTCAAACCCGGCGATCACGTCGTGCTCTCCTACCAATCCTGCGGACGGTGCCGCGCCTGCCGCGCCGGGCACCCCGTCGATTGCGGCCAATTCTGGGAAGCCAACTTCGGGTTCGCCCGCCTCGACGGAACCAACGCCCTCCAAGGCGGCGTGCGCGGCCACTTCTTCGGCCAATCCTCCTTCGCCACCCACACCCTGGCCACCGTCCGCAACATGGTAAAAGTGCCGCGCACCCTCCCCCTGGCAATGCTCGCGCCCCTGGGCTGTGGCCTGCAAACAGGCGCGGGAACCGTCCTCAACACCCTGGCCGTCCGCGCCCGTTCCAGCATCGCCATCTTTGGCGCGGGCTCCGTGGGGCTCGCCGCCGTCATGGCCGCGCGCATCGCCAAAGCCGCCCCCATCATCGCCGTGGACACCAACCGCCGCCGCCTGCGCCTCGCCCGCGAACTGGGCGCCACGCACCTCATCGACAACAGCCGGGGCGACCTGGCCGAATCCATCCGGGCCATCACCGGCGCGGGTGTGGACTCCATCGTCGAGAGCACCGCGGACGGAGAAATGGAGCGCCTCGCGGCGGAACTCCTCAACCCCGGGGGAAAAGCGGCCCTCCTCAGCGGAGCGAGCGCCCCCTCCCGGCTGCCCGGCGGCCGCAAAGTAAAAAGCGTGATCCAGGGCGACGCCGTCCCCCAGCGCTTCATCCCGAAACTGATCCGGCTCTATCAAGCCGGGCGCTTCCCCTTCGACCGCCTCCTCAAATACTACCCCTTTGGGAAAATCAACCGCGCCATCGCCGACTCAAAGCGCGGCACCACCGTCAAACCCGTCCTCCTCATCGGAGAAGAACCGCCTATCCGTAAATAACCATGGGCCGCCCGCTCTCGGCGCTCTCGGTCCCAAACTCCATTTGGGACCGCACTTGTCCCGGCAACTCCATTGCTCTCATCCGTCCACTACCACCGCCGCCTCGGCGCGGGGAGCCCGCCGCCACCGCTTCACCCACCGGCGCAAGTGTTCAAAAAAGAGATAGACCACCGGCGTCGTAAAGAGCGTCAGCGCCTGCGAAAAGAGCAACCCGCCCACCACGGCAATCCCCAGCGGGCGGCGCAACTCCGAACCGATGCCATACCCGACGGCAAGCGGAACCGATCCCAGCAACGCCGCCATCGTCGTCATCATGATCGGCCGGAACCGGATCACGCAGGCGTTATAGATCGCCTGCTCCGGCGAAAGCCCCTCATTGCGCTCCGCGTCCAAGGCAAAATCGACCATCATGATCGCGTTCTTCTTCACAATCCCCATCAAGAGAATCAGCCCGATGAAGGAAACCAGCGAAAGATCGTAACCGAAGGCCATCAGCGCCAGCAGCGCCCCCACGCCCGCCGAGGGGAGCGAAAGCAGAATCGTGATCGGGTGCACCAGGCTCTCGTAAAGCATCCCGAGCACAATATAAACCGTCACCAGCGACGCGAAAAAGAGCAGCGGCATGTTCGTGAGCGACTGCTTGAACACCTGCGCCGTCCCCTGGAAGCGCCCCTGCACGCGCGAAGGCATCCGCAACTCCTCCGTCGCCTTTTCCACCAACGCCGTCGCCTCGCCGAGCGCCACCCCGGGCGCGAGGTTGAAGGAGAGCGTCACCGCCGGGAACTGCCCCTGGTGATTCACCGAAAGGTAGGAATTGCTGAACGTAAACTTCGCCAGCGTCGAAAGCGGAACCTGCTGGCCGCTCTTGGACTTGACGTAAATTCTCTTCAACGCCGAAGGGTCCATCTGTTCCTTCGGGTCGGCCTCCATAATGACGTGGAACTGGTTATAGCGCTCGTAAAGCGTGGAAACCTGGCGCTGGCCGAAGGCATCATATAGAGTATTATCAATATCCGCGGGCGAAATCCCGAGCCGGGCCGCCGCGTCGCGGTCGATCTCCACGTTGGCCTGGAGGCCGCTCGTCAACTGGTCGCTCGTCACATCCTTTAGCTGCGGGAGGGTTTTGAGCTTCTCCATCAACTGGTTGGACCAGTAATTCAACTCGTTGAGATCCGTCGTTTGCAGCGAATACTGGTACAGCGTCTTCGTGCTGCGCCCGCCCACGCGGATATCCTGCACGGGCTGGAGAAACAAGCGGATCCCCTCGATATTCGCCAGCTTGGGGCGCAACCGGGCGATCACCTCGTCCGCGCTCACCTTGCGTTCCGCCAGCGGCTTGAGGGTAATGAACATGCTGCCGTTGTTGGACGAACTGATGAACGAGCCCACCGTCGCCACGGCCGGGTCCGCCATCACCCCCCGGGCCACCTTGCGCTGGAGCCGCGACATC
>JAQTMF010000084.1 GCA_028714515.1 Chthoniobacteraceae bacterium | reverse complement strand
ACCAGTTCTCCCTCTCCCTCGACCCCGTCACCGCGCGCGCCTTCCACGACGAAACCCTCCCGCAAGACCAAGCCAAGACCGCCCACTTCTGCTCCATGTGCGGCCCGCACTTCTGCTCCATGAAGATCAGCGACGACGTGCGGAAATTCGCGGCAGAGCAGGGGATCGCCCCCGAAGAAGCGCTCACCAAAGGCCTGGAAGAGAAATCGCGGGAATTCGTCGAAAAAGGCGCGGAAGTCTACCCGAAAGCGAGGTAGAAGGCATGGGCGTTGGGTGGGAGTTTCCTCATGGCAATGCCACGCCGGGTCGCTTGCAGGCCCAACACCGGCGCCATCCGCCGCGGCGGTTTGCCGAAGGAACCGGAGACCGAAAAAATCAGTAATCTTTCTCTCCCGGTTCCGGGACGGCTTCCAGGAGCTTCTGCACGATCTTGTCGGTGTTGATCCCCTCGGAGTCGGCCGTGAAGTTGGTGAACATCCGGTGCCGCAGGACGGGCCGGGCGTTGGCGCGCACGTCGTCGGCGGTGACAAGAAGACGTCCTTCAATGACGGCCCGCGCCTTCGCGGCCAGGATGAGGTATTGGCTGGCGCGGGGGCCCGCCCCCACGTGCACCCACTTGGAGATGAACTCGGGCGCGCGCGGGTCGCCGGGGCGCGTGGCGCGGACAAGCCGCGTGGCGTATTTCACCACGTGATCGGAAATCGGCAGGTTGCGCACGGCCTCCTGCAATTCCAGGATTTGTGGGCCGGCGAGGATTTTTTGCAGATCCAGCTCGCGGGGCCGCGTGGTGACTTTGGCGATGGTCTCCTCGTCGGCCTCGCTCGGGTAGTCGATGGTGATGCTGAACATGAAGCGGTCGAGCTGCGCTTCGGGGAGCGGGTACGTTCCCTCCTGTTCCAGCGGGTTCTGGGTGGCGAGGACGAAGAAGGGGGGATCGAGCGGATACGTCTCGCCCGCGGCGGTGACGCGGTGTTCCTGCATCGCCTCCAGCAAGGCGGCCTGGGTCTTCGGCGGGGTCCGGTTGATTTCGTCGGCCAGCAGGATGTTCGTGAAGATGGGGCCTTTGATGAAGCGGTATTCCTTGCGCCCGGTCGTCTCGTCGGTCTCCAGAATATCCGTGCCGGTGATATCCGAGGGCATCAGGTCGGGCGTGAACTGGATGCGCCGGAAGCGCAGGTCGAGCACGTCGGCGACGGTGCGGACCAGCAGCGTTTTGGCCAGGCCGGGCAGGCCAATCATGAGGACGTGGCCGTTGGAGACGATGGCGGTGAGAAGCTGGCGGACGATTTCTTTCTGCCCGATGATCGCCTTGCCGATTTCGGCTTCGATGCGCTTGGTTTTGAGGCTCATCTGGTCGATCACGTTGCGGATGGCCTCGTGCTCCGGCGTGAGGCCTTCGGGCGAGGCGGGTCCGGCGGCGCTGGCGTCTTTTTCAAGGAACTCGAAGATGGAGTCTCCGACCATAATGCGGTCGCCGGAGTGGAGCACCGCGTCCTTGATCCGCTCTTTGTTGACTTTGGTGCCGTTGAGGCTGCCGAGGTCTTTGACGCACCACTTTGCCCCGCTCGGGTAGATCTCGGCGTGGTAGCGCGAGGCCGGGCCGTCGATATCCACGCGCAGTTGGCAGTCGGGCGCGCGGCCAATGGTCAGTTTTTGGTCTTGGAGCGGGTAGGAAGTCCCGCATTGGAAACCGGCTTGGATACGGATGTGAGGCATAAGGATTAGGGATTTTTGGGAAGGGCCACGGGGCCCATTGCGCGGAGCGTGGAGATGACGCGCACGCCGCCGAGGTCGGGGACGTGCACGGTGGAGCGGAATTGGGGCAGGATCGGCTCGCCCTCGCGGTAGAGGTGGCGCGAGGCGGTCAGTTGCCAGTCGTCGGAGGCGCTGGTCAGCTCGGCGATCTCGAAGCGCCGGACCATCTGCCCGAGCGCCTCGCCGGATTGCTTGAGGACGTTGTTGGCGCGGAAGCGTTCGACAAAGGCGAGAGCCGTCTCGCCGTCCGCGCTGACGCCGGTGCGGTGGATGCGATAGCGATTGAAAAAGCCGTCGGAAGCGGCGACGCGCTCTTCCAGGTGCTTGGCGGAAGCGGCGGAAAACGCGGGGGAATCGCCCAGCGCGAGCCCTTCATAAACGGTCCCGGCGCGGGAGAATAATACCAAATCGTATTTACCCACAGGGAGATGCTCGAAGCGGAAGGCGGTGCCGTCCGCGTTGAGGGCGGCGAGGAAGACGCGGGTGCGGTCGCGCTCCACGGCGATGGCGTGGGAGAGCGGTTCGGCCACGCTCCCCTCCAGCCCGCCGGTCGCGGCCGGGTCGGGCGCGGTGTAAATGCGCCCCGCCTGGGCAAACGCGGCGGTGCAGAGGCACACAAACAGAAGGGCGTGGAAAAAGAGCGTCTTCATGGCTTGGCGGCCCACTCCTTGGCCTGGCGGGCGAGGGGATGCTGGGGATAATCTTTGAGGAAGGCGTTCCAGAGGGCGCGCGCCTCCTCCTTCTGCCCCTTCTCGTAGCGGGCGCGGGCGATGTAAAACTGGGCGTCGGTTTGGAAGGGGCTGTCCGTCTGCACCTTTTGGAACGATTCCAGCTCCGCGAGCGCCTCCGTCCAGCGCCCAAAGGCGAGGAGCGTCCGCGCGCGCAGCAGCAGGAAGTCGCCGTCGAATTTCACCATCGGCCGCCGTTGTTCCCATTCGGCGAGCTTCTCCTGGGCGTCGCGGGGGAAGCCGCGCTCCAGCAGGTCGCGGATGGCGAGCGAAGCGGCGCTATCCTTGACGGCGAGCGCCGCGTCGCGGCCCCGCGCGCCGAGGTTCTGGTATTGCGCGGCGGCTTCCTTGTAATGGCCCAGCAGGCGGTGCAGATCGCCGATGCGGATCTTGGCGAGGCGGCTCAGGTTCGGGTTCTGGAAGGCGATTTGCGTGAGGCGGCCGACGGCATCCGCGTCGCGCAGGCAGAAGACGAGGAGGTCCATTTCGGCCGCGCCGAGGCCGTCGGCATAGGGCTTTTGGAGCCCCGGGTCGAGCGTCTGGCAGAGGGTGTAAAATTCCTGCCGCGCCTGGACGGGATCGGTCTGGGCGTGGGTGCGCAGCAGGGCGAGCCGCGCGGGCAGCCAGAGCGGGTCTTTTTGCGCCGCGCCGGGGAGCCAGGGAACGGCGAGCCGGGCGATCTGCCCGTCGGTGCCAAACTCGCAGGCCAGCGCCAGCCGGGCGCGGAGACTCTCGGGCGCGAGCCCTTCGGCCGGTTCGGCTTCCAGGAGGGTGAAGTAGCGGGTGGCGTCGGCCGGCTCGTTGACGGACGCGCGCTGGAGGCGGTCGGGAACGGCGACGATCAGCGGCGCGGTGAAGGTGACGCCGTTGCGGGAGAGGGTGCATTGGAGCATCTGCGCTTCCTTGCCGGTGAGGATGCGCGTTCCGCCGGTCCCGGTGACAGCGGCTCCGTCCTCGAACTTCCAGGTGGCCGTCCAGCCCGTGGCGGCGGGCTGGGGCGGGCGGATCTCGAACCGCGTTTCGTAGAGCCACTGGCCGCCAAAGGCGAGGAACGAGGCGACGTTCACCTTGGGCAGCGGAACGGGCTGGCCGTCCTGGGTATGGATCCCCCCGAGTTGGGCCGAGCCGGGGTGAACCCACGCTTCGGGCGGGATGGCTTCGAAGTGGTCCGGGAGCTGCCAGCCGAATACCATGGGAGCTTCCAGGCGTTCCCCGGCGGGGACGTCCCCCTTGGCGGCGTAGTAGTCGATTTTGACGAGCCCGGCCGGGCAGTTAACGGCCTTTTTGTGGACATTGGAGGGATCGGAGGCCGGGGAGTGCCGCCCGGGCCAGCCAAGCTGCTCCTGCTTGTTGATGACCACGAAGGAGCAGTCGGAGGAGAGGGTGTAGAATGTGATCTCCCGCGTCTGCGGCACGCGCAGGTAGCCGCTGTAGTGGGTGAGAAAATTCGCGTTGAGCCCGAACGGGTTGCCGCCGTGGAAGATCTGGCCGACGAAGGTCGCCCCGGGGGCTTCCGCCGTCTTGGTCCACGCGGCCTGGAGCGACGCCAGGGAGTCGAATTTGAGATCGTCGGGCGCGGGCTTTGTCTCCATCAGGAGGCTGGTTTTCGGGTTCCACGCGGGGGATTGCCGCTGGACGCCGCCGCCGAAGTAGAGGAAATACGGGGCGTCGGGCTCCAGTTTTTGCGCCAGCAAGAGGACGCGGCCGCCGGTGCGCCGCCCGATCTTCGCCAGCGGCTGCGGCGTCCCGTTGCTGTCGGTGAGGAGCAGGTCGCCCAGATCCGGGCGCGTCTGGCCGAATTCCTGGATGTTGATCTCGATGCCCGCTTCCGCGACTTCCGGGGCGGTCTTCAGGCGGACCGGAATGCGGTAGGGGGCGTCGGCGACGCTCCACGCCGGGTTAGCGCCCGCGGCCAGCGCCGGGAGCCAGAGGAGGGCGAGGAGCGAAAGAAGCGCGCGTTTCATGGCTGGAGCGTACGGTAATATTCTTCCACGGCTTTCTGGTAGGCGGGCGGAGCCTCCCCCTCGTCGCCGCCGAGGAGGCGTTTCTCCTGGGCGCGGGGGGCGTCGCCGCTGGAGAGCGTCATGACATTGCCCGGCAGCACGCCGCCCTGCACTTCGCGCAGTTGCGTGACGATCTTCTGGTGCAGGCTGCGGAAGTCGTCGAGGCGGCCTTCCTTGAGCGCCGCCTGCGATTGGTCCATGAGCCGCGCCACGCCGGGGAGACCGCCCGCGCGCAGGTAGAGGAGCGTGGCCTGGCTGTAAGTCTTGGACGTTTTTTCCGAAAGCAGCGCCTGCTGGACGGCCAGGGCGTCGGCAGCGGCCATGCGGGGCGCGTTGCTGGGGCGCACGGGCGCGTTGCCGTCCATGCCGTTGCGGTCGCTGAACCCGCCCGCCTTGCCGCCGCCGGTGGCGCGGGCTTGCTGGATGCCGCCGTTATCCTTGATCTGCCCCTGCTGCATCGGGTCGTTGGTGCGGCGGGTGTCCGGCGTCGTCCCCTCCAGGTTGCTGGCCGTGTCCCCGACCATTTCGCCGTTGCTCATCCCCTCGCGGCCGCCGCTGGAACGGCCGTTCTGCTCGTTTTTGTTGGGGCGGGTGTTGCCGGATTTCCCCTGGGCGCTGAAGCCCGGCATGGGGCCGTCGGCCACGCCCCAGCCTTGCTGCGCCTGGGCAAGCGCCTGGTTGGAGGCGGCGTCCATCGCCTCCTGCGCGAGCCCCTCCTGTTCCGTGAGGAGGTCGCCCACGAGGTCCTCAAAAGCGTCGGGCAGCGGCAGGTTGGGCATGTCGGGCATTTCCGACTTGTCGAAGTTTTCGCAGAGCCACTTGGTGGTGTCGTTGGTATTACTGAGCCACATTTCCAGGTCCTCGGCCACTTTCTGCGCCTGCTCGATGGCTTTGAGGAGGCTGTCCTCCTTTTGCACCGCCACCTCGTTGACCTTCAGCGTCCCGGCTTCGGCCTCGGCCTTGTCGGCCTGGATCACATCCTCGTAAATCTGCGTCAGCTCGCCGCGCAGCTCGTTGGCGGGCTTGATGTCCGGGAAGAGGTGGGCGTCGGTGAGCATCTGCTCCACGGCTTTTTCCTCCTGTTCCTTGGCCTTGCGCATCGCCTCGGCGGTGGCGGCGTCCTGCGGGCGCATGTCGGCCTTGCGGGCGGCCTCCTTGCTCTTCTCCACGACGTCGCGCTGGAGTTTTGCCAAGGCTTCCAGCTTGTCGGCCATGGCCTTGGCGGCCTGCTTGAGACTCTCGGCCTCGCGCTGCGCTTCCGCGAGCTGCCACTGGTTGAGCATTTCGACGATCTTCGCCAGCCCGGCGATGGCCTCCTTTTCCTCGCCCGCCGCGAGGGGATACGCCGCGGATTGCAGGTGCTCGGCGGCGGCGAGCATTTTCTCATACAGCGTGAATTCCTGGAACATCCCGGCGGCTTTGGTGAGCCGGGCGCGGAATTCCTCGTCGCCCACCGACGCGTCCCGCGCCGATTTTTCCAGCGATTTGCGGACGCCCGCCGTTTTCTCCGCAAGCGCGTCCTGGCGCTCGGCGAGCGGCTTTGCTTCTCCCTTGGCGGCGCGGTTCGTGTCGCGGAAAAGGAGACGCTCGTTGCGAAGCAATTCCTCCACGGTGGAAAGGAGGTCCTGGATTTTCCCCTTCACGGCCTCGGCGGCGGCGGCCTGGCGGGCCCCTTGCAGCCGGGCCAGGATGGCGGCTTCGAGCGCGATGGCCTGGCCCAGAGCCTCGATCCGGGGCTCGGGGGCGGTGGCGGCCGCGGCGTTCCGCAGCGCGAGGACGGCGGCGGGGAGTTCCTTGTCGGCGAGCGGCTGCAACAGCGCGCGCACATCGGGCGCGGCCGTGGCGGCCAGCGTGCGCCCGGTGTCGGCGATCTGCGCCTGGCGCTCAAGCAGCGGCGGGAGCGGCGGCTGCGGGGCGGCGGGATCGCGTCCGGCGGCGAGGGCGTTCTGAGTGAGCGCGAGGTTGGTTTGCTGGAGCTTGACGAGCGCATCCATGCTCGCGGCGGCGGTTTGCGCGGCTTTTTCCTGCTGCGCCTGGAGCTGTTCCTGCGAGCGCAACGTCACCACCAGCGGGCGCGACCACGTGACGCCCGGGCCGGTCACGTTGTTCTGGTCTTTGGCCACGAGGGCGAGCGTCACCCGGCCGTCGCGGGCATAGCGCGCGAGGGGGACTTTGAGCGTGGCGGAGAAACTTTTTCTCCCCGCCGCTTCTTTCCAGAGGGCGATTTGTTCCGCCTCCTGCGTCTCGTCGCTGGTGCGGTAGAGCGCGGCGGATTCGAGGCCGAAATTATCCGTCGCGGTGAACGTGACCGCCAGCGCGTCGGTGGGGGCGGCGAAAGTTTCCTTCCCCTCCGGCGGGGTGGTGACGGTGACCCGCGGCGGCTCGTCGGGCGCGACGGCCACGGGCAGGCTCTCCGAGTCGGCCACGCCGTCGGTGTCGCGGAAGTCGAGCCGCAGCGTGGCGTTGGCCTTGAGCACGCCGCCGAGGGTCCACGCGGTGGGGGAGACTTTTTGGACGGTGAAATCCGGGGCGTCGCACCGGAGTTCCTCCAGCGGGTTGTTGAACTCCAGGGTGAACGCCACGCGCGAGCCGGGCGTGACCCCTTGCAGCGCGGCGAAGTCGCGGCGCGTCTCCGGCTCCAGCCGGGTGTAGGCGGGGGGCGTGAGGAGGGCCGCGCGGCGCACCAGCGCCGTGCGGGGGCGCACGTCGATCTGGCAGACGGGCGAGATGGCGTCCCCGGCCGCCACGCGGTAGGCGAACGGCTCGCGCACCTCGCTCCACGCGCAGGTGAACACGGCGGAGCCGATCTCGTGGTCCATCAGCCGCTTTTGCCAGCCGCCGCCGGGAGCGCGGGTTTCCAGCCAGACGCCCCGGGGAATTTGCCCGTCGAGCCGGGCGGAAACAGTCAGCTCGCGGCCGTTGACGACGCGCGTGTTGCCCGGCGTCAGCTCGGCGATCCGCGTGTGCGTGAGCGGCGCGATCGCCCTCCCCGGCAGCAAGATTCGGGCGGCGGAATTGGCGAAAACGAGCGGGCGCGCGAGGGCGATCAACGCCAGCACGGCCAGCGCCCCGCCCAGGATGAGGGCGATCCGGCGCAGGAGGGGCAAGTCGAACACGAGGCCCCAGTTTACGCGCGGGAACGGGTTGCGCATTTCCTGGAAGAGCGCCTCCCGCAGCGGCGCGCCGGGGGCCAGTTCGCGGTCGAACTGTACGGCGCTGATCAGCGCGTTGCCGCTCCCCTCCGCCGCCGTTTCGATCCGGCGGGCAACGCCGGATTCGGAGACGCGCCGCCGCGCGGTCCAGAGCCCGCCCGCCAGCCCCGCCAACATGGGCGCGGCGACGAGCGCGAAGGCGGTCCAGCGGACGGCCGGGCCGAAGTGGAACTGGGCGTCGGCGAGCAGCAGGACGCAGAGCATGGCCGCCCCGCCCGCCGCGCCCGAAAGGACGCCCCGGGCGCAACGCAGCCAGCGCAGACGCCGGGCGATGGCGCGCAGGCGGGCGTGAACGATTTCGGGTGAGAGGGCCATGGAGTTATTGCGGATCTTTGATTTTGTAGAGCCGGAAGTTGGCGAAATAGGACTTCCCGCCGTTGGGGGTTCCCTCGTAGGTATACGCCTTGAGCGTCAGGTAGCGCGGCGCGATGTCGTTGCCGCCCACGGGGCGCGCTTTGGGCAGCGTGAACTCCCGGGAAACCGTTTGCCACGTCTTCGAGCGGCCCTTCGGATCGGGAAGCGGCGCGCGGTAAATCGTCAGGAGCGGCGGATGGCCCGGCTCGGCGGGAACGCGGAACTTATCCGGCTGCGGGATCGGCGCGGGATCGGCGATCCACGCTTCCACGAAGGTCTTGGCGGAGAAATCCCACGTCAGGCAATCGATCTCCACGCGGTAAGTCGCCCCCGGCACGGCGGGCAGGAACGCGCTCTCGATCTTCCCCCCCTCGTTACCCGCCACGCCCGGCGGCAGGGCGATTTCGACGCACTTGCCGCCCGGTTGCGGCGCGTGTTCCGTGGTCACTTTGACGTAATCCTTGTTTTTCACGTAAGGCCCGGCGTAGGGGAAGTCGATGCGCCAGCCCTGGAGCGGATCGGCGGCGCGGAAGTCGCCGTTGGGGACGAGATTGGTCTGCGCCCTCGCGGTAAGCGCCAGCGCGAGGAAAAGCGCGAGGATGGCTCCCCTCTCAACTCTCAACTTCATCTCTCTCAGCTTCATCATGGCAAATTCCAGTATTTGCGGGCGGCCCACTCGGCGGCGAGCAGGAGGAGCAAGGCGGCCTCCAGCAGCGGGTGCGTCCACAGGTCGGTGAGTTCGATTTTGGAAGTGTGCTGTTCGGCGACGTGCAGATCGTTGCGCCAGCGATCCCACGCGCCGAGCGGATAATATCTCCCGCCGTGGGCCTGGGCAATCCGTTGCAGCGCGCCCTTGTCGATCGGTTTGCCGGTCTGTTCCGTCGGGGGCTGGATGACCAGAAAGCGCGTCTCGCCCGTGACGGCCGCCCCTTGCACGGTCACGGCCGCCTCGGCGCGGAAGATCCCGGGAACGTTCGGCTCCACGGTGGCGCGGAAGCCGGAGACCTTCTTGCCGTCGCGGCCCGTCCACTGGGCCGGGCGCAGCGTGTATTCAAAGATTTTCTCATCCGGCGTGCGCAGCTTCAACGGGATCGAAGCCGGGGCGGGCGCGTTCGGGGCGGCCGTCCGCAGCAGCGCGCGCAGTTCCGGCCGTTCCTCGGAATAATACTGAGTGCGCTCGGAGAAAAGCTCCAGGCGGTTGCCGTCCTGCTTTTGCTGCTCCTTGGGGATCAGCCAGTCCATCAACTGCGCCCAAAACGTGTCGTAGGGGGAACGTTCCGCGCTCCACCCTTTGGCGGCCAGCCGCCAGCGCCAGAGCGTGTCGCTGGCCACGGTGATGACCCTCCCCTGGCCGTGGCGCATGGCGGCGATGACGGGGAATGCTTTCCCGTTCACGCTCGTCTCCACCAGCACCTCCGCCAGCGGCGCGGCGCCTCCGGCAAGGTTGGCGCTCAAGAGCGGCGGAAAATCCTCGATGGCCGTGAAAAGCGAGCCGAAGACCGGGTGGTGGAGCCCCGTATCCGTGATGTGCATCGGGAAATTCCCCTCGCGGTATTCCGCCGGGAGCCGGATGGGCAGCAGCGGCCCCAGCGCCGTGCCCGCAAACGCCGGGTTGGCCAGCGAATGCGATCCGCCCAGGATCACCAGGCCGCCGCCGCGCGAGACGAACTGCGCCAGCGCCGCGCACTGGGCGGGCGAAAGAGCGTCGGGCGCCAGGTCGCCCAGGATCACGACGGCCGTGCCGGCGAGGGCGTTCTCGGAGAGGTCGAGCGCCGCGGGCGCTTTGCCGTCCGGGCCGCCCAGGGCCACGATCCGCCCGTCGGCCCAGCGGACAAAGGCGCTCAGTTGCAGGTTACGGTCCGTCACGATGGCCTTGCGCAGGAATTTGAAGTCGAAGCCCAGGGTGTTTTGCAGGTAGAGGATGCGGTTGCCCGGCTCCATGGCCTCCACGGTGAACGGGACTTTTTTCGCGTCGGCGTCGGCCGCCGGATCGTCGATGCGCAGTTCGTAATGCACGACCCCGGGGAGGCTCTGCGAAAGGGGGAACGCGATCTGGCGCGTCTGCTCGTCCTCGTTGAAGGCGACGGCGGTTTCGCCCGCTTTCTGCCCCTCGCGCCAGAACTCGACGCGGAGGGTCTGGCCGCTCATGCCCCGGGCGGTCAGCGCGGCGCGGGCCTCGGCGTCCCAGCCGGTGACGATGCGCGGCGGGTAGTCGAGGTTGGCCAGCGAAACGCGCCGGGCTTGCTGCTTGGGCCGGAACGGGCTCTCCAACTCAAACGCGAACACCGGGACGCGGGCTTCGCCGCCGGGCGTTTCCGCCGCCGGGGCCGCCGAGGGCGAGGGCCCGGGGTGCGCCTCGCCGCCGCGCTCCAGGCCGTCGGAGAGAAGAAGGATGCCCGCGAGCGGCTGCCCCCGGAAGTGTTCCTCCAGCCGGGCCAGGGAATCGGTGAGCCGGGATTGCGCGCCGTCGAACTTCAGCGCGTCGGCGGAGGGGACCTCTGCGGGCGCGTCGGAAAAAGCGAAGAGGCGAACGTCGAAGTCGGCCCGGGCGGCCTTCAGCGCCGGGGAGCGGAGCCACTCGGCCACGCGGGCGGCGCGCGGGGGCTGTTTCGGGTCCACCTTCTCGGCCATGCTTTGCGAGTTGTCCACGAGCACCGCCAGTTGCGGGCGCAAGACCGTGATTTCCTCCCGGCGGCGCTGCGGCTGGGCGAGCAGGAGGAGCAGCGCGGCCAGCGCCCCGCAGCGGAGCACGGCCAGCGCGATCGCCCGGGGCCGCGAACGGACGCCCCGGCCCAGACTCCAGAGAATCGCGGCCAGCGTCCCCAGCGCCAATAGAAGGAGCCAGGGGAGCGCCAGCACGGGGTGGAAAACCAGGTCGTTCATGGCGCTCCCTCCGGTTTCCCGTAAAACGGAACCCCCATCCGGCGGCGGTTCAGGCGGCCCGTGGCGATGGTCTTGCCTTCTCCCTGCGAGCGGCGGCGGGCGAGCACGTTGGATAGCACCCCCTCCACCGCAAAGACGGCGGCGGCCAGCAGCAGGAGGAGCGGCCACAGCGGTACGAGGCCCTGGTTCTTGGCGAGCCATTGCGCCAGCGCGTCGCGCCCGGTGATCTGGGCAACGGGCGTGGCTTTCTCCAGTTCCCCCGGGGCCAGGGCGGCCAGCGCGGATTCGGCGCGGTCCGCATGGACGGCGTAGAGCAGCGCGCTCCCGTTGTCGGCGTCCGCCTGGTAGAACCCGGCGCGGCTGGCGCGTTCCATCAGGAGCGTGCGGCTGCCGTCGGCGGCGCTAAAAACACGCGAGCGGGAGGAACCTCCCGGCTCCGTGATCCGCACCGGCTTCCCGCGCGGGAGGGCGGGGGAAAGCGGGATCGGGTCGCCCACGGTGAGCTGGAAAGGGGCCAGGCCGGGGGTGGCGGAAAAGCGGGCGATCTGCTGCACCAGCGGCACGAACGCGGGCGAGAGGGGCAAATCGCCCCATGTCCGGTCGGCGGAGGCGTTGACGGCGATCGCGCGCCCCGGGCCGTGCTCGGCGTAGATCAGCAGGGGGAGCCCCGCGCTTTCCGCCGCGCCGAGGGTGAGGAGCGCGCGGGCGTCGGGGGGGAGTTTCCAATCCAGCACCCGCTGCTGGGGCAGCGCGGGGAAGGGGACGCCGGAATCCCACGCCCCGGCAAAGAGCGGGTGCGCGGGATCCATGATCCGCACCGGCTGGCGGCCCGCCGGAAGCGAGCGCAGCGCGGTGGGCGTGCCGGGCAGAAAAGCCGCGTCCTGCCCCAGCGGCGTCTGGTCGCCCGGGAAAAGGACGACCGTGCCGCCGCCCGCGAGGAAGCGCTCCAGCCGCGCGGCGCTCCGGTCGCTCAAGCGCCCCGGGCCCGCCAGGAACACGGCCGTTTGCGTTTCGAGCGCCGTTTCGTCGAGTTGCGCGGCGGAGATCGAGCGGACCTGGATGGGCGGCTCCGAACCGGCGGCGAGCGCTTTCTTCAGGAAATATCCGGGCCGGAGCGTCTCGGGCCCGAGCGCGGTCCCCTCGGCCACCACCACCCGGGGCGTCTGCGCCACCGGCAGGGCAAAGCAATACGCGTCGTCCAAGGGGAGCGCGTCGCCGGAGAGACTGGCCACCCCCTGCGCCCAGCGCCCGGGAACGGCCGGGGCGTCGCACTCAAACGCGATTTCCACGCTTCCCCCGGCGGGCACATCGGCGGGCCG
>JAQTMF010000083.1:3228-12338 GCA_028714515.1 Chthoniobacteraceae bacterium | reverse complement strand
GCCGGCGTTGGCGATCAAACAGGCCACCACGGCGCTGGAACTCGACCCCGGCGCGATCGGGCCCTATTTGGTGCTCATCGAGCTTTACAGCCAGGGAGGACAGCCGAAAAAGGCCGAGTCCGTCCTGGAAAAGCCCTCAAAAGCGACAGCAAGGACGGCGAATTCTGGAGCCAGCTCGCGGAGCTGTGCACGCGCCTGGACGTCCAGGAAGGCGGCAAAGTGCTCCCCGAAAAACTCCGGCGGCTCAACAGCCTCTTCCAAAAAGCGCTGGCCTGCGATCCCGGCAGCCCGGATACCATGGTCAAGGCGGCCGATTTTTACTACGAAACCCGGCAATTCGAGCCGGCCATTCCCCTTTACCGCAAGGCCATCGCCACAGAGGACGAGCCCGCTTCCGAGGACGCCCTGGGGCTGCGCGACAAACTGGCCCGCGCGCTCATGGATGGCGGCCACCGCGACCAAGCCCTGGAAGTGCTCCAAAAAATGGCCGCCGACGCTCCGCAGCGGGTGGGAACCCAGGCCCTCCTGGGCGACATCCACCTCCTGGACGGCCGCGTGGAAGAGGCGCTCGTGGCGTACCGGGAAGTGATCCGGCTCGACCCCTCCATCGCTCCGGCCTACCTGCGCGTGGCCGACCTGGAAATGCGCCTGGGGCACAGCGAACAAGCCCTTTCCACACTCGGGCAAGCCCGCAAGCGCTTCCCCGGCACGGCGCTGGTGACGTATTCCCTGGCAGTGACCCTGTCGCAGGCGCACCAATACGCCGAAGCGCTCAAAATGTTTGAAGAGACCCTGCGCGAAGCCCCCGCCTCCAAGCCGGAGCTTCCCAACGCCTCCTTCTATTTCGCCTACGGAATGGCCGCGGAACAAGCCGGGGACCTGGAGCGGGCCGCCGCCCTGCTCCAGAAGAGCATCGCTCTCGACCAGGCGAACGCCGCCCCGGCGCGCAACTACCTCGGCTACATGTGGATCGAACACGGCGTGCACTTGCAGGAAGCCGGGGAACTGGTCCGGCGCGCGCTGGTCCAGGAGCCGAAAAACGGCGCCTATCTCGACAGCCTCGGCTGGTATTACTTCGTCACGGGCGATTACCCGCAAGCCGTCGCCAACCTGCTCAAAGCCGTCGCCGCGCTCCCGGAGCCGGACGCCGTGGTCTTGGAGCATTTGGGCGACGCCTACGCCGCCACCGGCGAACGCGCCAAAGCCGTGGACGCCTGGAAAAAAGCCCTTGAACTGGACGCCGGGAACAAGGCTCTCCCGGCAAAGATCTCCAAGGCGCAAGGGAAACCCTGAGGGGCCGCAGCGGACGCCGCGCGGGGAGTCCCCTATTGCTGGAGAGGCTTGGTTTTGAGAAGATGCGTTCCTCACGGATGCGCACACAGACCCCCTCTTTTTTTGGAAAACTCGCGATCTTGGGGGCCGTAGCGGCATTAACCGCTTGCGCGGGGCATCCCGCCGCCGTGGGCGGGCCGCCGTCCAAACCGGCCGTTTCCAGGGCAAGCGCCGTGCAGATCGCCCGGAGCTACGCCTCCGAAAAATATCCCGCGCTCGATTTTGCCCCGAACCCGGCGGCCGCCGAGCCGCCCGGCCCAGAGGAGGCGGGCTGGAGGGTGCACCTCGAGGGGCTGCCCAAAAACCCGGGCCAGGATTCCGTACGTGGCGGCTCGCGCAGGGTCATCGTCGTCGTTTGCCCCGACGGGAGCGTTTCCAACCTTGGCGGGATGCTGGGCGGCTGGTAAAGTCGCCCTCTTTCGCAACCAGACATCCCGTTTTATGGTCAAAATCGCTCTCGAATACACCGGCGGCCTGCACACCGTCGCCACACACGGCCCCTCGGGGCGGACACTCGAAACCGACGCCCCCGTGGACAACCACGGCAAAGGCGAATCCTTCTCCCCCACCGACCTCGTGGCCGGGGCCCTCGGGGCCTGTATGGCAACGATCATGGGGATTTACGCCGAATCCCACGGCCTCTCCCTGGAAGGAATGCGCATCGAAGTCTCCAAGGAAATGACGCAGACGCCGCCCCGGCGCATCGCGCGGCTGACCACGGAAATCTGGCTGCCCGCCGGGATCGAGAAAAATCCCGCCTTGGAACGGGCGGCCCTGACCTGCCCCGTCCACGCCAGCCTCCACCCGGAGGTGGAAAAGCCGGTCACGTTCCACTACGCGGCGTAAAGCGTCAACTTCGCCGCGAAACGGACGTTTTTCCTTTGCGTCCTTGCGGCTTTGCGTGAGGTTTCTTTCTCTCTATGGCCACATTGATCCGGTGTCCCATCTGCGGACGCGAAAACGACTTTTTTGCCGAGCCTCTGGGCCCATTCTGCACCGTGCGGTGCAAGCAGGTTGACCTGGGAAAATGGCTGGGAGAGGAATACCGCATCTCCGAGCCGCTGGACGCGGACGCCCTGGAGGACGGCGAACTCCCCGAAGTCCCGCCGGAGACCTAGCGGCGAAACCCCGGCGGCACGGCCGGTTTTCTCCGGCTTTGCTTGCGATTTCGCGCCCCCTTCCGTAGTCTGCCCCACCATGATCCGTCCGCTTCCGATTGTGTGCCTCCTTTTCGCCGTGCTGGCGGGCGGATGCGCCGTTTCCACTCCCCAATCGCAGCCGAGGTTGCTGCACCGCGCCGACGTGGTGCCGCTGGCGATTGATCCGGCGTTTTCCTTCCGCAAAACCAGCCTCTTCGTCCACGACCGCAAGGAGGAAAAGCAGACGACCAACGCGATGGTCAGCTTTGAGCGCGAACGGCTCGGCTACGGCGCCATCATGGGGAACGAAATCACCGCGAGCGAGGGGCACTATTTCCATTTCTGGTGGCGGGCACAGCGCCCGGCCCACCTGACGGTCCGCCTGGAATACCGGCAGGAAAACCTGGGCGCTTACGTGCAGGCCCAGGAAGTGGACGTGCCGGCCGCCAAGGGAACCGTCGAAACCTCGTTCAAAGTGGTGGGCGACGCGTATCACCAAGACGGGCGGGTAACGGCCTGGCGGGCGCTGCTCATCGAAAACGGCAAAGTGGTCGCGCTCACGCAATCCTTCCTTTGGAATTAGCGTATAGTATATAGCGGGTTAAAAATAATCAGGCACTCCAACGAAAAACCGCCCTGGGGCGTTTGACACCGCGCAAGGGCACCTCTTACATTCCCTCCCAAGCCGTGAGTACTCAAAGCAGCATCCTTGTCGGTTGTTCCAACAAAGTCGTCTGGGTTCGCGTGGAAGGGAAAGGTTCCTTCCTCAACAGCTCCGGCTTGAAGGAATTCGCCCGCGCCATGATCAACCGGGGCCATCGGGAGTTCGTGGTCGATTTGCTCCATTGCCCCGTGATGGACTCCACCTTCATGGGGACGCTGGCCGGGATCGCCCTGCGCCTGCGGGAAATCGGCCAGGGGGCCCTGCATGTCATCCACTTGAACGAGCGCAACGGCGACCTGCTGCGCAACCTGGGGCTGGACCGCCTTTTCGCCCTCGATCTGTGCGGAATCGCACCGCTAGGCGGCGAACCGGCGGTAAAAACCGAGCCGATCGAGACCGACGCCGCCGTCGATCGCACGGCCCAGGCCAAGACGATGCTGGAGGCGCACGAAGCGCTGGTGGAAGTCGCCCCTGGCAACCTCACCAAGTTCAAGGACGTCCTGGAATACCTCAAACAGGACCTCGCCCACCCCGAATAAGCCCTCAACCGGCCGGGCATTGACAGCCGGGGCTGGTTCGGTAGGATCACTCTTTCAAAGAGCGCGGGGGAGGCGTCTTGGATGGAAAGCCCGGGAAATTCCCGGGGCTGTCCCTTCGTTTACCGCTCCGAGGCGCGCCGCCGCGCCGCCTGCCCGCAAAAACCTTTTTTATGAGCAACCAGAATTTGAAACCGGAACCCAAAACACCCGCCCCCGCCGAGCCGTCCGCCCAAGCCGCCGAGGCAGCCGCGGCAGCCGGGGCCCCTGAAGCCCCCGCCACGGAGAACGGCGCGGAAGAGACGCAGCTCCAGGCCGATATGGAGCGTTTCCGCGACCTGGCCATGCGCACCCAGGCCGACTTCGAGAACTACCGCAAGCGCGCCATCCGCGAAAAAGAGGAAGCCGTCAAATACGCCAACGCGGCGCTGATCGAACGGCTGATCCCGCTCCTGGACAACTTCGAACTGGGCCTCCAGGCGGCGCGAGCCGAAGGCAGCCAGGGCGTGATCGTCGGCTTTGAGATGGTGGCCAAGCAATTCCAGGAATTCCTCGCCTCCTGCGGCGTGGAAGCGGTGGAGGCCGAAGGCAAGCCGTTCGACCCGAACTTCCACGAAGCCGTCGGGCACGAAGCCAGCGACACCGTCGCCGAAGGCATCGTCATCCGGCAGCTCCGCAAGGGGTATAAACTGCGCGACCGCCTCATCCGGGCCGCCAACGTATTCGTTTCCAAAGGCAAGGCATGACGGTGACAAAGCGCGACTATTACGAAGTGCTGGGCGTAGCGAGATCGGCCACAGCGGACGAAATCAAGAAGGCGTACCGGAAACTCGCGGTGAAATTCCACCCGGACAAAAACCCGGGCAATCCCGCCGCGGAAGAGAAATTCAAGGAACTGGGCGAAGCCTACGACATCCTGATGGATGACAACAAGCGGGCCGCCTACGACCGGATGGGCCACGCGGCGTTTGCCCAGGGAACGGCCGGTCCCGCCGGCGGCGCGGGGGGCGGCTTCCACGACCCCTTCGACCTCTTCCGCGAGGTCTTCGGCGCGGGAGGAGGCGGCGTGTTCGAACAATTTTTCGGCGGCGGCGGCATGGGCGGCGGCGGACGCCAGGGCGACGCGCGCCAGCGCGGCTCCGACCTGCGTTACGACTTGCAGATCCGCCTGGAAGAAGCGGCCTTCGGCTGTGAAAAAGAGATCGAGATCTCCAAGCTCGACGCCTGCGGCAAGTGCCACGGCAGCGGCGCGGAGCCCGGCTCCAAAGTCACCACCTGCCCGACCTGCCGGGGCCGGGGCCAAGTGATCGCCTCCCGTGGATTTTTCCAAGTGGCCCAGACCTGCCCGCGCTGCCACGGCTCGGGCCAGATCGTATCCAACCCCTGCAAAGTCTGCGGCGGCGAGGGGCGTGTCGAAGGCCGCACCCGCATCAAGCTCAAGATTCCCGCCGGGATCGAGGACGGCGCGCGCCTGCGCAGCTCCCGCAACGGCGAGGCCGGGCTGCGCGGCGGCGCTCCGGGCGATCTCTACGTCGTCATCCACGTCAAGGAACACGAAGTCTTTGAGCGCGACGAGGACAACCTCTACTGCGAAGTGCCCGTCCGGTTTACCACGGCGGCGCTGGGCGGCGAGGTGAACGTCCCGACGCTGGAAGGCAAGGCCTCGCTCAAAATCCCGGCCGGGACGCAGAGCGGCACCACCTTCAAGCTGCGCGGCAAAGGGGTCCCCGTCCTCAGCTCCAGCCAGCGGGGCGACCTGCTGGTGCGGGTTTTGGTGGAAGTCCCCAGCAAGCTCAACGCCGAGCAGCGCAAAAAGCTGGAGGAATTCGCCAACCTCTGCGGCGACGAAAACACGCCGCTGCACAAGAGCTTCTTCGAGAAAGCCAAAGAGTGGTTTAGCTAGGGCCTGTTCACGAATTCACTAAGAATTAGGAATCCAGGAAACCAGGAAGAAGAGAAGTTGCCGGGAATCAGAACTCTGTTTCCTGGCTTCCTGGTTTCCTCATTCCTCCCCGTCTTTTAGAATTCATGGGCTTTGCGCCTCGCGCTTTTTGAGGAAAGGAGATTCCCGTAAACCAAAAGGGGTGGTAGCATCCGTTTTCTTATTGCATTCGCGTTGCGCTCCCATCTCTTCTGAAAACTTTTTTCCGCGGATACTCTATCTATTGGGCCATGACAGCCATTGATGGTCGCGGGCAACACAGGCTGCTTCTTCTCGCACTCTTTTTCCTCTTTCTGCCGGTGCCGGGCGCGTTGGCGATGAGAGAAGTCCGCGTCGGCACCTACGACGAACCCCCGTTGGTCTCCCTCGATGCCAAGGGAGCCCCGGTCGGGATTTTCGCGGATATCATCGCCGATATCGCCCGGCAGGAGGGGCTAAAACTCACCTATGTCCACGGCTCATGGGCGGAAAACCTGAGGTGGGTGAAAGAGGGAAAGATCGATCTCATCCTGGCGGTCGGGATGGCGCGGGGAAAAGCGGGCGAAGTGAGCGTCAACAAACAGCCGGTGTTCTTTTCCTGGACGCAGGTATTCACGGCGAAAAGCACGAAAGCGGAATCCCTTCTCGACCTGGATGGGAAACGGGTGGCGGGGCTTCGCGCTGATCTGAACCTGGATCTTTTCAAAAACCTCGCCACCGAAATCGGCATCCGGCCCGAGTATGTGGAAGTGGACGATATCGAGCAGGCGTTTCAGTTCCTTAGCCAAGGCAAGGTCGCGGCAGTGGTGACGGAACGTGCGGCCGGCCGGTATTTTGAAAAGAAATACCCCATCAATGTGACCCCGTTTGTGTTCAGCCCCCGCGTTTTTGTGTTTGGAACAACGCGGGGGAAAAACCTGGATCTGTTGGACATGATTGACCGCCACATCCTTGCGGAAAGAGGGAACCCGGACTCCACCTATCAGAAGATCCTCAAGCAGTGGGGGGAGACCGAGCCGTTCCAAATCCCTCCCTACATCCCCTGGATTTTCGGGCCCGCCGTCTCGCTCCTGATCCTTTCCGTGGGCGGGAACATGCTGCTCAAGCGCCAGGTGCGGCGCAAAACGGAGGAATTGTCGAATCGGAACCAGTCGTTGGAAGAGGAAGTGGCCGAGCGCCAGCGGATTCAAGACAGCCTCAAGCAGGCGAAGGAAGCCGCCGAGGCCGCCAACCAGGCCAAGGACCAGTTTATCGCGACACTCAGCCACGAATTGCGCACCCCGTTGATGCCGGTATTGGCCTCGGTCACGGACTTTGAAAAAGGCGGCACGCCCGGCCTGCCCCAAGCCGATGTCGAACTCATCCGCCGCAACGTGGAATTGGAGGCGCGGTTGATCGACGACTTGCTGGACGTAACGCAGATCCGCCTCGGCAAGATCGCATTGAACCTGGAGCCCACGGACATCCACGCCTGCCTGGAAATGGCTTTGGCGGTCTGCCGGCGGGAGATCGAGGCAAAGCGCCAGGCGGTCTCGCTGGAGCTGGCGGCCACCCGCCATCATCTGCGGGGCGATCCGGCGCGGCTGCAACAGGTGTTTTGGAATTTGCTGAAAAACGCCGTGAAGTTTACCCCCGAAAACGGGCGAATCAGCATCCGCACCGCCAACAATGATGACCGGCTGGCGATTGAAATCGCCGATACCGGGATCGGGATCGAGCCCGAGGTCATGCCGCGTATTTTCAAGGTTTTCGAACAGGGGGAAAAAACCAAATCGCGGCATTTTGGCGGCCTGGGGCTGGGCTTGCACATCGCCAAGACCATCGTGGAAATGCACCACGGCAGCATCGCGTGCTTCAGCGAGGGCGAGGAGAAGGGGACCACGTTCACCGTGGAGTTTGCCGTCAGCGCCGGGGAAGCCGCCGCGTCCGCTCCCTTGGCCCCCCCGGTGCCGGAGACGGGGGCGTCCCGGAGAATCCTGCTTGTGGACGACCACGCGGACACCTTGCATACCATGGCGCGGCTGCTGCAACGGTGGGGATACTCCGTGACGACGGCCGATTGCGTCCGGAGCGCTCTGGCGGCCGCGTCAAAAGAGCCGTTCGATTTGCTGGTGAGCGACGTGGGGTTGCCCGACGGCAGCGGACTGGACATCATGCGGGAAGTCCGCAACCTCTACGGCCTTCGCGGAATCGCCCTGAGCGGCTTCGGAACGGAGGACGACATCCGGCAGAGCAAGAGCGCCGGTTTCGAGGCGCATTTGGTGAAGCCGGTAAGCTCCCATGCGTTGAGAACCGCCATCGCGCGGGTCGCGGCGGAGGCGTCGTAACGGGAAATGCATTGACCTGGACGGCCGCCGTGATTACACGGAAAGCCTATGGATTACCCCCTTCCATACCACCGGTCGCGGCATCATCGGTCCCACCGCGGCGCGCGGTATCGGCGAAACGCCGCGATCGGAATCATCCTCGGGATTACCGCGATCGTCTGTGGAATCGCGTTGGTCCTCGACCGCCGGGGCCTATTACTGCCCCGGCCCACCGCGTTTTTCTCCGGCATCATCGTCTTTTTCGTGGGATACTGCACGGTCATCGCCGGGTGTTGGTCGTGGGTCAAGGCCAAGGCCTTGAACGATGCGATCTTGATCATCGGCCTTGCCCCGATTTTCCTGCTGTTCATCCCCTTTGTCCGGCTCCTTCTCTTTATCGCCCCTCAGTTGATCGTCGTGGGAATGATCATGATGCCGCTGATCCTGATCTCGATCATCGCGGTGCTGCCGAGCCAACGGTGATCCCGGGCGCTCTACTCGGCGAGCGCCGCTTGGTAATTTTTGCCGATGGTTTTCCCGTCGAACCACTTCCCCTCAAGCGATACGCGCTGGGGGATCGCGGGGACGCCGTATTCGCCGCGCTGGAGCATGCTGACGAGGAAATCCGCGGCGGCATGGCCGATTTCCGGCGAAGGTTCGATAATCCCGGATGTGAGCGACTCTCCCTCCTGGAGGGTCGCGCTGGCCACGGCAACGTCCTCCGGCACGCGATGCCCCGCGTCCGTCAGCCAATAAAATACGGGGCTGGAGGAGGTGATGATCGCGTCCGGTTTATATTTGCGGTACCATTCCAGAAACTCTTTGACGACGGTTTTCTTTTCCGCTTCGGGAGCGTGCCAGTAGGTCATTTCCGAATAGAAGTGGATGGGAATGGCCTCGTTCTGGGGCAGCATTTCCGTGCGATAAGCCGCCGTCCACATCCGGTCCATCCGTTCATCCATCTCGTGCGCGGTCACCATGCCGATGCGCCGGTATCCCATCGCGCGCAATTTGCGCATGCTGGTGATGATGGAGCGGTAGTGGGCGGCGGTAAACAGGTGGAGTTTGGGGCGGAGCAGGGAGTAGCCGAAGGCAACCGCGGCGAATTTTCCCCATTGCAGGCTCAGGTGGCCGCGGCTGACCGGCAGCGGGCAGACGAGCAGCCCCCGGATCCCCCGATGGAACAACACCTGGCTGGCGCGGCGGGCGGTC
>JAQTMF010000083.1:0-3218 GCA_028714515.1 Chthoniobacteraceae bacterium | reverse complement strand
CCTGCAACCAAAACTCTTCGAGGTGATAGCCGTGCCGCAGCAGTTGTTCGGAGGCGCCCCGGAAATAAAGGGCGTAGCAGGAGGATATGCGCCAACCGTCGCGGGTGGGGTAGTTGGTGAGCCAAGCGATGGTTCCATGGTTCTGGGAGTGCCCGGAGGCGTTGCGGTAGGCATTGAGCGCCGACAACATCGGGTCGGGCGTATAGCCCATCTGCTCGGCGATCGCCTTGATCTTGGCCAGGGTCTCCGGGCAGACGCGCGGATCATTTTTGAGCGCGCGCGATGCGGTGGTGTGATGCACTCCCGCTTTGGCAGCCACGTCGCGTAGGGTGACTCGAGTTTGCATGGTGGAATGCACCAGATAGCATGAGATTTTGCTACTGGCCAATGAAATCAGAACTACATTGGCGGCGGTCGATTGATTGCCGCCCAATCTCATGACATATTCCGCCATTTCCCGTTCCCGTCCAGCCCCCTCCAAACGGGCTTTTCCCTCCCAGCAATTCAATCGGAAGCACGGATCCATGAATCTTTTGAGTTTGGCCTGTCTTCTTCTCTTGAGTTGCGGCGCGATGCCCGCCGCCGCGGCGGCCCCCCTGGTTCCCAACGGCGGGTTTGAGGATGGCCCGGCGGGTTGGGCGCTATGGACCCCGGACGAATCGAAAGATAAAACCTGCCGCTTCGATGTTGTCGCCGAGACGCCGCATTCCGGCGCGAATTGTGTGCGGTTTCAAGCGGACGATTTCGCCCGCTTCAGCATCGGCTCCAGCCTGATTCCCGTCGAACCCGGCAGCCGCTATTGTGTTTCCGTCTGGGTGCGGGCCGACCCCGCCGCGCATGTTCGCTCGAAGGCCGCGGGTTTTGCCGTGCGGCTCCATCTGAGCAGCGGCGCGGCCGAAGCCGCGGGCGGGCATTTGTTTATCGGGATCGGCAACAGAGTCTCGCGCGATACGCCGCCCGACCCGGCCTCGGCTCTCCCGACGGTGTGGACGCAGATCAAAGCCGTCATCGAGATTCCCAGCGGGGTGGACTCGGTCGGCCCCTCCCTCTTTTCCTGGTGGACCAAGGGAGCCATTTTCGCGGACGACTTTTCCATCGAGAAGGTCGATGCATCCACGCCGGTCACTCCGTTGTGGCAGAAGACGCCCAGCCCCTCCGCGGCCCCCGCGCCCGCCCCGGTGATTTCGGTGAAGGGCCCCGTAACCGCCGATGAGACGCTCCTCGCGGCGCTCGATCTCGACGCGCCCGGAATGGCGAAGGTGAAGGCCGCCGCGCAAGCCAAGGGCCCCCAAGCGCTCCAGGCGGTGCAAAGCGCCTATCTCGACTACCGCCGCACCGCCAGCCCTGCCCGCTGGAGGGTGATGCCGGAGAACAAACCGGCGCAGGCGCAGCGGAAGGAGGATCCCCAGGGGGACGCGGTTCTCGCGCACCGTATTCCGAACGTCTACCACTTCCCCATGCCCGCCGAAGTCGATATGGGAAAGGATTTCAACTGGCTCTATAACCCCGTGCCGCGCAATTCCCCGGCCTACTCGGCGGAATGGACGTGGGGCCCCGTCAGCCGCACCGAATTTTGGGGAGCGCTCGCCTCCGCCTACTGGCAAACGGGGGACGAGAAATACGCCGCCGGCTGGGTCGAACAATTGCAGGATTTCGCCACCAAAAACCCGATGCACTTCGACCCCTCCTACGGGAGCGTTCCCTCCCTGTGGCGCTCGCTCGATTCGGCGATTCGGATCACGAATTCCTGGCCCGACGCCTATTACCATTTTCTCCAGAGCCCTTCGCTCACCCCCGAAGCCAATTGGCTTTACGTCAAACTGAACTACGAACACGCCCAGCTTTTGCTCCAGGCGTTGCAGGATCAAAGCCGCACCGGCAACTGGGTTGCCACCGAATGCGCCGGCCTCTTCACCATCGGCGCGCTGAACCCCGAGTTCCGCGACGCCGCCTCGTGGCGTCAAACCGCGATCGACCGTTTGACCATCGAACTCGACCGCATGGTGGCCCCGGACGGCTTTGAAGCCGAACTGACGCCCACCTACCATTTCGTCGCTCTCGACGGGTTTCGCGGTCCGGCGGAACTGGCGAAGCTGAACAACCTGAAAATCCCGGAGAAATTCTACGCCAAGATCATCGCGATGTACCGCGCCGCCGTTTTGGTGATGGATCAAAGCGGCTTTGATGTGGCGACCAACGATTCCAAGCTGCTCAGCGCCTCCCTCAAGGCCGAGGCCGGTTTGAAGCTCGGGGACGATCCGTTGCTGGCCTGGGCGGCTTCGCACGGCAGGAAAGGGCAGGAGCCGCCTGCTTCCACCGCGCTGCCCTACGCCGGTTTTTACGCCATGCGCGGGGGGTGGAAGCGCGACGATCTCTTTCTCTTTTTCCGGGCGGGCCCCACCGGCATCGGCCATCAACATGAAGACATGCTGGAGGTGGTCCTGAAGGCATGGAACAAGACCCTGCTTTTCGAGCCCGGCACCTATCCCTACGACGCGTCCGACTGGCGCCGGTTTTCCAACGGCACCGCCTCGCACAACACCGTCATCGTCGATGGCAAATGGCAGCATCGCGGAACCAGCAAATCGCCGGTCAGCCATCCGACGGGAAATCCGTGGGTTACGACGCCGCTGTTTGACTATGTTGCCGGGACCTACGACGGGGGGTATCAGGAAAGCGTCTACCGCTCCCGCGCCTACGATCCGCAGTCCTGGAAGGGCACGGCCGACAAATCGGTTTCCCACACTCGGCGCGTCCTTTTCCTGCGTCCCTTTTACGCCCTGGTGCTCGATACCCTTGATGGCACGGGGAGCCATACGTTTGACGCCCACTTCCATCTCGATGCCCCCTCCGCCCGCCTGGACCCGGTGACGCAAGCCGCCTTTAGCCAAAACAAAGCGGGCGCCCAACTCGCCCTTTACCCGCTGGAAACCGGCAGCCTGGCCACCGACATCGTCCAGGGGCAGAAGGAGCCGCTCCTCGGCTGGATGCCGCTCGAACACCGGCCGATCCCCACCGTTCGTTTCCGAAAGCAACAGGAGGCCCCGGCCATCTTCGCGACGTTTCTCTATCCCTTCCGGGACAAGGCCCCCGTTTTTGCGGCAACGCCTCTGCCCGTCCAGAACGCCGGTCTTTGGACCCGCTGTTTGAAGACCTCCCAGGAAAGCGCCGAAATCATCCTCGCCAAAAGCGGCACGGCAACTCCCTTTGCCTTGAAA
>JAQTMF010000082.1 GCA_028714515.1 Chthoniobacteraceae bacterium | reverse complement strand
CTGGAGGGTGAGAACAACGCCCAGCCTTGGCAGGACGGGCAGCGCCTTGTCCACGGCGAACGTGTTGGCAACCGTGATGCGCCCGTCCGGCGTCACCGTGCAGAGCTGCTTGTGGGCAATCGCGTTGTCCGACGCCTTGCACGCGCCGATGTGCTCCAAGGTGAGCGTGACGCTGCCATCCTTGTTGCGCTTGGCTTTGGTGGACACCGGCCGGATCGTCATCTGGTCGAGACCCGCGGCGAGCCACTGGCCGAGGGCTTTGCCATCCTGGCCGGTCCAGCCTTTGATGCCGTCGTTGTCCGTCGGGCCGCGCCAGACTTGCAGGCGCGGTCCGGCGGCGAGGAGTTCGCGGCCGTCCCATTGCAGGGAATCGATGCTGCCCGTCTCGGCGGAGACGGCGAGGCGCAGGCGATCGTTTTGGACAAGGAGCGTGTCGCCCGCCTGTTCCAGCGCGAGCGGCTGGAGGCGCGGTTGCGTCTTTTTGAGCGCCTTGGTTTTCATCGGCACGGCCACTTGGTCCCAGGCCACTTCGTGCCCGGCCTTGCTCCACGCGGTGGCGGCGGCCGTGCGGAAGCGGACGTTCAGGAAAGCCTCGTCGCCCGGCGCGCCGGTGAGCGCGGGGAGTTTGATGCGAACGCGCGCGGTCTCCTGCGGCGCGGTCTTCAGCGCCGGGAACTTGCCTTTGGCGACGGCCTTGCCGTTGACCTTCAGCGCCCACTCACCGCGGAAAGCGGCCAGCGTCGTGAAGTCCTGCCGGTTCTTGATCGCAAGCTCTCCGGTCTTCGCGTTGAAGCCGGTGACTTTGACCGGCTGGCAGAGATACTGGTATTCGAAAAGGCCGGGATGCGGCGTGCGGTCGGGCCAGACGAGCCCGTCGCAGACGAAGTTCAAATCGTTGGGCGTGTCGCCAAAGTCGCCGCCGTAGGCCCAGTATTCCTGGCCGTCGGCGGTTTTCTGTTTGATGCCGTGGTCGAGCCATTCCCAAATAAAGCCGCCTTGCAGGCCGGGGTATTTTTCAAACGCGTCGAAGTATTCGCCCAAGCCGCCGTTGCTGTTGCCCATGGCGTGGGAATACTCGCACATGATGAACGGGCGTTTCTGGTCGGGATGCTTCTTGTCGGTCGCCCACTCGACGAGGCTTTTGAGCTGCGGGTACATGGGGCACACGATGTCGGTGGCCCGTTGGCCGGAGTTGTAGATCTTCTTGTCTTGGAAGGGTTGCTGTTCCAGCGAGGGGCCCTGGACCCAGATGGCCGGCTCGTAGTGGAGCGGGCGGCTGGGGTCGTAGCCGCGAATCCAGCCCGCCATGGCGTCGTGGTTGGCGCTGTAGCGGGTTTCGTTGCCGAGCGACCAGAGGATGATGGAGGCGTGGTTCTTATCGCGCTCCACCATGCGCAGCGCGCGCTCCAGGAAGGCCTGGGCATAGCGGCGATCCGGTCCAATCTGGTGGTAGAAACCGTGCGCTTCCAGGTTGGCTTCGTCGATGACGTAGAGGCCCACTTCGTCGCAGAGGTCGAGCCAGTAGGGATCGTTCGGGTAGTGCGAAGTGCGCACCGCGTTGATGTTGAAGCGCTTCATCGTGAAGGCGTCGAGCCGCATCGTCTCGCGGTCGAGCGCCTTGCCCTTGGTGTCGTGGTGGTCGTGGCGGTTGACGCCTTTGATGAGGACGCGCTTGCCGTTGACGAGCAGCATCCGGTCGCGCACTTCCACGGAGCGGAAGCCGACGCGCGCGGCCGTCGTTTCCACGGCGTTGCCTTGCGGATTCTTGAGCGTGACGACGACGGTGTAGAGACGGGGCTGCTCGGCATTCCAGAGAAGCGGCTTTTTTACCGGCGCTTGGATGTGCGCTTCCAGGCGGCCGACTTTGCCGGGATGCCCGGCGAGCACCTCGGAGGCCAGCGGACGCTTGAAGACCGCCTTGCCTTTCGGGTCGAAGAGCTGGGCCTCGACACTCCAGCCCTCCTCCGGTTGACGCGGGAACCCGCCCCGCACCGTCAACTGCAGGCGGCCGTCGGTGTAACGGTTTTCGAGATGGCCGACGGCGAACACGTCGGCGATGTGCACGGGGGCCGTGGAGTAAAGGTATACCTCGCGGTGCAGCCCGCCCATCCACCATTGGTCCTGGTCTTCGATGAAGGTGGCGTCGGACCACTTGACGACGACGGCGGCGACGGTGTTGGACGCGCCCGGGGTGACGAACGCGGTGATGTCAAATTCGGACGGCAGCCGCGAATCCTTGCTCATGCCCACGGCCTGGCCGTTGACATAGAGATAGAGGACGCTCTCCGCGCCGCCAAAGTGGATCACCACCCGGCGGCCGGTCCAATCCGCGGGCACGGTAAATTCCCGCGCGTAGATGCCCGTCGGGTTCTCCTCCGGCACGAACGGCGGTTCGTCGGGGAACGGCATCTGCACATTCGTATAATGCGGGTATCCGTAGCCCTGGAGAGTCCAGTTGCCGGGGACCGCCACCCGGTCCCAGCCGGAGCGGTCCGTGTCAGCGGCCACATCCTTCGCGGCGACGGCTTCGGGCCGGGAGGCCATCTTGAAGTGCCATTGGCCGTCGAGGAGCTGGAACCACGGCGTCTTTTCGCGGTCCAGGCCGCGGGCAGCCCGGGCGTCGGGGAACGGATAGAGCGTGGCGCGCATGGGCAGGCGGTTCAGCGCGACGCATTCGGGCGCGATCCATGTTTTTAAAGCGCCAACTTGGAGCAGATCGGGGAGAGTTTGCATGGTGGTTTTTGGAAAAGCGACAGGATGAGCAGAGTTTCCGGGCTTTGGCCAGGGTTTTAAGGGTAAATTTCAGGAAAAAAGCGCCCCCGGGGGGGCTTGTGGCGATTCCTATTGTAGAGAGAGGGGGCGGCACACCGCCGGAGGGGCGCAACAGGAGACGAAAAAAGCAAAACCTACGGTTGACGAACGTGGGGAGTCCCTCTACGATCCCTCCCTCGCCCGGGGTCTGGCAACCGTCCCCTGGCGTCCCAAAGACCTTTATTTTACCCAATTTAGTTACCGAAAACGGCCCGTAGAAGGAGAACATCATGCCAGAAGTAGTCGTTCGCAAAGGGGAGCCTATTGACCGTGCGCTCAAGCGCCTCAAAAACAAACTCGATTCCGAGGGAGTGATGGAGGAGGTGCGCCGTTTGCGGGCTTTTGAAACGCCGACCCAGAAGACCAAGCGCAAAGCGCGTGCCAACGCGAAACGCGCGAAGATGAAGTCTTTCCGTTTCAACTCCTAACCATCCGGCCTGAGCGAGGGGGAAAAATCCTCCCCGGCTTTAGCCTTTATCTTTTCAAAGCCATCGTCCGCATCCCTGCGGGCGATGGTTTTTTGTCGTTTGGGAAGCCGGTTTTAGGGGGGGGCGCAGGCAATGGCCGGCCGCCCGGGCGGACTGATTCCCCTGATGTCTTTTTTATTGACCTGGCCGCCCCAACGACCCTACACGTGTTGGGTAACGGCGCAGGATTCCTCCCCGGCGCTGGAAAACAGCCTTTTCTTTTCATGAACACCACGTCTGCAAAGACCCTTCGCCTCGGTATCATCGGCCTCGGAAACATGGGCTCCGCCCACGCGCGTTCCATTCTCGATGGCAAAGTCCCCCGCGTTCAGCTTGCCGCCGTCTGCGACAACGTATTGGATCTGAGCGGCTACGCGAAAGACGCCAAGATTTTCACCTCCAGCGAGGAACTGATCCGTTCCGGCGAGGTGGACGCCGTCCTCATCTGCACGCCGCACTACTTCCACACCACCATCGGCATCGACGCCCTGCAAAACGGCCTCCACGTCCTCACCGAAAAACCGATTTCCGTTCACAAAGCCGACGCCCAGCGGCTCATCGACGCGCACACGAACCCGAAGCAGGTATTCGCCGCGATGTTCAACCAGCGCACCGATCCCCACTACATCAAGGTTCGCAACCTCATCCAGAGCGGCGAACTCGGGGAGATCCGCCGCATCAACTGGATCATCACCAACTGGTTCCGCACCCACGCCTACTACAATTCGGGCGGGTGGCGCGCCACCTGGGGCGGCGAAGGCGGCGGCGTGCTTCTGAACCAGTGCCCGCACAACCTGGACCTCTTCCAGTGGCTCTTCGGCCTGCCCGCGCGCGTCCGTGCCACCTGCTCCTTCGGGCGTTACCACGACATCGAAGTGGAAGACGACGTCACGGCCGTGCTGGAATATGACGACGGCAAAACCGGCGTCTTCATCACCTCCACCGGCGAAGCCCCCGGCACCAACCGCCTGGAAATCACCGCCGAGCGCGGCCGCGTCGTGATCGAAGACGGAGCCATCCGCTGGCAGCGCAACGAAATGCCGATGGGCGAATTCTCCCGGACCACAGCGGGCTCGTGCTCCACGCCGAAAAAATGGACCATCGAGATCGCGGTCAGCCGCAGCGGCGAGCAACACGTGGGCATCCTCAAGAACTTTGCCACCGCCGTGCTCGACGGCACCCCGTTGATCGCCCCGGCCGAAGAAGGCATCCGCTCCGTGGAACTCGGCAACGCCATGCTGATGTCGGCCTTCACCGGCGAAACCATCTCCCTGCCGCTCGACGGCGCGGCGTTCGAAGCGCTTCTCAAGGAGAAAATCGCCAACTCGCGCTTCAAAAACAAAGTCGCCACGGCCCCCAAAGCGGCGGGCGACTTCGGCTCCTCCTTCAACGTCGCGTAAGGGAAAAAAACCTATGAGCAGCACCGATGGAATGAACTACGCGCCGACGGGCAAACCGGCCCCCGTCGTCAAAGCCGGGGAATTCCCCTTTGCCGCCGCCTTCCTGGACCACGGCCACATCTACGGCCAGTGCAACGGCCTGCGCGAGGCCGGGGGCGAACTGCGCTACGTCTACGATCCGGACCCCGCCCGCGTGGCGCAATTCTGCAAGACCTACCCGGGCGTCAAGCCGGTCGACTCCTTCGAGCGGCTTCTTGAGAACCCGGAAATCAAGCTGATCGCCGCCGCCGCCGTACCGAGCGAACGCGGCCCCATCGGCTGCCGCGTCCTCCAGGCCGGGAAAGATTATTTCACCGACAAATGCCCGTTCACCACGCTCGACCAGCTCGCCGAGGCCCGCCGCGCCGTGGCGGCCACCGGGCGCAAATACATGGTCTACTTCAGCGAGCGCCTGCACGTGGAATCCGCCGTCTTCGCCGGGCAGCTCGTTCACGAAGGCGCCATCGGCAAAGTCGTGCAAGTCATGGGCTTCGGCCCCCACCGGCTCAACGCGCCCACCCGTCCCGCATGGTTCTTTGAGCGCGCCAAATACGGCGGCATCCTGTGCGACATCGGCAGCCACCAGTTCGAGCAATTCCTCTACTACAGCGGCGCGACCGACGCCGACGTCGTCTCTGCCACCGTCGCCAACAAAGCCAACCCGCAGTATCCGGAACTGGAAGACTTCGGCGAAGCCCACCTCATCGGCAACAACGGCGCGACGAACTTCATCCGCGTCGACTGGCTCACCCCCGACGCCTCCCGCACCTGGGGCGACGGCCGTACCTTCATCCTCGGCACCGAAGGCTACATCGAACTGCGCAAATACATCGAAGTGGGCCGTGGCGAAGGCGGCGACCAGCTTTACCTCGTCAACAACAAGGTAGAGCAGCACCTGAGCCTCCACGGGAAAGTCGGATTCCCCTTCTTTGGAGAACTGATCCTGGACATCCTGAACCGGACGGAAAAAGCGATGACCCAGGAACACGCCTTCAAAGCCGCGGAACTCTGTCTCCTCGCGCAAAAGAAAGCCTCGCGCCTCTCGTAGACAGTGTTCACGACTTCGCGGAAAAGGAGATTACGGGAAAGCGTATTGGTCAGAGCCTCGTGATTTGATAACAGGATTATCAAGATTAAGGAGGATTCACGGGATTAAGATGAGGGGGCGTTGTTCCGGCATCTGGCAAAATCCCGTTAATCTTTAGAAATCCTGCCAATCCTGTTAAAATTCCCAACGCTTCTCGTTTTGTCTCGTTCCCAATCTCCAGATTCCGGCCTCGCACGGGTGAACAGCCCCCAGCGCCCAGCCCGTTTCCCGAGCCAAACCACCGCGCCTACTTCGGCTTCGCCAGCGCATAATCCAGCGCCTTCTCCAGATCGAATTGCCGGATCTGCGCGGCGACTCTCGGGTTGTTGACCACCTGGACAATCCGGGGATTTTTCAAAAGCGCCTGGTAATGGCGGTCCCGCAGCGCGGCGAGAATCTCCGGGTCATTGCGCAGCGCCTCGATCTCCGGTTGTTCGGCGAGTTGCAGCGCCCCGGGGAAGCTCAGGAAACGCAAGGCGGCGTCCGGGTTCGATGCCGTCTGCCCGATCTTGTTCGCAATCGTGTAAACCTTGCGGGGAACGGGATCGATCGTCTTGAGCACCTCGCCCGCCGAGCCGCTTTCGATCGAGCGCATCCAGTTCGCCAGCCCCGCGTTGAGCATGTTCTGGGCTTTGGGCTTGGCGGCCCCCCCCTCGGCCAGGTTGCCGAGCAGCCGGACGGCGTCGGCCGTAGCCAGCGCGAGAATCAGCCCGAAAAGCGCCCCCATCAGCGCGCCGCTCACGCCATAGAGAAACCAGACCAGGGCGACATCCTGGTGCGCCGTCCGTTTGAAAAGAATGCCGCCGACGAGGCAAATAAACAGATACACCGCGAGGCCGAGACCCGCGCCGCCCAGGATGCGCAGAAGGAAGTCGGGATAACCGAGCGGCCGCAGAAAAGGAACCGTCAAATCGCCCCCCCAGATCGCCGCGACGTAAGCCGCCGCGAGCGCGCTGAACCGGACAATCTGCCGGACCAGCCCCAGCCGCCAGCCTTTGATCATCTGGTAAAGCACGATCGCCGCCGCGAACGCGAGAAAAAGCATTTGGCCGTGGTCCATGGGCGATGACAGGGAAAATCAGATCCGTCCGCACTGTCCCCGCTGGCGCAGGGCGTGATCGCACAAAACGAGCGCCGCCATCGCCTCCACAATCGGGACGGCGCGGGGAACCACACACGGATCGTGCCGTCCGCGCGCGGCCAGTTGCGTTTCCTCGCCAGTGACCGTCACCGTCGCCTGTGGCCGCGTGATGGTAGGGGTGGGCTTGAAGGCGACGCGAAAGAAAATGTCCTCGCCGTTGCTCATCCCCCCCTGGACGCCGCCGGAGTGGTTCGTCGCCGTGCGCACCCGGCCCTCGCGGATCACAAACGGGTCATTATGCTGCGCGCCGGTCAGCCGTGCGCCCGCGAAGCCGGAGCCGATCTCGAACCCCTTGGTCGCCGGGAGGCTCAGCATCGCCTTCGCCAGGTCGGCCTCCAGCTTGTCGAAAACGGGTTCGCCCAGGCCGGGCGGGACGCCGCGCACCACGCATTCGATCACACCGCCCGCCGAGTCCCCCTCCGTGCGCAGGCGCTTGATGTGCTCGATCATCCGTTCCGCCACCTCGGCGTCGGGGCAGCGGACAATATTGCTCTCCACCTGCTCCGCCGTAACCGTGGCGGGATCGACAGCGGCTTCCAGCGTATGGATCGCCTTCACATAGGCGACGATTTCGAGCCCCGGGGCGAGCGAAGCCAGCACGCGCTTGGCGACAGCCCCGGCGGCGACGCGCCCGATCGTCTCGCGGGCGGAAGCGCGGCCGCCCCCCTGCCAGTTGCGAATGCCGAACTTGGCCTGCGTGGTGTAATCGGCGTGGGAGGGGCGGAAAGCGGTTTCCATCTCCCGGTAAGCCTCGGGCCGCGCATCCTGGTTCATCACCGAGATGGCGATGGGCGTGCCGAGCGTCTTCCCCTCGAACACGCCGGAAAGAATGCGGGCGGCATCGGCCTCGTGGCGCGGCGTCGTGATCTCACTCTGGCCGGGACGGCGGCGGTCGAGATCGCGCTGGATATCGGCTTCGGCGAGGTCAATCAAAGGCGGGCAGCCGTCGATAACGACGCCGACGCCGCCACCGTGGGATTCGCCCCAGGTCGAGATGCGGAAGAGTTGGCCCAACTGGCTGGACATATGAAGGCTATCAAAGCAGCCGCGCGCGATTTGCGCCACTGGAAAAGAAGACGGCGAAAGCGGCGACGCGCTTGCAAAGCCGTCTTCTTTTTCAGTGGTTAAGTTTTACTTCCCCTCAACACGCGGAACGCCTCGGCCGCGAGCGCTTCGGGCTCTGCGGCGGTGACATCCGCCTGCCGGGGCGGCTCGTCCGCCGCGCCGAAAAGAAGAACGCGCATCCGCTGCCCTCCGCCGGGGAGCAACTCCGTGGCAACCCCCACGGGCAGCGTGCAGTCGCCGTTCAAGAGGCGCATCAGTTCCCGCTCCGCCCGGATGGCGAGCGCCGTCGGCGCGTGATTGAGCGCGGCGAAAAACGGGGCGTCGGCGGCGCGGCATTGCAGCGCGATGGCCCCCTGGCCGATGGCGGGGAGCATCCCGGCGTCTTGCGCGAAAAAGGTTCCCTCGCCGGTTTGGAGAACCCCGTTTTCGCGGCGGAAGCCCAGGCGGTCGAGCCCGGCTTGCGCGAGCACAATGCCGTGCATCGCCGCCGATTCGCGCAGTTTGCGCAGCCGCGTGGCGACGTTGCCGCGCACCTCTTCGATCACCAAATCGGGACGGCGGAAGCGGAGTTGCCGGGCGCGGCGGATGCTGCTGGTGCCCACGTGCGCGCCGGGAGGAAGTTCCCCCGGGGCTTTGGCGAGGAGCAGATCGGCGGTGGCGGCGCGTTCGAGGACGGCGGCGAGGATCAATCCCCCGGGCATCTGGCCGGGCAGGTCTTTGCAACTGTGGACGGCGAGGTCGATCTCGCCGCGCAGAAGCGCGTCTTCCAGCTCCTTCGTAAAGAGGCCCTTCGCGCCCGCCGGGGTCTGCTTGGCCACGCGAACGGCGGAGGCGCGGTCGCCGGAGGTGGTGAAGGGGCGGACGGTGACGGCGGTTCCCGGGGCGGCGCGCCGGAGGGCGGCGAGGGTCAGTTCCGCCTGGGCGAGGGCGAGGGGACTGCCGCGAGTGCCGAGGGTGACGTGTTGCATGGAGAGCTTAGGGGCTGTTCGCAAATTCAAAGAGATTTATCCACAGATTTCGCAGATGGCCGCAGATTGAAAGGCAGAAGATCCCTTTTTGTCATTTCGGGAATCTGCGAAAATCTGCGTAATCTGCGGACCCTCCTCTGTCTTTTGGAATGCGTGAACACAGCTTAGGAAGCGGCGGGGTTCAACGACGGCTCGGCGGTCCCCGGCTCGGCGTGGGAGGGGAGCGGGCGGCCGGTGGTGAGCCAGGCGTGGAAATCGCCGACGTGCCGGGCAATGAGCGTCTCGCAGCGGGCGATCTCCTTGCGCCGCACTTCCATCCCCTGGTGGGCGATGGCTTGCAGGGAGTCGATGTCGTAGAGGAACGCGCCGTCGAGGTCGTTCACGCACGGCTCGATGTCGCGCGGCACGGCGAGGTCGATAAGGAAAAGGGGACGGCCGGAGCGCTGGCGCAGGACGGGGGCGATCTGAGCCCGGGTGACGACGGCGTGGGGAGCGGCGGTGGAGGAGATCAGAATGTCTATCTCCGGGTAGCGCCGCGCGGCCTCGTCAAAGCGGATGGCTTCGCCCCCCATGGCGGCGGCCAGCGAGGCGGCGCGCTCGAAGGTGCGGTTGGCGACAAAAATACTCTTCACCCCGCGCGAGAGGAGCGCCTTGGCGGTCAGTTCGCTCGTTTCGCCCGCGCCGAGGATCATCGCCCGGCAGGCGGCCAGCTTGCCGAAGATTTTCTCCGCGAGATCGACCGTCACGGAGCCGACGGAAACCGGCCCGCGCGTTATGGCGGGGCTGGTGCGGACCTCCTTGGCCACGTTGAAGGCGCGCTGGAAGAACTTGTTGAGGTTGCGCCCCGTGCTCCCGGCGGCGGCCGCGGCGGCGTAGGCTTTTTTGACCTGCCCCAGGATTTCCGTCTCGCCGATGACCATCGATTCCAGCCCGCTCACGACCCGGAAGAGGTGCCCGAGGGCGGCCTCCCCCTTCAGCGCGTAAAACGGCTTCGGCACCACCGGGGCGCACTTCCCGCGCTCGGCGGCGAATTGCAAAAGCGAGCACATGGCGGCGTGGACATCCGTGGCGGCGGCGTAAAACTCCACCCGGTTGCACGTGGAGACGATGGCCGTTTCGGCAATGCCCGGCAGGGAACCCAGCGTGCCGAGGGCGCGGGCAAGCTCCGTGTCCGGGATGGCGAAGCGCTCGCGCGTTTCCACGGCGGCGGTTTGGTGGCTCAAGCCCAGGCAGAGGATCTGCATCGCGTCGCTCACAGCCCGCCCCCCTGGTAAAAATGGTTGAACAGGCACAGAGCGGCGGCGGCGAGCAGGAAGGCTCCCGCCGAGAAAAGAGCGGTGCGGCGCGGCCCCATCCGCCGCGCGAGCGAGAGCAGCAGATAGGCGCCCCACAGGACCGCGCCCCAGGTCCAGACAGAGGGCGCGACGGCCATTCCGATGGAGGCCGCGCTGGCCAGCCCGGCGCTGAGGAGGAGAATGCCCGCCCAGAGCAGCCGCAGGTTGGCGGTGGCCAGGTCGGCGATGGGGGGCATTTCAAAGAAGAAAACGCCAAGGTGACGCCGTTTCAACTGGCGTTCCTGGGCGAGATACATGACCCCGGCCACGCCCGCCAGCGCGAACGCCCCGTAAGCCATCACGCACAGGGCCGCGTGGAATTGCACCCAGGGGTTGTGGGGCGCGAACAGCCGGTGGGGCGGGTCGATCGGCGCGAGCAGCGCCCCGGTTTGCAGGAGGACGAGCAGCGGGGCGGTGAACATCCCCAGAAGCGAGAGCCGGAAGGCCCGCCCGATCCCGAAATAGAAAAGAGCCGCCGACCAGCTCAAAAAGGCGAGCACCTCAAAAAGATCCGTCAGCGGGCAATGCCCGATGGTCCGGCCGCGCTGGAGGAGAAAAAGGGTCTGGAGCGCGAACCCGCCCGCCATCATCGCCACGTGGAAGCGGCGCAACCCATGCCGCCCCGTGCGGAGAGACGCCAGCGTAGCGGCGAACCCGAGCAGGAAGCAGAGGGTGGAGAGGATCAACGGCAAACGGTCCATTGGGGTGTCCACGCTAACGAACCACCCCCGGCTTTGCAATCCCTACGGTATTTGCGGGAAGCTCTTTCCCCAGGGGAGAGAAAAATTTTGTGATAAAAAGTTTAACACCGTAGCATTTTTAAATATTTGCGCGACAAATACCAAAGTTTGACGATATTAGTGCACCTGCATATAGGGGTTTCCCTGATAGAACGGGATTTTAACTATGATTCATTCTTCTTCGCCGTATGACCGCCCTCAGCATTCCGATGGGTTTGTGGCCAAGTCTGGGAGGACGCTCGCCACGGAAAAGATCGAGGTGGAATACAAAACGTTCTTTCTGGATCTTCAGGAGAACCACCGGGGCCGGTTTCTGAGAATTACAGAGGACGCGGGCGGCCGGCGGGAGACGGTGATCGTGCCGATCGAAAACGCCACGGAATTCACCGAAACCGTGAAGCGCATCGTCACAGCGGTTCCTTAGGAGAAGTTGAGAGTTGAGAAAGGTGGCGGACTGCCCTCTCTCAACTCTCAACCTCTTCTTCTCTCAACATCCTCCTCACCCTCTCGGGTGAAATTTGCGGTGGACGGCCTTCAGCCGGGAGGAATCGACGTGCGTGTAAACCTGCGTCGTGGAGATATCGGCATGGCCGAGCATTTCCTGGATGAGCCGCAAATCCGCGCCGTTGGCGAGCAGGTGGGTGGCGAAGGAATGGCGCAGCAGATGCGGGTAGACGTTCTCCTCCAGCCCGGCGAACTTCGCGCGCGCTTTGATGATCTGCCAGCAGCGCACCGTCGTGAGCTTGCCTCCGCGCACGGAGAGGAAAAGTTCGCTGCCGGTGCGGCGTTTCACGTAGCGGGGGCGTTCCCGCTCCAGGTAGGCGGCCAGCGCGGCGCAGGCTTTCCCGCCCACGGGCACCAGCCGCGTCTTGTTCCCCTTGCCGGTGACGCGGATGATTTTTTCCTCCAGGAACAGGTGCTCCAGCCGGGCATTGACGAGTTCCGAGATGCGCAACCCGCTGGCGTAGAGCAGCTCCACCATGGCCCGGTCGCGCAGGCCGAGGGGCTGGTCGGTGGGGATGCTCTCCAGGAGGCGCTCCACTTCCGCCTCGTTGAGCGTCTCGGGCAGGAACCGTTCCACCCGGGGCAGCGGGAGGAGTTCGGCCACATCGTGGGGGAGTTCCTTGCGCAGGTGGAGGAAGCGGAAGAAGATTTTCAAAGCGACGACCACCAGCTTGATGGACGCCGCGGCCAGCCCCTTCTCTTTGCAAACGCCGAGATATTCGGTGATGTGGGCGCGCGCAACCTGGCCCGGTGTGTGGATATCCCGGGCTTGGGCGAGCCACGCGGCGAACGCTTCCAGCGAGCGCCGCGTGGAGAGTTGGTAATTATCCGAGAGCCCCCGCTCGGTGGCCAGG
>JAQTMF010000081.1 GCA_028714515.1 Chthoniobacteraceae bacterium | reverse complement strand
GGAATCGAGCGCGCTGGTGGCCTCATCGAGAAGCAGGATGGGGGCGTTTTTGAGGAGCGCGCGGGCGATGGCGATGCGCTGCTGCTGGCCGCCGGAGAGCATGCACCCCTTGTCGCCAACCAGCGTGTTGTAGCCCTCGGGCTGGGCGCAGATGAACTCGTGCGCGTACGCCTGTTCGGCGGCGGCGTAGACTTCCTGGTCGGTCGCGTCGAGCCGCCCATAGCGGATGTTCTCCATGATCGTGGTATGGAAGAGGAAGGTATCCTGGGTGACGATGGCGATGTTCTTGCGCAGAGAGGCCTGGGAGATGGAGCGCAGGTCGTGCCCGTCAATCTCGATCCTGCCGTTCTGCGGATCGTAGAACCGCAGGAGCAGGCTGATGATCGTGCTCTTGCCCGCGCCGCTCTGGCCCACCAGCGCGTAGGACTTGCCCGGCTCGATATCGAGGTTGATCCCCTCCACGGCGGGCGGGAGGTCTTCGCGGTAGCGGAAGAAAACGTCTTTGAAGAGGATCTGCCCGCGCGCACGGCCCAGTTCCACGGCACCGGGCGCATCCTTGATTTCCGGCTCGATGTGCATCAACTCAAAAATCCGTTCGGTGGAAACCAGCGCCTTTTGGAGCTGGAGATGGATCTTGCTGAGCTTCTTGACCGGGTCATACATCATGAAGAGGGCCGTGACGAGGGCGAGGAACGTGCCCGCCGAGATGCCCCGCACGCCCACGTAAACCAGGGCGAGCATGACCCCCACGGCGGAGACGGCCTCGATAATGGGCCCGACAATTTCCATCGCCTTGCGAACTTTCATGGCGACGTGGAACTGGAAGTCGCCCGATTCCTCGAAGTTATGGACTTCGTGCGGCTCGCGCGAAAGAGCCTTGACCACCCGGATTCCCGCGAAGGCTTCCTGGAGGATCACCATCATCATGCCCGCCTTGTTTTCTTCGGAGCCCCCTTCCTGGCGGATTTTGCGGCCAAAGATCACGATGGGAACCAGGCAGACCGGGAACAGGATCAAGCTGATGATCGTAAAGCGCCAATCCAGATGCAAAAGCACGCAAACGGAAGTGATGACCGTGACCGGCTGGGTGATAAGATCCGTGCTGACTTGCGAGAGGGCCATTTGCGCCATGCGCGAGTCATTCATGATGTGGCCGATCAACATCCCCGAATGCCGGGTGTTAAAGAAGGAGAGCGGCTGGACGACGATTTTCCGGAAAAGGTCGTTCCGGATGTCGTTGAGCAGTTTGAGGCTGACCCAGGTGATGTAGTAAGTGCTCAGGTAGCCGAAGATGCTGCGGGCCATCATGACGGTCGGGATCAACAAGCAGACCCAGATCATCGTGGTGACGGCGGGGCCTTGCTGGAGCATCGCGGCGCTGATGTGTTTGGAAGTGCCGCTGGGGAAAATGGTGTCGCCCACGCGCTTGAGGGTCAGCGGCACCATCGAGTTGGTGAAGCCCGCGGCCACACCGCAGAGGAGCCCTGTGATAAAGCGCGCCCTGTATTTCGCCAGGTAAGGAAGAAGCTGTTTATACGGCACCCACATCCGGCGCAGCAGTTCGCGCATCGGGATCTTGGGTTTTGGTTCGGATTTCTTACTCATGTATCGGGAAGGATCGCCGCATGTAGACGGCCGGGGAAAAGGGTCTTTATAGCACCGATGACCGCGTCCGTCGACAAGTCACTCAAGCGCTGGGGTTTCTCGCGGGGCTCGAATCGGGTCACGGGCGCGGGGTTGCCCGCGTAGAGGACGACGGCCCGGTCGTGCCGGGGACGCCAGGCGAACGGGTTGGTTTCGCCGAAAAGGGCGATTTGGGGGGTTCCGAAGGCCGCGCCCAGGTGCACGGGGGCGGAATCCATGCTCAGCAAAAGCGAGGCGCGCCGGATGATCGCCGCCAGGCCCAGGAGATCGAGTTTCCCGGAGAAATCGCGCCACGGCGTGCGCATCTCCGCCCGGATGGCCCGCAGGTGTTCCTGCTCAAACCCGGCCTGGCTGCCGGTGAACACGCACGGCAGGCCGAGTTCCCCCTGGCAGTGGTCGGCCACGGCCGCCCAGCGCGCGGGGACCCAGTATTTTTCGGCGCGGGCCGTTCCCGGGTGGATCACCGCGAAAGGGCCGTCCGCTCCGGCTTGCGCGAGGAGGGCGTCGGCGGTGGCTCCCGCGCCGGGCGGCAGGTCCAGGCGGATGGGGGCGAACGGGGTCTTGGGGCGCTGGATGCCCAGCGGCCCCAGCAGGTCGAGGTGGTGGTCCACGGTATGGTTTTCGCGGACGCTGGAATCGACAAACTCGTTGAACGCCAGCGAACGGTGCCGGGAGCGTTTGACCCACCCGAAGGTGATCCGCCGGGGAGCCCGGGAGAGAGCCGAGAAGAAGGCGGAGCGGTCGTTGCCGGTGAAGTCCAGGCAAACGTCAAAGCGGCCGGTTGCCAGGCGGGCGAGCAACCGGGCGTTGAGACGGCCCGCGCGGAAAACCAGCGCCTCGTCCACATAGGGCATCGCCGGGAGAAGGCCCGCGCAGCCTTCCATGAGGCCGAGCGTCAGGCGCGCCTGTGGGAATGCTTCCTTCAGGACAGCCAGGGCGGGCGTGGTGAGGACCAGGTCGCCGATTCGCTTGAGTTTGAGCGCGAGGATGTTCATGCGGTGGGCCGCGGATGCCATGGAGGAAGCCGTTCGGCCCGTCTTTCGGGGATTCTCTTGGGTTTCTGGGTTTCTTTTGTGGAGAGGAACCTTTATCTTCTGTCTCCCATGTTTTCAAGCGTTCCCCAGTTTTCCCCCTGCCGCGCCGGAACCGGCGGCATGCTTTAGGCGATGCACATCGGGCTTGCCAGAAGGGGCTATTCGGCCACGGGAGGCGCGGAGGCGTATTTGAAGCGCTTTGCCCGGGCGCTGCTCGCCGGGGGGCATACCTGCACGCTCTTTACCTCCGCCGAGTGGCCGGATTGGCCGGGCGACCGGATCGAGCGGCTGCCGGGCCGTTCGCCGCTGGAATTTGCCGACGCCTTGCAGACCGCGCGCCAGCGGGTCCCGTGCGATTCCCTGTTTTCCCTGGAGCGCGTCTGGACGTGCGACGCCTACCGGGCCGGGGACGGCGTGCACCGGGCGTGGCTCGCGCGCCGCGACGCCGTGGAGCCGTTCTGGAAGCGCTGGAGCCGGGGCTTGAACCCGAAGCACCGGCAGTTGCTCACCCTGGAAGCGCGGCTCTTTTCACCCGAGGGCGCGGGGAAGATCATCACCAACTGCCGGATGGTGCGCGACGAAATCGTGCGCGCCTACGGCTACCCCGCAGAGCGGATTTCGGTGGTTTACAACGGCCTCCCGGCGGCTCCCGCCGTGGAACCGGGCTTGCGCGAACAGACCCGGGCGCGGCTTGGCCTGGGCGCGGCCGATTTCGCCGTCCTCTTCGCCGGGAGCGGCTGGGAACGCAAGGGATTGCGGACGGCCATCGACGGCATCGCGCAAGTGCGGGCCGCCGCGAACCCGGTGTTGCTGGTGGCCGGGCGGGGGAATCCGCGTCGGTACCGGGGCGGCGGCGGGCGGGTCCGTTTCCTGGGGCCGGTGCGCGAGATGGCGGCCTGCTACGCGGCGGCCGATCTCTTTGTGCTCCCGACGCTCTACGATCCTTTCTCCAACGCATGCCTGGAGGCGTTGGCCGCCGGGCTGCCCGTCGTCACCACCGCCGCCAACGGTTTTTCGGAGATTCTCCGGCCGGGCGAAACGGGCGAGGTGCTGGCGGAACCCTCGGACGCCGCCGGGCTGGCCCGGGCCGTGGAAGCCTGGAGCGATCCCGTCCGCCGCGCCGCCGCCCGCCCGCGCCTGCTGGAGCTGGCGCGGGGGTTCACCATCGAGGCCAACGTCCGGGAGACGCTCGCGGTTTTGGGATGGTAGGGGTCGGCACTCCGTGCCGACCGCACGCGCACGCCATCCTTTCGCGCCCGAACCTGAAATCACGCACCGCCCGGACGGCACGGAGTGCCATCCCTACCGCGGCTGCCGCCCATCGGGAAGACTACGCCGGGCCGAAGGCTTGCAGTAACTTTTTCAGCGCCTCCATCGGCAGGCCGATGACGTTCGTGCGCGAGCCCTCGATGCTTTCCACAATGCTCTCCGCGCTTTCGTCCTGCGCGGCATACGCCCCGGCTTTGTCGAGGGGATGGATGCGCGCCAGGTAACGGCGCAGCCCCGCTTCGTCGAGCGTGCGGAATTTCACCCGGCTCACCTCCACCAGCGCGCGGCTGGCGGCCGGGGTTTTGCGCACGGCCCAGACGGCCGAGTAGACTTCGTGGATGCGGCCGTTGAGGCGCGAGCCCATGGCGAACGCCTCGTCCATGTCGGCCGGTTTGCCGAGGACCGCGCCGTCAAACGCGACCACGGTATCGACGCCGATCACCAGCGCCCCCGGGTTTTTCTCCGCGACGTGAAGGGCTTTCTGGCGGGCGTTGAAGAGCGTGATGTCGGACGCGCTCAAATCCGGCGGCATCTCCTCCTCAATGTCGGCGGGCTCCACGGTGAACGTGTAGCCGTACTGCGTGAGGAGCTGGCGGCGGCGGGGCGAGGCGGAAGCAAGAATGAGCATCGGAAGAATAAACCGCGGAGCGGCTTCTTGGGCGAAGAGAGTGGACCTAGTGCCTGGCCTTGAGCGGGACGGCCACGGGCGCGGGAGCGGGCGCTGGCGTGCTGTCGCGGTAGAAGAGGACGCCGTGACGGCGGATGTTGGAGAGGATGGCGCGGAGGTTGTCGGCCACTTCGCGGTTGCCCAGCAGCATGGGGAGCGTCCCCTGGCCGTTCTGGGCCGCCTTCATGAGGTTCTGGCCCGTGGTGACGGCCCCGCGCGCGTCGGCGATGACGCCGTGGATGTCGTTGGCGGCGTTGTTGATCGTGACGATGGCTTGCTTGGCCTCGACGAAGGTCTCCTTGGCGGTATCGACGGTGCTCTGCGCGCCGGTCACGACGCTGTCGATCTTGGTGGAGGCCTTGGCGATGTTGTCGGTGGTCGTCTTGAGGCTCGCGAAGGAGTCCTTCAAATTCGCCATGTTCTCGTCGCTGAGGATGCCGGTGCGGACTTTTTCCAGCGTGGCTTTCAGTTCGTCGAGGTTTTCGGCGAGCTTCTCCATGTTTTTGTCGCCCTTGCTGGCCAGGTCGTTGAAGTCAACGCCCTGGGTGCCATCGACCTCGGAGCCGGGCTTGATGATGGATTCCTGGTTCTTGGGGTCGAATTTCTTGGGATCGAAGCCCGTGGGCAGGCCGATGGAGACGGAGGTGTCGCCGAGCAGCCCGGACTTGCCGATCATGAAGTAGGATTTGGCCGGGAGGAGGATGTCGCTGCGGATTTTCAGCTTCACCGGGATGACGCCGATCTGGCCGGGGATGGCCTTGGGGGCATCCGCCACGATGCCGATGCGCGCGCCGGAGAGCTGGACATCCGCGCCTTTGACGAGGCCGCTGGCGTTGGGGAAGAGCACGGTGAGGTCGTAGGTGTCCGAGAGCCCCTGCCCCACCCGGCCGAATTGCACGGCCATGGCGGCGATGATTGCCAGCCCGATGAAGACAAACAGCCCTACTTTGATTTCGAGTCCTTTTTGTTCGTTAGCCATGGGAATAATTAGTCAGTGTCGCCGGAGCGGCCTTCGATGAAGTCCTGGATGAGGGGATCGCGCGAGGCCATCAACGCGTCAAACGCGCCGTAAAAATAGATCTGCCCTTCGTGCAGGAAGGCCACTTTATCCGCGACATGGGCGGCGCATTTCATGTCGTGGGTGACGACGATGGAGGTGACTCCAAAGCGCTTCTGCATGCGGCGAATGAGATGATTGATGGAGTCCGAAACCACGGGGTCGAGCCCGGCGGTCGGCTCGTCGTAAAGGATGCAGTGGGGCCGGGCGATAATCACGCGGGCGAGCGCCACGCGCTTTTTCATGCCGCCGCTCAGGTTCACGGGGAGCTTCTGTTCGTGGCCCGTCAGGTCCACGGAGTCGAGGGCGTCGGCCACCTTGCCGAGGATCACCTTGCGGTCGCGCTCCCCGGCCTCGTAGAGGGGGAAGGCGACGTTTTCCTCCACCGTCATGGCGTCGAAGAGGGCGCACCCCTGGAACATCATCCCCACGGTCTTGCGGATGGGCAGCAGTTGGCGCTCCTTCAAGCCGACGATCTGGCGGCCTTCGATATGGACCTCGCCCGAGGTGGGGCTCATCAGCCCCATGAGGTGCTTGAGCATCACGCTCTTGCCGCTGCCGGAGCGCCCGATGATGACGAGCGTCTCGGTCTCGGCGACCTGGAGATCGACCCCCCGCAGGATCTGCTGGCCGTTGATGGTCTTCGTCAACCCGCTGACTGAGAGCATGGGAGAAGGGGTCATACGCCGGCGGGGAAGAAAATGTTGAGGACCATCGTGAGGAAGAAGTTCACGATCAAAATGATGAGCGAGCCGGTCACCACCGCGTTGGTGGTGGCCTGGCCGACGCCGACGGCTCCCTCCTTGGTCTTGAGCCCCTCGTTGCAGGCCACGAACACGATCAAAATCCCGAAAAAGAACCCCTTGGTAAGCGTGATGTCCAGGTCCCGCAGCGCCGTGAACTTCCGCATATACGTGACGTAATAGACCTCGGAGACGCCCAGCAGTTGCACGGCCACGAACTGGCCCGCCGCGATGCCGATGCCGACGCACTCGCCCACGAGGATGGGCACGGAGATCACCATGGCGATCAGCCGGGGCACCACCAGGTAATCGACCGGGTGCACGCCCATCGCGCGCAGGGCGTCGAGCTGCTCCGTCACCTTCATCGTGCCGATTTCCGCCGACATCGCCGCGCCGACCCGGCCCGCCACCATCAGGCCCGTCAGCACGGGGCCCAGTTCGCGGAACATCGAGACGGCCACCACCGCGCCCACGGCGGTTTCCATGGAGAGGCGGTGAAATTGGAAATACGTCTGCGCGGCAAACACCGCCCCGGTAAAGGCCCCCGTGACCAGCACGACCAACTGGGAGCGGAAGCCGACTTCCAGGACCTGCCGCAGCGTCAACCGCCAGCGGATGGGCGTCGTCGCGATCGAGCGCGCCGATTCCAACATCAGGAACAAGAGTTCGCCGAGGTAGCCAAAAAGCGAGAGCGCCGTGGAGCCTATGTACCGGAGGATCAGCATGAAAGAAGGGACAGTTTAGCAGATTTAGGGGGGGCGTCCAGCCCGGGGGCCGGGGATTCCCTGAAGCCCGGAAACGGAAGAAGGGCAGAGGGGGGTGGAGCGGGGACGCCGAGAGGGGAGGCCGGGGCCCTCTCTTTTGCCTTCTCTGCGGCGCGGGGAGGTGTAATCTCGGCCCCGCCTTATGACTATCTTTGAAAAGATCGCCCGGCGCGAAATCCCCGCCTCGATCGTCTATGAGGAGGAGGATTTTTTCGCGTTCAAGGACAACAACCCCCAGGCCCCGGTGCACGTCTTGATCGTGCCCAAGCGCGTCATCGCGGGGATCAGCGGCAGCCAGCCCGGCGACGCGGAGTTACTGGGCCGGATGCTCGTCGCCACGCCGAAGATCGCCCGCCAGCTCGGGGTCTTCGAGAGCGGCTACCGGCTCGTCATCAACCACGGCGAAGCCGCCGGGGAGAGCGTGCCGCACCTGCACATCCACCTGCTCGGCGGCCGGGCGCTTGCGTGGCCCCCGGGCTAGGGAGTGTTCACGAATTCTGGCCATGAGAAAAGGGGCGCACAGATAGACGGCGGCAAAAAAGGTTTTGCGCAGCTTGTCGTAGTGTGTGGCGATACGACGGAAGTTTTTGACGTAGAGGGTCTCAAATTGACGCCCGTCGTGAGCTTGGCCCGGCGTCAAGTGCTTTGATGGAAACGCTCTGGGCAAAATCAAAAGGCGACTCCCCTCTTGCCTTTGTTTCCTAAATTTGAGTAGCTGGGCGCGTCCATCTTTCCCCCTTATGCAATACACCTCTTTCGGCAATAGCGGCGTGCAGGTTTCCCGGCTCGGGTTCGGTTCCATGCGCCTGCCCATGGTCACGGTAAACGAGAAGCGCGTGGTCGACGAAGACCGCGCCATCGCCATGATCCGCCGGGCTTTCGAGCTGGGCGTGAACTATATCGATTCGGCTTTCTTCTATTGCGAGGGCTTGAGCGAGATCGTGGTGGGCAAGGCGCTGAAAGGCTGGCGCGACAAGGTGACGCTCTCGACGAAATTCCCGTTCGACAAGCCGTTCCGCGAGACGCTGGAAACGCAGCTCAAGAAGCTCGACACCGATCACATCGACTTCTACCACTTCCACGGCATCGGCGATTGGTTCTTCACGCACGAGCGCCACAACGAGGCCGTCAACGGCGCGAAAAAGGCGCTGGAGGAGGGGATCATCCGCCATCTCTCGTTCTCGTTTCACGATAAGCCGGAGGTGATGCGCAAGTTGATCGACACGGGCCTGTTCTCTTCCGTCCTTTGCCAATACAACCTCCTGGACCGCGCCAACGAGGAGAGCCTGGCCTATGCCAAGGCGCACGGGCTCGGCACGGCGGTGATGGGGCCGGTGGGCGGCGGGCGCATTTCCGGGATGCCGCCGGAGGTTGCCCGGCGCTTTGGCGTGCAGGTGAAGAGCAACGCGGAGCTGGCGCTGCGCTTCGTGATGACGAACCCGAACGTCAACGTGGCCCTCTCCGGCATGTCCACGCTGCAGCAGGTGGAGGAAAACGCCGCCATCGCCTCCAACGCCGCGCCTTTAAGTGAGGCGGAATTGAGCGGGATCGCCGCCGCGATGGAGGAAAACCAGCGCCTCTCCGATCTCTATTGCACCGGCTGCAACTACTGCGGCCCGCATTGCCCGCAGGGGATCGCGATTCCCAAGATTTTCCAGTTGATGAACTACCACCGCGTTTACCGGATCACCGACTACGCGCGCACGGAATACCGGAATATCGGCAATACCCCGTGGGACAAGAGCCATAAGGCCGACGAATGCCTGGAATGCGGCGTCTGCGAGGGATACTGCCCGCAGAAAATCGAGATCCGCAAGCAGCTCAAGGAGTGCCACGCGGCGCTGGCGTAAAAAAACGCGGAGAAGGGGAGGCGCGAGGATGGGGAGAGAAGAAGCCCCCACCGAATGCTTGTCATCCCGAACGCACGTGAGGGATCCCGCAAGCGTCTCGGAGCCTTGCTTTTTTACAACGCCCCGGGATTGCGGAGAGATCCCTCGCAAGCTCGGGATGACACGGGAGGATGCGCCGTTTTCATTCTCTAACTTGCCACGTGGAGCGGTTCGCGAATTCGAAGAGGTTTATCCGCAGATTTCGCAGAGGGACGCAGATTGAAAGGCAGCGGAGCCCTTCTGGAATCTGTGAAAATCTGCGAAATAAACGACAAAAGGCCAGCCAACTTGCTTGTCATCCCGACCGCAGGGAGGGACCTCGCAAACGGCTCGGCGCTTTCCATTCTTCGGTATCCTGAAGCCTTGGAGAGATCCCTCGCAAGCTCGGGATGACACATTGGAACGTCCCGTTCCCCTCTTTTCGCTTTGGCGGCTTTGCTTTTGACTGTGAAAGTCGTATTACTTCCAGGCCAGCAAGAGCGCGCCCACGACGATCAGCCCCGCGCCGCAGCTCTCGCGGAGGTTGAGGCGTTCGCCCAGGAACATGGCGGAAAGCGCGATCACCATCACCACGCTCAGCTTGTCGATGGGGGCGACCCGCGAAGCCTGGCCCAGTTGCAGCGCGCGGAAGTAGCAAATCCACGAAAGCCCGGTGGCCAGCCCCGAAAGCGCCAGGAAAAGCCACGTCTTGCCCGGCAGCCCCTCCAGACGCCACGGGCGGCAAAGCGCCCACGCCAGGAGCCAGGCGAACACCCCCACCACGGTGGTGCGGATGGCCGTCGCCAGGTTGGAATCGATTCCCGCGACGCCCACTTTGGCCAGCACCGCCGTCAACCCCGCGAAAAAGGCGGACAAGAGCGCCCACGCCTGCCAGCTATTGGAAAAAGTCATGACGCTATTCTGGGGCATTCCCCGAGAGAAAACAACCGGCCGTTTTCCCCGCCCGCCGCATTCCCCCCGTCTCTTTTTTTGATTCTGGCACATTTCGCGCTATAGTGAGAACCCTCGTGGAAAATCCTTTGTCCATTCTTCACCCGGCCGCCGGCCCCGCGCGCAAAACGGCCCGCCGGGAGCCTGCCAAAAAGGCGCCCGCCGGAACGCGCAAAGTGGGGCTCAAGCCCGCCAGCGGCTGGCATAAGCGGAATTTCGTCACCGAAGTGCTGATCCCCTCCCTCTTCACGCGCCGTTCGGGGCAGAAGAAGAAGCCCGCCAGCTTGCCAAAATTGAAAGCGGGAGAGGTGGGGCTGACGTGGATCGGCCACGCCTCCTTCCTGGTCCAAACGCCCCACGCCAATCTGCTGGTGGACCCGAACTGGGCCAAGTGGCTCAAAGTCATCAAACGCCAGCGCCAGCCGGGCCTGGAAATCCGGGATCTGCCCTCCATCGACCTGGTGCTCGTCACCCACGCCCACTTTGACCACCTGGACCGCCGGACCCTGCGGCGCGTGGCGGAGGACCAGCCCATCGTGGTGCCGTTCGAGGTAGGCAGCCTGGTGCGCGGCCTCGGCTTCGAGAGCATCCACGAGCTGGACTACTGGAAAACCTTTGAGCACGGCCCCGCGAAGATCACCCTGACGCCCTGCCGCCACTGGGGCGCGCGGATGCTCCACGACTCGCACCGGGGCTTTGGCGGCTACATCATCGAGCTGGACGGCCGGACGATCTTCCATTGCGGCGACACGGCGTTCTTCGACGGCTTCAAGGAAATCGGCAAGCGCTTCCAGATCGACGTGGCGCTGCTGCCCATCGGGGCGTACGACCCGCCCAGCGGCCGCGAGGTCCATATGAACCCGGAGCAAGCCCTCCAAGCCTTTCAAGACCTGGGGGCCCGCCAGATGGTCCCGATGCACTACGGCACCTTCCGCCTCAGCTATGAGCCGCCCGAGGAACCGCTCCAACGGCTGCGCGCGGCGGCGAGGAAGCTGGGCATCCAGGATCGCATCACCATCATGACCGAAGGCCTCCCGGCCGTGTTTTAAACAGGCGGCGCGTGACGGGCTCCACCTGCAAGAGGGCGCGGCCGTTGCGCCGGAGGAGCCGGACGGGTTCGCCAAAAACTTCGGAAAGGAAAGCGCTCTTGAGCAGTTTGCTCCGGTCCCCGGCCGCCAGAACGCGCCCGGCCTTGAGCGCCAGCACGTGGCTGAAGCCATCCACAATCTCCTCCACGTGGTGCGTCACCAGGATGAGCGTCGGCGCGGGGAGCCCCCGGGTGGGGGCCGTGGTCAGGCGGTTTACGAACTGCATGAAGTGTTCGCGGGCCACGGGGTCGAGCCCGGCGCACGGTTCATCCAGGATCAGGAGCCGGGGCCGCGCCATCAGGGCCCGGCCAATGAGAATGCGCTGGCGCTCTCCCTGGGAAAGGACGCGCCAGGGGCGCTCGGCCAGGTGCACCGCGTCGATCTGGCGCAGGATTTCGAGCGCCTCCTTGCGGTCGGCCGATTTCACGCGGCCCCAGTAGTCGATCATCGCGTATTTGCCGCTCAAGACGGTCAGCAGCGCCGGTTCGGCGTCGGCCATCTGGTGGCGCACCGAGGAGCTGACGATGCCGATCTGCTTGCGCAGTTCGGGCCAGTTGGATTCCCCGTAGCGCTGGCCCAGCACGTCGATTTGCCCGCCCGTGGGGGTGGTATACCCGGTCAGCGCGCTCAAAAGCGACGTTTTGCCCGCCCCGTTCGCCCCCAGGATGGCCCAGTGCTGCCCCGGGTCCACCTGCCAGTCGATGCCTTTCAAAATATGATTGCCTTCCCGAACGAGAACCAGACCGGCCACGGAGAGGACCGGCAACGACGGACGAACAGATGCTTTGGACATAGAGAAACCGCCGAAAAACGGCGGATCTATGAGCCAAACACACTGGACGCGGAAAAAACATCCCAAAAATGAGGGATTCCCCGCGGACGATTTTTCCCCCACCAGCGCGTTCGCGCGGCGGCGCTCGATTCCTTTATAGGATGAGCACCGTTGTCATTGCGGCAAACTTGGGCCACTTGAAAGCATTTCGAGTGGTGGAAACGCCCGTCCGGGGCCGGAAACTGGAGTTGATCGACGATATCGCTTTCCCCGAAGCGCATGGTTCTTTTCAAGATCGAGTAACCGATATGGCCGGGCGCTTTTCGGTAAGCACCGGGGCCGGTCCCGGCCAGGGCTTGGCGCACGGCGAAGCGCTCACCGCGGAGCTGGAGATCGAGCGGCGGCTGGTCAAGCTGGTAGCCGGGCGGATCGTCAGCATTCTTAACGCGGAACGCCCGGAATACTGGTATCTGGCCGCCACGCAGGAAGTGCATCAAGCGATCTTGAACGCCCTGCCCCAGGATCTGCGCGAGCGGGTGATGCGCCACGTCTTTGCCGACCTGACCAAAACGCGCGCCCCGGAAATCCTGGCTCACATCATCCCGGCCTGGGCGGC
>JAQTMF010000080.1 GCA_028714515.1 Chthoniobacteraceae bacterium | reverse complement strand
CCGGCGCAGGCCGGGGTTGTCGGCATCGTACGGTTTTTGCAAATCCCGCGCCTCTTGCACCTCCACGCGGGCATTCGCCGGGGCGAGGATTTTCAAGACGAGGGTTTTCCCCTCCTGGCGCAGCTCGATTTCGCCGGGCCGCACGGTGACTTCGGCGCGGGTCATCATCTGCCACGCGGCCTTCACGGGCTGGTCCTTGGCGGTCCATTCGTCTTGGAAAAGAACCCGTCTGCCCGGCACGAAGGCGACGCCCCGGCGCGCGGCGCGGACTTGGTCGCTGTAGAGGGAGGTCAAATCGAGGACGCTGTGGGGCTGGTCTCCCTCGGCCCGGAAATCGGTGAACGCGCCGCTTCCGTGGATCAACGGAGCCGCGCCGTTGAAGCGCAGGATGTTGTGAGCCTCGGGCCCCAGCCGGAAGACGGTCCAGCGCGTGCCGTTTTGCGACGATTTCCACAGGTTGACGCCGATGGATTCGAGGCTGTTGTAATCCTGCATCCCGGGATCGACCGCCCAGCAGACGCCGTCCGCCTCCAGGATGAAAGAACCGGCATCCATGTGGGCGTGCGAAAGAGAGGGGCTCCCGCCCTTGATGGCGGTGTAGAGAGCGGCCGGATCGTCCCATGCGGAACGGTGAACGGCGACCGGGTTTTCGCCCCGGCCCATCCAATGGAGCGGCATGGCGGCCTTGGGATCGTCGGAAAGGGCGGGATCGCGCCACAGCAGGCCAAAGGGCAGCAGGCGGTCGGAGCCGGGGGATTTGCCGGGCTTCTCCAGAGCGGCTCCGAATTCCCGCAGGTCAAAGCGAATCCATTCGGGATGATGGAACCGGCGCGCGAACCAGAGCATGGCGACTCCCGGGGAGCGCCTTGACACCGAGGCGTCGGAGTAGTTGAAGAAGAAGCCCGAGGGGGTGGTCACTTCATTCAAATAAAGACCGGTATTGGCAAACCCGGGCAGCGTCTCCAGGCCATACGACCGGCCGCAGAAAGTCTCCAGTTCCGCGATGAGAAGAAGGTGAAAACTGGTCCCGTAGTTCCAGTACATCGGCCCCTCGGCAAACGCGCCGTCGGGAGCGTAGGCATGGGCGCAACGGGGAACATTGTCCACCGCCCGCTGCAAGACCCGCGTGGCGAGTTTGGGCTGGAGATCGGCCAAGGCGATGGCGGCGGCGGACATGCCGGCATGGCAAACCTGGCTCCAGTTATTGGTCGCCTGGACCCAATCGGCGTTCTTGCCGAAGGAGGGATCGATCCCTTTTTGCACCAGCGCCTCGGCGATTTCGGCGCGGTCGGATTCGCTCAGTTTGTCGTAGAGCCAGTCGTATCCCATCGCCACGGCCAGGGTCATCTCCGCCGTGTCCAGGAAGTGTTCCGGGTGCCAATCCGAAAACCGCGCGGCCGAGAGCATCTCCTGCACGGCGCGTTTGGCATACCGGTCGTCGCCGGTGATCCGCGCCACGGAGGCAAGCGTGCCGACGCGTTCCAGAACCTGGCGCGAGACGGCCAGCATCCGGCGGCCCACCAGTTTCCGCTCCAGAGGCGGCTGCTCAAGAAGGCTGTCGGCCCTGCGCCGCAGGCAAGCGAAGATGCCGGCGGAAAGCGGATCGGCCGCCACCTGTTTTTGGACGCGCTCCCAATCGGCCGCCTTCGCGAACAAGCGCGGGTGGGCGGGCAACGGCTGGGGAAGCCGGACGGGTTCCCCAGCCAAGGCAATCCCTTGGAAGAGGGCCAAAAGGGCCAGGAGGAGGTACTTCATCAGGCGATCAGCCGGGGACAACGACGCTTTCGGCGGGTTGGAGGTCTTCGGCCTTGATCTTCGCGCGGCTCTCCGCGAAACGCTCCTCCCGGGGCGCGGCCGGGATCTTGCCGGGGTTTTGGGCGAGCGGCTCGAAGGCGAAGAGGCGCGGTTCGCCGCCGCCCCACGTTTCCTCCGGCACCAGCCGCAGGCCGTGCGTTTCGAGCGCAAGCGGCACATAGGCCAGGCGCTGTTGGTTGGCGGTTTCGCGGAAAACGGTCTTCCACTGGCCGCTCTCGTCCAGAGCCTCCAGCCGGTAGGCTTTCACCAGCGCGGAGGGAAGCGCGGCCTGGTCGGCGGGCCGGGGATAGCTGCACGGCATGACCTTGCCAAGGTTCAAATCGCTGTCGAAAACGAAACGGGCGGCGCCGATCCGGACGCGTTCCGTCCACTCGTAGGTGATCTTCGCTCCGAGCGGTCCGCTCCAGGCGTGGATCTCTCCCTTCCGGTCGCGGTCCATGCCATCGAGCAACAAAGCGGTATCGCGCCCTTCCGCCGAAAGGCGGGCGCACCGGGCGAGCGCGGAAACCTCGCGGGTAAGGCCGGGCAGCCAGCAGTCGTCTTCCATCAGGGTGGCTTGCAGTTCGCGCAACCGTTCGCCGCTGCTGAGGTCGCGAGGCGTCAGCGCGCGGGCCGTACAGAACGCGGCGGCGGTTCCGGCGGCCTGCCCCAGCAGCGCGCAGGTGGCCATGACGCGCGTGGAGGAAAGCGCGGCGTGCGTGACGGAGATGTTCCGCCCGGCAAAGAGAAGGTTCGAGATGTTGCGCGAGTAGAGGCTCCGGTACGGGATGCCGTAGGGCGACGGGGCGGGATGGAAAATGGTCGGATAGCCGGGGAAGTAAATCCCGGCCGGGTGATGGTCGTCCATGGACCACCCGCCATAGGCGATAACGTCCTCAAAGCGGCCGCCGGCGCGCACGTCGTTTTGCGTCAGAATGTGGTCGCCGACGTACCGGCGGTTCTCGCGTTTGCCGGGGAGCGATCCCACCCATTCCAGCGCCCAGTCTTCGGCGTCCGCCCGGCGCGGGGCGCGGTTTTTGATGTAATCGACGACGCCGTAGGTAATGCGCATCAACTCGTCGCGGATCGCCTCCGCGTCGCGGATGGTGTCGCGCAATCCGCCGACTTCCAGCCACCAGAAGTTGTGGCCGTTGACGCCGTCGATCCGGTTGGGCAGGTCTTCCGGGCTGTCAAAGCGGTAGGCCCAGGAGGGCGGGGTGAATTTTTGCGGCGCGCCGGTACGGCGCATCTGGATGAGCAGACTGTTGCCCATCGTCTTGGCGTCGCCCCGGTGCGGCTGGATATCCTCGTTGAATTCGGCGCGCGCCTCGCGCCCGGTCCGGAATTCCGCTCCCGTGACCGCCGCCAGGATGCTGTCGCCGGAGCAGTCGATAAAATACTTGGCCTCGATCTTGTGCCACGTCTGGCTGGTCAACTGCCAGGCCTGGATGGAGGCGATGCGGCCGCCGTCCATCTCCGCGCCGGTGCAACTGCAATTGAGGAACGGGGTGAGGTTGGGCTGGAAATGGATTTTTCCCCACAAATGGGCGTCCCAGAAGGAGTAATTGCCGTCCGGGTTGCGCAACTGGTTCTCCAGTTGGATCTCCTCCAGAATGCCGGTTTCCTTGTTGTGTTCCCCGTGCGCGCCGCAGATCCACATGCGGATTTCGGAGGAGGCGTTGCCGCCAAAAACGGGGCGATCCTGGACGATGGCGGTCTTCGCGCCGTTGCGGGCCGCCGCGATGGCAGCGCAGATGCCGGCCATGCCGCCGCCGACAACACAGACATCAAAAACGTGGTTTTCCTGGTGCAAGTGAGACATAGGGAGATGGAGAAAGAAGGCCGATCATGGGCGCAAAGCCCCGGCGGGCTCAAGAGAAAAGAGCCCGGCGGAGCACTGCGATTACTGCACAGTCAAACGGCGCGGCTTACGCCAGCACGCCGCCCTGGCTCGCATTGGTGACGAGCTTCTGGTAACGGGCCAGCCAGCCGGTGAGTTCCCGTTTCACCGGCTTCCAGGCCGCCTTGCGTTTGGCCAGTTCGGCTTCGGGAACCAGGATGTCCATGCGCCGGTTGGGGAAGTCGATGCGAATCCGGTCGCCCGCTTGCAGGAGGCCGATGGGGCCGCCTTCCGCCGCCTCGGGCGAAACGTGGCCGATACACGCCCCCGATGTGCCGCCGCTGAAGCGGCCGTCGGTGATGAGGACGCATTGGTCGCCCAACCCCATGCCGACGAGGTAGCTGGTCGGGGAAAGCATCTCCTGCATGCCGGGACCGCCGCGCGGCCCTTCGTTGCGGATGATGGCGATGTCGCCGGGGTGGACTTTGCCGCCAAGAATGCCTTCGCAGGCGTCTTCCTGGCTTTCAAAGATGACGCACGGGCCCTCGAACGTGAAGCCGGGGCCGCAGTTGGCCTTGAAGGCGTCGCTGATGCCCGCGGTTTTGACCACGCTCCCCTCCGGGGCGAGCTGGCCGTAGAGGATCGCCAGGCCGCCATCGGCGGTATACGCGGTCTCCTTGGTGCGGATGCAATCCCGGGCGTTGAAAAGGAACGCGGGATCGTGCGGCATGAGGCCGCTGGGCCGGGCGGCGGCGAGGCGCGCCGGGTCCGACTCGTGATGCGCCTCGACGATTTCCCATTGCGTCCATTTGCCCATGGCGACGACGCTGAACACTTTGCGCTCGCCGCTCTTCTCGTATTTCCACATCACGAGCACGGTCTGGTCGTCCAGCGTGCCGAGTTCGGCGCGGACGAGGCCCTTGAATTCGGCGAATTTCTCCTTCAGCCCGGCCTCGATGGCGGCGGGACCGTTCCACGTCGTCCGCGTGTCCACCTGGAAGCAGGCGTCCTGGCTGAACAGCCCGGCGGCGGCGGCCGCGTCGCGCGCGTTAAAGGCGGCGGCCAGACGCCACAGGGTGATGGCCTGCGGGTCGGCGGGTTTGAAGAGGAGCGGCTTGGGAGCCAGGTTGCCGCTGGCGGTCCGGCCCGCGTAGCCCAGCTTGTCTTTCGGATCAATGAGGATCGCCGACGCGCCGGAGACGCGCGACGCCTTGGCCCACGCGGAGCATTGGGGCGAACGGGCGTCCCATTCGTCGATGTTCTCGCCGAGGGTCTTGCCGGTGACGGTCCGGCAGCCGGTGTTGAGCACGCCCATCCGTTTCAATTCGCCCAGGATGGTGTGGATGCCGCCCGCGCGGTGCACGTCCTGGATGTGATACTTGGAGGACGGGGAGACTTTGCACAGGCACGGGATGCGCCTGGAAATGCTGTCGATGCGGGCGATGTCGTAGGGGATGCCCGCCTCGCGCGCCACGGCCAGCGTGTGGAGGACGGTGTTGGTGGAGCCGCCCATCGCCACATCAAGCATGAGGGCGTTGTCGAACGCCTCCACGGTGGCGATGTCGCGCGGTTTGATGTCGCGTTCGACGAGCTTCAAAATCGCGCGCGCGGCGCGGGCGTAGAGGGCCTCGCGTTCCTTGGAAACGGCCAGGATGGTGCCGTTGCCGGGCAGCGCGATGCCGAGGGCTTCGCACAGGCAGTTCATGGAGTTGGCCGTGAACATGCCCGAACACGAGCCGCAGGTGGGGCAGGCGGACTGCTCCAGCTTCGCCAGGTCGGCCGCCGTGATCGCCCCGACCTGGAGCGCGCCGACGGCTTTGGTGACGGTAATGAGGTCCGCCGCTTCGGTGGCGGGCTGGAGGTTGGCGGGGAGATCTTCCTGCGCCTGGCCCGCGATGCCCGCGGCCATCGGGCCGCCGCTGACGAAAACGGTGGGGATGTTGACGCGCATGGCGGCCATCAGCATGCCCGGCACGATCTTGTCGCAGTTCGGGATGCAGATCATGCCGTCGAAGCAGTGCGCCCGGAGCATGGTCTCCACGGTGTCGGCGATCAGTTCGCGCGAAGGCAGCGAGTATTTCATGCCGCCGTGGCCCATGGCGATGCCGTCGTCCACGCCGATGGTGTTGAACACAAAGGGAACGCCGCCCGCCTCGCGAACCAGGCGTTTGACGAGCTGGCCGACTTCGTTCAGATGGGCATGGCCCGGGATGCAGTCGATGTAGCTGTTGGCGATGGCAATGAAAGGCTTGTCAAAGTCAGCTTCGCTTTCGATGCAGCCGGTGGCCCGGAGCAGGCTGCGGTGAGGGGCGCGTTCGGGCCCTTTTTTGATGATGTCGGAGCGCATAGGAAAGAAGAAGACCTCTAGGCCCTGTAGCGCGAAATGTCACGCTTTTCCAGAAGAGGCGCGGCCGGAAGGGTTTTCGTTGACACCGTGTAGTTACACGATCAAGATAACACCCCATGGACACTCCCTCCTCCCCCGTTTATGGAACCTACGAAAAGGAACATCTGGACAAGGTCGCCTTTCCTTTGGGCGGCATCGGTTCCGGGATGATTTGCATCGAGGGGAACGGGGCGTTTTCGGCGGTTTCCCTGCGGCACCGCCCGCAGGTTCACCACGAGCCGCTGCTCTTCGCGGCGGTGGCGGTGAAGGGAGCCCCCGGCAAGCTCGCCAGAGCGCGCGTCCTGGCGGGGCCGGTGCAAAGATGGAAAATCCAGTTCCCCTGGGGAGAGACCTTCCACTCCTCCGGCGACGGCGGCCGCGACAACATCTATGGCTTCCCCCACTTTGACGAGGCGCGCTTTTCCGCGCGGTTCCCGTTTGCCGAGGTCTCGCTCTCGGACGCGAAGTTCCCGCTCCGGGTCCAAATCCAGGCCTGGAGCCCCTTCATCCCGAACGAAGCGGACGACTCCAGCCTGCCGGCGGCCGGCGTGGAATACCGGTTTTCCAACCCGGGCGCGGAGCCGGTGGAGGCGGTCTTTTCGTTTCACGCGGCGAACTTCATGGCGGTGGGAGCCCCGGAAAACGGCGGCCGGGTGACGCGGACGGCGCGGGGATTCGCGCTGGAGCAGCCGGGATGCGAGGAGCGCCCGTGGGAAGCGGGACATTTCGCGGCGTGGATCGACGAGGAGGGCGTGAAGGTGAACCCGGCGTGGTTTCGCGGCGGATGGTTCGACCCGGCGACCATGGTCTGGAAATCGATCGCCAACGCGGAGTGCATCGACCGGCCCGAGGCCGAGGGGAAACCGAGCCGGGGCGGGAGCCTCTACCTGCCCCTCCGGCTGGCGCCGGGCGAGGAAAAGTGCGTCGTTCTGAAATGGGCTTGGTATGTGCCGTTTTCGAACGTCCAGGCGGGCGGCGGCAACGGTTTTTACCGCCCGTGGTATGCGGCGGCGTTCGCGGATCCCCACGCGGTGGAAGATTACTGGCGCAAACACTACGCGGCCTTGCGGGCGAAAACCGCCCTCTTCACCGACGCCTTTTACGACTCGACGCTGCCGCCCGAGGTGCTGGACGCCGTCAGCGCGAATCTGTCCATTTTGAAATCGCCGACCGTCCTGCGGCAGGCCGACGGGCGGGTGTGGGCGTGGGAGGGCTGCCACGACGCCGAGGGCTCCTGCTCGGGGACCTGCACCCATGTCTGGAACTACGCCCAGGCGCTGGCGCACCTCTTCCCGGCGCTGGAAAGAGGGCTGCGGCAAACGGAGTTTTTCGACGCGCAGAACGACCAGGGGCATCAGAATTTCCGCGCGGCGCTGCCCATCGGCCCGGTGGAGGATCACACCTTCCACGCGGCGGCGGACGGCCAACTGGGCGGGATCATCAAGGTCTACCGCGACTGGAGAATCAGCGGCGATCTCGATTGGCTGAAGCGTCTTTGGCCGAGAGTCAAACAGAGCCTCGCCTATTGCATCGAGACGTGGGACCCGGACCACAAGGGAACGCTGGCGGAACCGCACCACAACACCTACGACATCGAGTTCTGGGGAGAGGACGGCATGTGCGGCAGCATCTACCTGGGCGCGCTGGCGGCGGCCGCCGAAATGAGCGCATCGGTGGGCGATCCCGAGCCGCTCTACGGCGAATTGCTGGCCTCGGGACGCGCCCGGCTCGCCGACCGATTGTTCAACGGCGCATACTTTCAGCAGAACATCCAGTGGAAAGGCTTGCGAGCGAAGGATCCCGTGCAGGCACAGAGTTCCCAATCGGGTTACTCGCCGGAGGCGCTCGCCCTGTTGGAAGCGGAAGGCCCGAAGTATCAATACGGCACGGGCTGCCTCTCGGACGGCGTCATCGGCGCGTGGATGGGCTGGGCGGCGGGGCTCGCGCCGTTCCTGGACTCCGCGATGGTGGGCAGGCACCTGGATTCCGTGTTCCAACACAATTTCCAGCGCGACCTCTCCGAACACGCCAACCCGCAGCGCAGCGGCTACGCGCTGGGGCACGAAGCCGGGCTGCTGCTGTGCACCTGGCCCCGGGGCGGGCGGCTCTCGCTGCCCCTGCCCTACTCGGAGGAGGTCTGGACGGGGATCGAATACCAGGTTGCCTCGCATCTCCTTTCGATGGGCCGCGTGGACGAAGGCCTGCAAATCGTGCGGGCCGTGCGGGCGCGCTACGACGGGCGGATTCGCAACCCCTTCAACGAATACGAATGCGGGCACTGGTATGCGAGGGCCATGGCCTCCTACGCGCTGCTTCAAGGCCTGACGGGAGCGCGCTATGACGCCGTGGAGCAAACGCTCTACCTGGACCCGAAAATCCCGGGAGACTTCCGCGCCTTCCTTTCCACCGCGACCGGCTTCGGCACCGTGGGCGTCCGCGACGGCAAACCGTTTTTGGAAATAAAAGCCGGACAAATCGACGTGAAAAAGATGGAATTGAGGGAATGATCTCATCCCTGGAGTTGGCCCGGCGCTGCGGCGTCTCGCAAGGCACCGTGGACCGCGCCTTGCACGGCCGGCCCGGCATCAGCCCCCGGACCCGCGACCGGATTCTCGCCGCGGCCGAACAATGCGGCTACCGCCCGAACCCGGCGGCGCGCGAGCTGATCACGGGGCAAAGCGGCCTCGTGGGCGCGGTGCTGCCGTCGGTGAACAACGTCTTCTTCATGGACTTGTTCCACGAACTGGCAAAACGGTTGCGCGAACGCGGCCTGCGCCTGCAACTGGCCCCGGTGGAGACGAGGGCGGAGTTCCTGGCCGCGCTCGACGACTTCGCCGCGCGCCGTCACCGGATGGCGCTGGTCATCCCCCCGGAGGACGGGATCCCCATTCCCCGGCCGGTCGCCCGCCAGCTCCCCGTGGTCTCGCTGGTCAGCCCGTGCAAAGGCGCGGGGATTCACTTCCTGGCCCCCGACGAGGAGGAAACGGGCCGGACCGCCGTGCGGTATCTGCACGGGCGGGGGCACCGGCGGATTCTTCACCTGACGTATGCGAGGCAATCCTACGCCATCAAGGCGCGCGCACGCGGCTATGCCGGGCAGGCGCGGGAGACGGGCTTGCAACCGCACATTCTGGCGGGCGTGGATCGCGAGAGCCTCGCCCGGGCCCTGCGGGCGGCCCGGCCCACCGCGCTCTTCTGCCACAACGACTGGCTGGCGCTGACGGCGTTGTTACTCCTCTCGGAGCGCGGGATCCGGGTGCCGGAAGACGTTTCGATCCTGGGCGTGGACAACAGCCCCACCTTTGCCGCCATCAACCCGCACCTGACCACCCTCGCCTACCCGATGGAGGCGATGGCGCGCGCGGTGCTGGACATCCTGGACGGCAAACCCGGCAGCCTGGCGGGCGAACGGTTCCCCGTGATCGAACGGGAAACCGTCCGCGACATAGAATCGGCCGTCTAAAACTTCCAGGTCACGCCCGTGGAGACGATGCTCCGTTCAAACTCCCGGGTGGGCCCGATGACGGTCACGTTGTCTTCCGCGTTGTCGCCTTTGTCGAAGGCGTAGCTGACGTCCAGGCTCAGGTTCTTTGTGAACGCATAGCGGAAGCCGGTGGAGACGGTGTAGTCCCAATCATTGCGGTAAGCGGAGGGGTTGTAATCCGCCTGTCCGGCACGCAGGCCCACTTCCCATTGCAGCGCCGGGGTAAACTGATGCCGGTAGCTCGCGTCGTAAAGCGTATCCACGTAAGCGTTCTTGCCGGTGCTGGAAACCCAGTTCCACCGTTTGTATTTGAACACCAGGGCATCCGCCGAAGTCAGCGCCATCGTCACGCTCGCCTCCGCATACACGTCTTCCGTGTTCTGGTCGATCCGCCCGTCCGCGGTCACGCCGCCGTTGTAGGGCCGGTTGCCGTTATACGTCGTGAACTGCGGGCCGACGGCCGCCTCGATCTTCAACCAGCCCAGAGGGCTCCCCTCCACGCCAAAGAGAACGCGCTGGTAATCGTTGCCCGCGTTGATCTGCGCGAGATCGAACGGCACCGCCTGTTGGTATTGCGTCCCGTAGCGGTAGCCGACCGTGAACGCCACGTTCTTGGTGACGTTGTACCCCAGGTCCACGCCGCCGTTGGCGTCATAGCGGTCCACATAATTGGTGTACCCGGCGACGTTCTTAAAATTGGTCGCCAGATCATAGTAGAGCAACGAAAACGCCGGGCGCACGAACACGGGGCCGAGATCGACTTTCACCGACGTTTTCAACCGCTCCTGCCACTGCTCGCGGCGCTCGCGCACCGTGCCGTTGACAAAGGAGGAGGAACCGGCCGGGTAGATCAAGCCGTCGTCGCTGCCGTTGAGGTAAGTGAACGCGTTGTCGAGGTTCACCGTCACGTTGTCCGCCTTGGCCTTGAAGCCCGTGGTGATGCGGTGCGCGGTGTACGTTTCGCTGGAGGCCTCGTGGAAAACCACGATGTCCGGCGCGTAGCCCACGGTGAAGAGTTTCACGACGCTGTCGCTCCCGAGCAGCTTCGCGAAGTCCACGCCGATCTTCGGCGAGACCGTCGTCACCCACGACGGCTTGTTGGTCGTGGCGACATCCCCCGCGGGGATCGTTTTCGGATAGTATTCCGGGGCCGCTCCCGAGAGGTAGATGTTGCTGTCATAGCTCTCGCCAACGCGCACGGAGAGGTCCGTCATCCAGGCGGGCTTTTCCCAGATCGCCGGGGCGGTTTCCAGCGGCGCGGCGCTCTTGGAGGCGTCTCCGGCAAGGCCCGGCGTGGAAAGCGCCGCGCAGCCGCCCAGGAGGGCGCAAGCAAGGCGCAACGGCTTGAGGGAGAATCCGGCGGTCCTCTGCGGCCGGGTATCGTTAAGGAAGGATAGGTTCATGATTCGATGTTTTTGTTTTTCCGGGCTATGGAGTCATGTTATCGGGTATTGCTGGGTAAGCCCACACCCCTGGCGCGCCCCTCCTTAGCATATTTGGTGCCCAATGGACGGTTTTCCCGCGAGCAGCGGCGCATCATTCCCGGTTTCCAGAGAAAATCGAGGATTTTCTTTCCGAAAGATCCGGCAAACCTTGAGGAGTCTATCAGGGAAAATGGCGCTTTTTAGCCAGTTTCCGCCCCAGAATCAGCCCCGAGGGGGGATATATTTGGCCGACGCCTCCCCGGCCAGGTACGCATCTTCCAGCGCCGCCTTGATGTCGTCGAGCGTGACATCCCGGATCTCCGGGTGCTCTTCGGCGCAATAATCCAACGAAAAGAGGCCGAGCCGAGCCTGCGCGATCCGCCGGATCTCTATGGACATCGCCGACTCCGGCCGGGGAGGCGGGGGCAGCGTCCGCGACGGGCGATCATGGCACAGGCAGGTATCGCCGCACAGCTCGCAACGGCCGTTGGATGCCAAGAGCCCCTCGGGCCAGTTACGCTTGATTCGACATTCTTCGCAGTAAAGCATTCGCTAGAAAAAAAACGGGTGAATGGGGAAGGAAAACAGCAAACAACGTACCCGTCGGCGCGGAAACCGCGTTCGAAAGCCCCCGCCTCCCCGCTCCCAGCCCCGCCGTTACAAACCGGGGCGTTAAATACGCGTATGGCAAGTCTTTGTGGACACGGCCCGGATCCTTTCCGAAAATGAGGGACGAGGAAGGGCCGCGCATCAAAAATGCAGAGCGAGACAGACCTTGGCAACCGCCCCGGCGATGGCTAGTATTTCGCATGCCGCCGCCCCTGACCCAGCCCGGCCCACCCGCTCTCTTGACGCCGGGCGGCCGGATCGCCTTCCTCGACTATGTCCGGGCGGCCGCCATTTTGCTGGTGGTCGGGTTTCACCTTCTGATCGAGAGCTTCGGCGGCCTGCACGCCATGGAATCGCGGCTCCGTTTCGCCGACGGCAACTGGCATCACTTTCTCCTCGCGGCGCTCCCTTTTTCCTACGGCTCCCTCGGCGTGGCCGTCTTCTTTTTCGTCAGCGGATTTTGCATCCACCTGAGCCACCAAAAATCGTCGCTGAAGGGATACAAAGTCTTCTTTATACGCCGGTTTTTCCGCATCTACCCCCCCTACTTCGCCGCCCTTTGTTTCTTCGCCTTCCTGTTTCCCATGACGGCGCTGAAACTCGATTCGCCCATCAACTTTGCCCAGTTTTTCAGCCATGTCCTGATGGTGCACAACCTCGACCCGCGCTCGTTCTACGGGATCAACGGGACATTCTGGACGCTCGGCGTAGAGGTTCAGCTTTACCTCATCTATCCCGTGCTGCTCCTGCTGGCGCGGCGGCTGGGATGGAACAAGGCGCTCTTCATCGCGGGAGCGATCGAACTGACCTTGCGCGTCTACGGGAGCGCCGTTGAAGCGCCGTACTGGGTCTCCGCCTCCCCCTTCGCCTACTGGTTCAGTTGGGCCATCGGCGCGCGGATTGCCGACGACTATCTGGCGGGACGGCCCCTCCCGCTGGCCCGGT
>JAQTMF010000079.1 GCA_028714515.1 Chthoniobacteraceae bacterium | reverse complement strand
CCCGAAATCACACGGCTCGAAACGATGGACGCCATCAGCGGCCGCGGAAAATTCTGGACCCCGCCCGCCGACCAGGTTTCCCGCACCGTGCGCGACTTGGCCACCCAGATCCGCCTCGTTGGCCATCAAATGGACGTCGTATCCGGACAACCGCTTCCCCGCACCGGTTATCAGCCCGAAAAACTGAGCGACGCCGCCCGCCGCGAGCAACAAAAGCTCAACGAACTCAAACGCCGTCACGGCGTCGTGGTCACAGACCCTGCCTCCCAACTTGGCTCCGCCCTCGCCGCGCGCAAAACCTACTACACCCACCGCATCGCCGACCTCAAATCCGAGATCGCCAACCGCGCGCGCATCGTCAAGAACCGGTCCCTCCCCCCGAGCGACCCCGCCCTCGAAGCCCTCAAGGCCGAATACGAGCAGGTCAAAGCCGAGCACGACGAAGTTTTCGGCGGCCGTGATCTTACGGATGCCCAGCGCCTCAAACTGGCCCTGGGCGCCGCCGAGCGCAACGCCACCCGCTGGGCCGAACGCCTTGAGCGCGCCAAAAAAGGCGATTTTACGTCCCCTCCGTCCCTTCCGTCATTGAAGAGTGCGGAACTCGACGCCATCCGCGCCCGCTCCGAAGCCCTCAAAGCCGAGGTCGATTACCTCCACGACCTGGCCTTTCCCAAAAAGACCCCCGACCAGATCGCCCTGCAATCCCTCAAGACCCGCCTCGCCACCGAAAAAGCCGACCTGCAGGCGCGCCTGGCCAAAGGCGACTTCTCTCCCCGCCGCAAGCCCCCGCGCAACCTCCCGCTCGACCGCGAAGCGGCGGACGCCAAGGCCGATGTCCTCCTGTTGCGCGAAGAATTCCAGCGCGGCCTCGACAAGGCCAATTACGAGCGCAAAACCCGCGCCCAAAAGTTTTGGATTGGCGTCGGCGAAACCTTGAACCTCTCCCGCGCCATCAAAACCTCGTGGGACGTCTCCGCCGTCGGCCGCCAGGGCGCATTCATCGGCATCGGCAATCCGCTGCGCGCCGCCCTCAACCTCAAACCGATGCTCGAAGCCATGGTTTCCGAGCGCCGCGCCGCCGCCATCGACGCCCAAATCCAGAGCCGCCCCAACGCCCCGCTCTACGCCCAATCCAAGCTCTTTTTGGCCCCCCGCGAAGGCAGCCGCCTCTCCGCCATGGAAGAAGCCTTCATGTCCCGCCTGGCCAAACGCATCCCGGGCGTGCGCGCCAGCGGCCGCGCCTACATCACGTTCCTCAACAAATTGCGCGCCGACACCTTCGACTCCCTCCATGCTGACCTCGTCAAAAGCGGCACAGCCAGCCCCGCCGAGCTGCAAGCCATCGCCAACTACATCAACGTCGCCACCGGCCGCGGCACCCTCCCGGGCCGGACCGCCGCCGCCGGCGAATTCCTCGCCACCACCTTTTTCGCTCCCCGCCTGGTCATCAGCCGCTTTCAACTCCTGGCCGGCTCTCCCCTCTACGGCGGCACCGCCCGCACCCGCTACCTGGTCGCCCGCGAATACGGCAAATTCCTGGGCGGCCTGGCCGTCATCTACGGATTGGGCACGTTGGCCGGCGCCAGCCTTGAAACCGACCGCCGCTCCGCCGACTTCGGCAAGCTCAAGTTTGGCAACACCCGCGTCGACCCCCTCGCCGGCCTGGCCCAGGCCACCGTCCTCCTGGCCCGCATCCGCTCCGGCCAAACCAAAAAGGAAAACGGCAAAATCGCGCCCGCCCCCCTCACCCAAACCGTCGGCAATTTCCTGCGCAACAAGCTCGCCCCGACACTGGGCAACGCCGCCGACGCCCGCGACATCCTGGTCGGCCAAAAGCCCCCGCCCGGCCATCCTCAAACCCTCACTGGCCTCGCCTTCGACACCGTCACCCCGATCCCTTTCAGCGACATCTGGAAGCTCATGGAAGAAGAAGGCATCCCCGCCGGCACCGCCTTCAGCCTCCTCTCCCTCCTGGGCGTGAGCGTCCAGAACTACGAGAGCCAAAAAACCAAATGACCGAAGCCGAACAGGTCCGACTCCAGGCCCTCGTCGACAAGTTCATCGCCGACGCCAGCGAGTTTTGTGATAGCGTCCGCGTCTTTGGCACCATCCACGACGGTCCCACTGACAGCACCGACACCTTCACCGACGGCGGCGGCAACCTCTACGCCCAGCACGCCCAAGTCCGCGAATGGCTCATCCAGCAAGACGAAATCTCCCGCCTGGGCACCCCCACCAAAGAGGAGGACGACCCATGACCCTTCCGTCCTTTCAGCCCCTTCCCGTCCCTCAAAAAGAATTTGCGTTCCCGTTAAAGCCGTGTTTCCTTCCGCCCGTGACGCCGTGCGATCGTAGCTTGAGAATTTGCCTGCCGGGAAAACAGAAAGCCCCTCTGCCCGGCCTCTGGAGCGGCGTCACAACTCTTTCAGCGACGATAGGCGGGGCTTCCTTTTTGTCCTTTCGGTCCCTTCCGTCCCTCACCGGGCGGAACATCCTCAGAGACGTACACACGCAGATCCCTTGCGAGGGACCCGGGACCAACCCGGCAGCCTGCCGTAATAGCAGGCGAGAAATCACAAGCCGCCGCATCGTTGCGACCTTAACCCGTCGCGCCCAGGCCAGCACCCGAGCCATACGCCAAGCACATTCGCCGCGCCACCTCAGTTCCACGACCCGCGATGCCCGTGGACCAGTGCTGCCCCTGCAAACACGCGTCTCCTGACCACCTCTGAGCCGATGTAAAACCCCCGCCCGCGTCAAACCGGGATTGGCGGCGTATGGAGACAAGACCTCCCGAAGCCGTTTCTGGAAAACCCCCAAAATTCTTTCAAAGGGGGCGCCCCGCGAACCCCCTCCCCCGGAAAAGCCCCCCGCCCCCGCGTCCCCACCGTGGCCGCCCAGGAATAAGAATGCTTATCCTGGCCACCGTACCCACGCTCCGGCGCGCGGCCAAGGATACGCAATCCTTACGTCACCCAATGCCATCAGCCTGCCGGCGCCGATGGTGCGACAGATGGTGCGACAATCGGGGCCTTTGTGCCCAAGCTGGCCAACGTCGGAGCCGCCGCGGGAGCCTTCCGCCTCGGAGGTTTCATGACAGCCGGCCCGCGGCCAGGCGCCGCAATCCGCCGATGAAACGAGATCCGCTCTTGCGCCTGGTACCACACCCGCGTCAGTTTTGAAATCATCTCCGCCGCTTCCTTCGTGACCTTCAACGGTCCGCCCTCAGTGGCCATCTCCGCGCGCACTGCCTGGAGTGCATCGTGCGCAATGTCTTGGATTTGATACGCTTGTCTTAGGCTTTTGCCGATGCTTGGCATGGTATTTGAGACAGTGCTACACAATGCCCGCCGACGCAAGGCAAGGCGGGTGTGGGATAGCGTGCCAAACGGCATCGATGGCGTGAAATAAACAGGGCGAATCACCATCTTATTGTGTAGACAATAAGCGAGGGGTGTGAGACATTGAGCGCGCTGACGAGACGGGCAACGGCGGCACCCGCCCGGGCGGTTTCCCGGAGCAAACTTGAAAGAGAAAAACAATGAGTATCCCTCATGCAGACTACCCGGCCGCAACTCGTATCGGCTTGGACTTCGTTGACCCATTCGGCATCCGGCATACGACTTGCCAGCTTATCAGGCCCGACGGTTATTCGGTGGCAAGCGCCAACTTCGTGGCCGGCCAGCTTGCTGGCTTTGATTCGGTTCATGACGTGGAATTGCCCCTCTTTTTCGCGCTGTGCTCCAAGCTCATTTCCGGAGGTGGACTGTGAACGACTACGCGGCCGCCCTTGCCAAGTGGCAAGCCTTCACCCGTGATATCAACGCACGAGCACGGCGTCTTGATGATTCAATCCATGAACGCGGCTGGGCCCTGGCGGCCACGGTGGGAATTCCCCGTTGCGGCTGTTCGGTCCACAACGCATCGATTGACGATGCAATGACTGGCTGGTGTGCCGGCAATCCCGAGCGGTTGAAGGTGGCAAAGCGCGCGGCCTATTTGCTCAGTCTTTGGCCCGGGTCAAACCTCGCCGAACGCATCAACCGGCGCGCCTACAATCGGATCCTGGCGGATGTCTTTGGGATGCCCGGTTACAAGTTGCAATCCTTTCCCACGGTCGGAGGTGGCAAGTGAAACGCAAACCGATCCCCCAGTTCGAGCTGGCCATGCCCGACGCCTTCAACCTCGCGGGCGAAACCACGCAGGACGGCGCGCGCCTGGCGGCCGAACGACTGGCGGCCGATAAGGCACGGGCAGACGGCGCCAAACTCCTGGCATCGATGACGGCCGAACTATTCGCCGAGCAAGGAGGTGGACAATGAGCGCGCAGTGGAACGCATTGACGGCGCCTGATGGGCGGGTCTGGATCCAGGGACCGCCGGATCTCGACGGTTACCGGGAAGTGTGCACGCTTCCAAGGGACAAACGGAGCGAGAGAAACGCCCGGTTGATAGCGGCCGCGCCTGAGCTGTTGAAGGCGCTGCAGAATTTGATGTCAACACTCGCGCTGCCATCGACCGAATGGAGCATTGCGCAAACCATCGTGGACCTCGAATGCTCCCGCGCGGCGCTCGCCCAGGCTGGAGGTGACAAGTGATCACAATCACCGGCAACACCTATCCCGTAAAAGAGCAGTTGAAAGCACTGGGCGGCCGATGGAATGCGGATGCCCGCGGTTGGGACGTGGCCGACGACAAGGCTGAGCAGGCGCGCGCCATCGTGGCCGCGGCGCCCGTTAAATCCAGTTACAGCCGATCGCGCTACGCTCGCCGCAATGGATCGAGTTACACGCGGTTTTCGGACGGAGCCGAGATTTACACGAACCGCCGCGGGCGCTGTGAAGATGCGCCGTGCTGTGGTTGCTGCAGTTGACGGCCCCTCCTTTCAGGCGTGCGCAAGCCGGCGCGCCTGATGGGAGCGGCAATCACGCCGGCATCCGAACAAACGACCGGGCGGATCCCGGGAAAACAAAGTTATGACAAAAGCAAAAGCGAGGTTTCACCTATACGCGCGGCTCCAGGCTCTGGGCCTTTCCTACGACGAAGCCGACCAACTCCGACGGATCGAAATGACCCTGCAACGCTGGGGTGAATTGGAGTGCGGCGACTCCGACAACTACGGCAGCCAGCACGTCGAACGCGACGAAACGACCGGGAAAACCTTTCTCGTTTATCAACCCCACACTTCCAACGAGCGATCGCGCACACCGATTCCCGACCGTGAAGGCGGCGCGCTCAAACGCCTGGCCAAGATCATGGCAGCCCACCCGGGCCTTGTTTCCTACCATCAATCCGACCCGCGCGGCTGTGCTCTCTACATCCTGCGCAAGTCGGATCTGAACGGCTCCCCCATCGATCAAGTTTACCCCAACGGCGTCGCGGTCTGCTCTTAATCTCATGAAACTCAAGATCACCATCGAAATGGACAACGCCGCTTTTGCCGACGACGGCAACGACGGCCGGAGCGAAGCCGCGCGCATCCTGGCCATCATCGCCCGCAAGCTCGACCAAGGCGTCGACACGTGCGGCCGGACCATCGACCACAACGGGAACAACGTCGGCGACTGGAAGATCTCGGGAGGTGGAAAATGAGCCTTTCCGAAACCATCGAAACCCTTCGGCCCTTCATCGGTGTCGACCAGCTCGCTTGCCTCCGGACCTTGTGCCGTGGGGAAGAGGGCGAATACTTCAGAACAAAGATCGGTGAGCTGGCGGCCCTGGTGTCATCGATGCCCAAAACATACGAGCAGGAAGGGCTGGGCGACCGGGCGATCATCCACCTCCATTATTTCGTGGGCGGATGCAATTGGTATATCACCGAGAAAGACAAGGGCGACAACGACGGCCCCGGCCAGCGCCAGGCATTCGGCCTGGCCGATCTGGGCTACGGTGGCGAGCTGGGTTATATCTCGATCTCTGAATTGCTCCTGGCCGGCGTGGAGCTCGACCTTTACTGGAAGCCGATCACCCTCGCGCAACTCGCGCAGAAGAAGGAGGACAAATGAACGCGCGTTTCTGGGTCTTTGAAAACGGCGACTGGGTCAAGCTCACGCTCCGGCCCGGCCAGGCGCTCTCCCGGAGCCAGTCACACCCCACCGACGAGGGCTGGAGATTCCGCGGCATGACATGGCGGCTCGAGGGGGACACCGTTTACCAATTCACCACCTGCCGGGAAACGGACTGCGACGGGCTCGGCGAATTCGAGCAGGACGACGTTTGCCCAGTGGACCAACTCAAGGCCAAGCCGATGGACGCCGACGAAACCCCCGGCGGGCCCTTCATCTTCCGGCCGGCCTGGACCCTGGCCGCGAGCCAATCGCGCGACCACACCGCCGAGGCTGCCGGCTACTGATTCCCCGCCTCTCTCCCGTGACAGGGGAGAGCAGCGGGCAATCTGTGTTGACATAAAGTGCCCTTGCTTTGAAACTCTCCCCCGTGACCCCAGACCCAACACCCCCCAAGCTCGGCCGGCCCACCATCGAGGCGACCGCGGCCGACACCCAGATCCACCTCCGGGTGACCCGCCGGCGTAAATCCGCATACGTGCGCGCCGCCAAACCGTCGACCCTGGCCGCCTGGTGCTTCCTCCATCTCGACAAGGCTGCCGGCTACACCGAAGAGCCGCCCGCGCCACCGCCACCACGTTGACGCCCCCTCGAAACAAACACGCCCGGCTACCCGCCGGGCGTTGTCGTTGGGGTTGGTCGACTTGCTCGTCTTAGTCCTCGGGGAGCCGCTGGCTCACTTCGGCGCCTTGCCTTTAATCACGAACCAGATCCCGACGAAGCCGGCCACAATGCCCAGCAGCATCGCGCCGTTGGCCGGCACCGGCGGGAGTTGCTCCGACGCGTGCCACGCCCAGAGCCACAAGATCGGCAACGTCACCAGCACCAGAATTTTTTGGAATTTGTTCATGCGTTCTGGGGTAGGACGATTAACGGCGCGGGCACGACCGCCGGGCCGAAGCCGAGCTTGTCCGCCTGCCGCTTGCGGTGCTCGTTGTTGAGATGCCCGTAGACCTTGCCGATGAGCACGCCCCCGTCCTGGTGACCGACCCAGGCGGCGATCGTCATGTAATCAATCGGGATCATGACGCACTGCGAGATGAAATAATGGCGCAGATGGTGAAACCCGAAATCCTTCACACCGGCCCGCTTCATCACCCCTTTGAGCGACTTGCGCCAGGTCACCAACACATCCTCCGACCGCGGGGAGGGGAACAACAGCGCATCGCCCGCCTCCTGCGAGTGGACCCGTTCCCACCCGCGCCGCAGCCACATCCCTTCAAGGTGCGCGCGCAAGGCCGGGCCCATGTCGACCGTGCGGCTCTTCTTGTTCTTCGTCACATCAAACCGGATATGGCCGGCCGTCCAGTCGACCGACCCACGCCGCAGATGAAGTGCCTCCTTCTCCCGCGCCCCCGTCAGCGCCAGGAGCCGGAGATAATCGCTGAACTGCTGGCCGTACTCACTGGGCGCCTGGCCGCTGTGGTTCTCCATCGTCTGCTCCGCCGTCTCACACAGCGCATCGATCTCCGACACATCCATCAGCCGGATCCGGCGCGGCTTGCCGGCGAGCTTCGCCCACTTCTTAAACGAGTCGTTGCCGAACTTTTTGAGCACGTAACGCATCGCCATGACATCGAGGTCGACGCTGCGACCAGCGACCGCCTCGAGCAACGGGAGCCCGGCGACCTTGCCACCACGACGCCACACCGCGAACTCGAGCGCCAGCGCCATGGTCACCTTGGAGACATCGAGCGAGCCGCAAAACTCCTCCCAGAACGCGAGTCCTGAATCCTCCCGCAGGAGCGTGGCCGGCGCCTTGGTCCCGAGCGTGTCCCGTTCCGTTTGATACGCCTTGATCGCTTCGGCGACCGTGACGACGACCGTGCCCGGCGCGTTGACCTTTCCCTCCTTGAGTTTGATCACGAGCGCGTTCATTTCCGCGATCGCCTGGGGGACAGTTTTGGGCGAGGAGCCATCGGCATATTTGAGCGGGATTCGCTTCGCCCCTTTACCGGGGAGCCGCATCTGGGCATAGAACGATTTATTGCGCTTGTAGAGCCCCGGCACCAGGCGATTGCGGTCATCGCGCACCTTGTAATACTTCCGTGGATCGAGTGTTTCTTTCATGGGAGGGATGGGGTTGATGAGTTGGAGTTAATGACGTGCAAGTAAAGTCTAAACCACACAAGTATGTCAATGACTATCACGCACCACGACGCCCCGACGGGCAAAAGTCGCACCAAGCGTCGCACCAAGGGCATTTTTGGGTGATTTTTCCGAAAGCGTGAACAGCGGTTTGGACCTTGATTCTATTGGAGGATTCGGTGGTGGCTGAGGCCGGAATTGAACCGGCGACACAAGGATTTTCAGTCCGAAAAAGGGGTGTTTTTGACGTTCCACGACGCGTCTCATATTTGCGTTTGATGTAAGCGGGCGTGGACATATTCACGATCACCCTGATTTTGTTATTCGGGGCAGGATGAGGGCAAAAGTCGCACCACTGTCGCACCAAAAAATGAGCCGATAGAACAGAGGAGAAGCGGTCCTTGTGTCTACGGTTTTTGCTCCGGCGACGCTTCATTCCGGGAATGGCCACCGCGCTTCTTCGGTGATTTGGCGGGTTTGACCTTGGGTTGTTTGCTGGAGTCGCGGCGCAGTTTGGCCAGGCCGATCATCACGCACTTTCGCACCAGCCAGCTCATGGTGCGATCGTCCAATCCCTGCCGGAAAGCCTCGAGCTCCTCGAACTCTTTTTCGGTCACCCGCCCGGTGATGACTATTGGCACCAATTCTTTCGGCATCCACCAGATCTACACCACCACGCCCCTTCACGTCTCCCGCTACTTGCGCAACATTGTAGACAACCGTCGCATCCGTATTTGTCGCGACCTCATTCCCGTTGTGCGCGCCGGGCAATATTGATACATACTTGCCCCCTTATGCCGCCTCAATCTTCCCCCGCGCCTCAACCCGACGCGGCCCACATTTTAGCCCTCGCCTCCGACACCTACGGGCTGCCCCCCGAGGTCATCGTCGCCCGGTTAGTCCTGCGGGACGCTCCTGAAATCCTTGACGAACTCCCGAAGGATCAGATCCTTGACGTACTGGTCAACATCCACCCCCTTCTCGAGCGCCTTCCGGTTTAGCCACGACTGGAGCGGCTCGGGCCATTGGCGGACGCCCAGCAGGTAATCCTCGACCACCCGCGTTTTCGACCGGCCGCTAAACTCCGCCATGGCCGCCAGGCGTTGGCGCGCCACCTGGGTCAGCTTGAAATTCTCGGCTCCCTTCTCCTCTTTCTCGATCTCGACCACACCCTTCTTCATGACTTTTTTCATGCGAAATCACCCATGTTTTCCGCACTGTAATTGCTAAAAGTATTGCCACGCAAGCAATATTTAATTGCCCTTATAAAGTAAAAACTTTATTTGTCTATCAGAATGAAAAACCAGCCTGAACCCCGCCGAAAACGCCCCGTTACCAAGATCCCGAAAACCTTCAAACTTCGTGCGGATCTCTGCGATTGGCTGGAAACCGAGTCCGAGGCGAGCGGCATCAAACAGGTGCGCCTGGTCGAGAACGGCCTGGCCGCCGAGCGCGCCAAACGCTCCGTCAACGCATGAATCCCCAGGGCATGATGTTCGACGAGTGGCGGGAAAAGGTCGGCATCAGCCGGACCGCCTGCTCGCGCTACCGCGGCACCATCATCAACGGCCGGCCGATGCTGACCGTCTCCGGGAACATCAACGGACTGCTCTTCATCACCCCCGAGGAGGACGAGCTTTTCTGGCGGCGCGCCCGGGCCGGCGAGTTTGCGAAGATCGTCAAGACGCCGGGCAAGCACGACACCACCATCGTCGACCTCGAGGACGTGCCGCCTCGCGCGCGCCGGCGGAAGGGGAGGAAGGGCCGGTGAGATCTCAATCCAAAGTCGTTATCGCGTTGGAGGCAGTCAGATCCGTGAGCCCTGGTGATAAATACGGCCAAGTCTCACAAGCCGCCTTGATCGACATGCTGGAGTGGGTGCTGGAACGCGACACAACTGGCGCGAAACTCTTCGGCAACATCGTCGGGGCATTTGAGGGTGAAGTGACGGAGAAACTCTCGGCAATACGGAGGGGTCGATGAACAAGGACCATATGACCCTGATCATCCTTGGGAGCGTGATCGTGCTCGTCGTCATGATCGTGTGCATTTCCTGCAACGAGATGGCCAAAACCCAGGCGGGCTCGCAGTCCATCACCAACCGGCTGGAGGCCAAGTGAGCGAGCTGACCAAAATGCCCGTAGGGCAAGCCCTCGAGATGATGCCGGCGGCGCCGGCTCCGAACCTGGCTGGAATGATGCAGATGGTCCTGGAGAAAGGGTTGACGCAGGAGAACGCCGCGGCTTTCGGCGAGCTGGTGAAAGTTTTCGAGCGGATGGAGGACCGCCGATTGGAGCGGGCGGCGGAACAGGCGTTCAACCAGGCGTTCGTACTGATGCAGGCGGAGATCCCCACCGTGCAGGCGACCAAGCCGGTTTTCGACAAGCAGGGCGGGATCAAATATAAGATCGCGGACTTCGAGGACATCGATGAACAGGCGCGGCCCATCCTCCAGCGCCATGGTTTCACCGTCTCATTTTCTGAGGGAGAAACACACCAGGCGGGCAAGATCACAAAAGTCTGCTGGCTCCGGCATGTGGGCGGATGGAAGCAGAGCAATCCCTACACGGTGCGCATCGGCTCGGGCCCACCGGGCGCGACGGAATCGCAGGCGGACGGCTCCGCTCATTCCTACGCCAAACGGGGCGCGCTCTGCGACGCGCTCAACATCATCATCGGCCACCAGGACGAGGACGCGCGGGGCGAGGGCGGGTTGATCACACCCGAGCAGGCAGCATCATCGCGCAAGCGGGTGCTGGACACCGCCAGCGACGAGAAGGCGTTTCTCAAGTTTGCCGACGCCGCGACCTACGCCGCCATTCCGGCCGCCAAATATGCCATCCTGGATGAAAAACTACGCACGAGGGAGGACACCCGGGCGAAGGGGAGGACGGCGTGATCGTCCACCGGGAATTCAAACAGAACTCGCTGGAATGGATGTGCGCCAGGGCCGGCATCCCGACCGCCAGCGCGTTTGACCAGATCGTCGACACCAAGTTTGCGCTGCGCACCGGCCAGATGCCCGCCTCCTACATGGCCAGCCTGGTCGCCGAAAAGTGGCAGGGCGGTCCCCTCCCCGGCTTCGGGAGTTGGGACACCGAGCAAGGCCAGTTGCTCCAGAAGGAAGCGATTTGCGCCTACGAATTTGATTACTCACAAAGCGTCGACCAGGTGGGATTCATCACGACCGACGGCGGGCTCGTGGGCTGTTCCCCGGATGGATTACTGCCCGATGAGTGTAGCGGGCTCGAGATCAAATGCCTCCAGGCGACGCATCACGTCCGCTGTCTATTGGACGGCGAGCTGCCCAAGGATTTTGCCGCCCAGGTGCATGGCTCCATGTGGGTGACCGGCCTCCCGCAATGGAAGCTCTTCCTCTACCGCCGGCACTTCCCCCCGCTCCTCCTGACGATTCAACGGGATGAGGAAATCATCGAAAAGCTCTCCGAGGCGCTGGCACAGTTCCTGGCGCGGTTCCAATCGGCGATGAAGCGGATGGAGGAAATCAATGGCGGGCCCTCGCCGGCCAGTCGGGCGCCAACGTCCTATTCGGAGGAAAAGAAATTGAAGGTCGCCAAGGAATTTGTCCTGAGTGAGATGCCATCATGAGACGCCTACTTTGCTCCAAATGCGGCGACGGCTACCAGCAGCACCCGGAGGACGTGGCGCACGGCTTCCAGATGCGCAGGACGGAGGGGCTCGCCCGCAAGCCGGTCGGCCATGGGCTCGACGTTCTCCTGTGCGACCTCTGCCGGCATTCCATCCCGGACGGGGCGCCCGCGGTGGCGGTGACGGTCTGGCGGGAGAATCCGATCGGGTATTGGGAGGCGGAGTATCTCACGCCGCCGATCGCCCCCGTGGACCCGGCGCTGCAGTCGCTCATCGACCAGAACAACGAGGTCGCGCTCCAGATGGGCGCCACTCCGCTCTCTGCTGCCTCCGTGCCCTCCTGTTCAACTCCGGATTCCTGCCGGCGCTGTAACGGCCGCCAGTGGATCCAGCCGGTCGTCGGGCAACCGGAACGCTGTCCGGAGTGCAACCCAAAGGCGGTGCCGTGTGACTGACTCACTCACCATCCTCACGGGCGACTGCCGCGACGTGCTCAAGACGCTGCCGGATGAGTCGGTGCAATGCTGCGTGACCTCGCCGCCTTATTGGGGACTGCGCGACTACGGGCACGGCAAGCAAATCGGTCTGGAGAAAACGCCCGAAGCCTACGTCGCCACGATGGTTGAGGTGTTTTCCCATATCCGCCGCGTTCTGCGTCCGGACGGCACGCTCTGGCTGAACCTGGGCGATTGCTACGCGACGGGCGCGGGAAAAGTTGGCGAGCATCCTGGAGGTGGCAAACAAGGGGCGCGCTGGCGCGGCGATGCAGCACG
>JAQTMF010000078.1 GCA_028714515.1 Chthoniobacteraceae bacterium | reverse complement strand
GAAGACGGGAAAATCCTCTGGACGCGCACCGAAATCTCCGTCAGCGAGCATTCCCACACCGCCCGCGAGCGCTACTCCGGGCCGCCCTCGTGGCAGATCGAGATCCCCGTCCAAGGCATCGGCGAACAGCACAACGGCATCCTGAAAAACTTCGTCGAGGCCGTCCTCGACCACAAACCGCTCCTCGCCCCCGCGGAAGAAGGGATCCACTCCGTCGAACTCGCCAATGCCATGCTCATGTCGGCCTTTCTCGACCGGACCATCGACCTTCCTCTCGACGGCAACGCCTTCGCGGCGCTCCTCCGGGAGAAAATCGCCCATTCCAAGGGAGCCGAAAAACTCGCCCGCATCCCCCAAAGCGTTCCCGCCACCGACGCCTTTGGCGCCTCCCTCCACATCCACCCATCCTACATTCAACCATGAAAATCCAACAAGTCGCTGTCCAGCTCTACACGCTTCGGGACTTCTGCAAAACCGCCGCCGACTACGCCGCCTCTTTGAAAAAAGTGCGCGCCATCGGCTACCAAGCCATTCAAATTAGCGGCGTGGGGCCGATCCCCGTCGCCGAACTCCGCTCCATCGCCGAGGGCGAGGGGATCGTCATCTGCGCCACCCACGAAGGGGCGGACACGATCCTCAACGAACCGGCCAAAGTCGTCGAGCGCCTCGCGGGCCTCGGCACCAAATACACCGCCTATCCCTTCCCGTCCGGCATTGATTTCAGCAACCCCGCGCACGTCGAGAACCTCATCGCCAAGCTCGACGCCGCCGGAGCCCTCCTGCGCCAGGCGGGCCAAGTCCTCACCTACCACAACCACGCCCACGAATTCTTCCGCGTGGACGGCAAACCCCTCCTGGAAACCATCTACGCCCGCACCGACGCGAAAAACCTGCAAGGCGAGATCGACACCTACTGGGTTCAAGCGGGCGGCGGCAACCCCGTGGAATGGGTCAAGCGGCTCAAAAACCGCCTGCCGCTACTCCACCTGAAGGACTACGGCGTGGACGCCACCGGCAAACCGCATTTCGCCGAAATCGGCTGGGGCAACCTCGACTTCAAAGCCATCATCCCCGCGGCCGAAGCCTCCGGGTGCGAATGGTTCATCGTCGAGCAGGACAGCACCCCGGGCGATCCCTTCGACTCCCTCCAAAAGAGCTTCGACTACATCAAAGCCAACCTGGTTTCGTAAGGCACTTTCTTAAGACCCTGGCGGCCGGTACGCGTGCAACGTGACGCCCGTTTTCCTTCTCTTTTTTTCGGGGGAGAGGGGAACGGATCGTTGGCGCGTCCGGCCGCTTGTGGTTTTTAGAGGGGGAGTTCAGACAAGAGAGAGCGAGGCATCGCCCCGCTCTCAACTCTCAACATCCTCCTCCCTCAATTCCTCAAACGTTCGGCAGCCCGGCCAGCGCCATGGCGATTTCCTCTTCCGGGTAGGCGTAGTTGGTCAACTTGCCCGCCATGTAGTCCAAATAAGCCTGCATGTCGAAGTGGCCGTGGCCGGAGATATTGACCAGCAGCGTCCGGCCGACCCCCTCCTCCTTGCAGCGCTTGGCTTCGCGAAGGAGCGCCGCCACGGCGTGGTTGGATTCCGGCGCGGGGACAATCCCCTCCGCCCGGGCAAATTGGATTCCCGCCGCGAACGATTCGAGCTGCGGCACCGTCGTCGCCTCGGCGAGGCCTTCCTCCACCACCTGGCTGACCAGCGGGGCCATGCCGTGGTAACGCAGCCCCCCGGCGTGGAACCCGGGCGGAACGAACGTGCTCCCCAGCGTGTGCATCTTGGTGATCGGCGTGAGATGCGCCGTATCGCCGTAATCGTAGGCGTAATGCCCGCGCGTGAGGCTGGGGCAGGCTTCCGGCTCCACCGCCAGCACGCGCAGCTTCTTGCGCTCGCCGCGCAACATCTGGCCCACGAAGGGGAAAGCGATTCCGGCGAAGTTCGAGCCGCCGCCGGTGCAGGCGATCACCACATCGGGCTCCTCCCCGGCCAGCCGCATTTGCAGCGCGGCCTCCTGGCCGATGACCGTCTGGTGGAGCAGCACGTGGTTGAGCACGCTGCCGAGAGCGTATTTGGCGTCCGGGTTCTGGGCGGCGACCTCCACCGCTTCCGAAATCGCCATGCCGAGCGAACCGGCGCTCTCCGGGTTCTTGGCCAGCAGCGCGCGGCCCACCTCGGTTTCGCAACTCGGGCTGGCCGTCACCTTCGCGCCAAAAGTCTCCATCAACGCGCGGCGGTAGGGCTTCTGGTTGTAGCTGACGCGCACCATGTAAACCTGGCAGGCGAGCCCAAAGAAGTTACACGCCATCGCCAGCGACGATCCCCACTGGCCCGCGCCGGTTTCCGTCACCAGCAATTTGACCCCCGCGACCTTGTTGTAATACGCCTGGGCGATGGCGGAATTCGGCTTGTGCGAGCCCGCCGGGCTCACCCCTTCGTATTTGTAGTAAATGTGCGCCGGGGTATCCAGGGCCGCCTCCAGCCGCCGCGCGCGGAAGAGGGGGGAAGGCCGCCATTGCTTGTAAATCTCGCGCACCGGCTCCGGGATCGGGATCTCGCGTTCGGTGGCCACCTCCTGGGCGATCACCGCGTCGGGGAAAATGGGAGCCAGGTCGGCGGGCGTGACGGGCTGGAGCGTGGCGGGGTGCAGGACAGGGGCGGGGGGATGCGGCAAGTCGGCGACGATATTATACCAGGTATGCGGAATCTCCGATTCTTGCAGCAGGAACTTGATCTGTTGGTTCATAAAAAAGGGAAGTCCATTTCTCTATGCTCTGCCGCCGCCCGCGTCAATCGGAAGCGTGGCGGGGAGCTTCCGCGCCGGGGGATCCGGGAACCCCTGTTCTACGCGCCGTTGAAGAGACGCCACAGCCCGTCCAGCGCATGCGCGCCGCCCATCCCCACCGCCACGAAAAAGGCGACCGTCACGGCAAAAAAGAGACAGCCCGCCAGGAAAAACACGCCGTCGCGTTCCAGCGATCCCGCCGCGAAAAGGAGGACGGTGACGGCCGGGAAGAAATTCGTGTAGGGCACCGGCAAGGGCAGCAGCATGAGGAAACCCGAGATCATGATGAGCCCCCCGGCCAGTCGCCGGAACATCCCCCATTGGTGCATGAAGGCGAGCCGCGGGCGCAGGACGTATTCCAGCAGCCGGACGAGCCTCGCGGCGGTCTTCAGCAATTTGTGGACAAAATCGGGCGGCAACTCCCGTTCCAGGAGCCGCCGGGGCAGCCACGGGTGCCGCCCCACGGCCAGCCGCGCGCCGATCAGCATGGCCACGAACCCGAAGGGCGTGGACAGTCCCGGCAGGGGGATCGGCGTCACAAAAGGCATCGAGACGAACACCAGCAAGAGATCGAAGCCCCGCCCCCGCGTCGCCTCCAGGATCTCGGAGAGCCGCACCCGCCGCCCCGCGAACTTCTCCTCCAGCGCCCGCAATTCCTGCGAGAAAGCCGTGCGCGGTGCGGAGTTGTCGGCGGAGTGCATGGTTCGGTGTTCCCTGGGTTTTTAGGGTCTGTTCACGAATTCAAAGAGGTTTATCCGCAGATTTCGCCGATTCTCACAGATTTTCGGAAGGACAAAAAGGGATCTTCTGCCTTCAAATCTGCGTCCATCTGCGAAATCTGCGGACCCTCCTCTGTCTTCTGGAATGCTAGTCCTTTGTCTCCTGCTTCGTTTCGGATGGCGGGAAGAGGATGGAGGCCGCGACGGCAATGCCCAGCACGCCCGCCACCACGCAGAGCGCCGGGAAGGTCCCGATCTCCCAGGCCGAGCCCCCCAGCAGCATCTTGACGCCGATAAAGCACAACACCAGCGCCAGGCCCTGCTTCAGGTAATGGAAGAGGTTCAGCGCCCGGGCCAGCACAAAGTAGAGCGAGCGCAGCCCCAGAATGGCGAAGACGTTGGAGGTGTAGACGATGAACGGGTCCAGCGTGACGCCGAAAATGGCGGGAATCGAATCGACGGCGAAAATCACGTCGCTCACCTCCACGCACACCAGCACCGCCAGGAGCGGCGTCGCCAGCAGCCGGCCGTCCTGGCGCACCAGGAAGCGGTTGCCATGGAAGCCGTGCGTCATCGGGACGATCTTCTTAAAGAGCCGCAGCGCCAGGTTGCGCTCGGGGTGGATCTCCTCGGTTTTCTGGAACGCCATCTTCACGCCGGTGATGATCAGAAACGCGCCGAAAACATACAGGAGCCAGTGGAACTGCCGCACCAGCGCCGTGCCCAGCACGATCATCCCCAGGCGCATCACCAGCGCGCCCAGAATGCCCCAGAAAAGCACCTTGTGCTGCCAGCGCGGCGGCACGCCGAACGTCGCGAAAATAAGCGCGAAGACAAACACGTTGTCCACGCTCAGCGAATACTCGATCAAATAGCCGGTAAGGAACTCCAGCGCCTTCTGCCGCCCGGCGAGATACCAGAGGCCGAGGTTGAAGACCATGGCCAGCGCCACCCAGAAGATCGTCCACCCGGCGGCCTCCTTGAACCGCACGACATGGCTGTTGCGGTGGAAAAGCCCCATGTCGAGCGCCAGCATCACGAGGATGAAAACGCCAAACCCGATCCAAACTGCCAGCGGCGCCGTCATGATTGGAAGGGGGGGAGCTGGAGGTGGAGGGGGCGGGGAAATGCAGGCATGGGCAAAGTGCCTTTATAGGCGCAAATGCCCAGCCGGAGCAAGCCTCGCGCTACACTGCCTCGATGGCGGCGGGGCGGCGCTGGGCGGAGCGAATTCGCGCGAGATCGAACTTGGGCTCGCGGTCGAAGGTGTAGAGCCCGTTCTGCTCCTGGAAAACATCCGTCAACTGCGTGTAGCAGTAGCCGAAGTGGTGCGGCGCTTCCAGCAGCACGCGGCAGAGCCCCTCAAAGCGCCGGTAAAACTCCTCCAGCGTCTTCGGGTCGTCGCCGTAGCCCCAGGAGTGGGCGTTTTTCGTGGTGGCGGGGTTCCAGCGGATGCCGCCAAATTCGCTGACGAAGTAAGGCTGCCCGCGATGGGGGATGGAGGAGATCTCGGCCGAGTCGTTGCGGTAGATCCCGCCCGCCGAATAGCGTTTGGCGAAGGCGTCGGGGTCCTGCGTGTAATCGTGGGAATCGTAAATATCGGCTTCGGCGATGCGGTGGCTGTAGCCGGAGACATCCAGCACGGGCCGCGTGGGGTCATACAACTTCGCGGCCAGGAACATCGCGCGCATCGTATCGTCGTGGGACGTGATCCGCTCGGCCATCCGCTGGTTCGATTCGTTGAGCGGGCACCAGCCGACAATGGAGGGGTGGTTGAAGTCGCGTTGCAGCGCTTCCAGCCATTGGGCGGTGTAGCCGGGAGGAAAATCCGTGCCGGAATGGTTGCCGCTCCGCTGGACCATCCCCGCGTCCGTCTTTTCCCAGCCCTGGAAAGCCTCGCGCCCGCCCAGACCCCAGTCGCTGAACTCTCCCCACACCAGGTAGCCAAGCCGGTCGGCATGGTAGAGAAAGCGCTCCTCAAACACCTTCTGGTGCAGACGCGCGCCGTTGAACCCGGCGGATTGCGCCAGCCGGATGTCCGCTTCCAGCGCGGCGTCCGTGGGAGCCGTCAAAATGCCGTCCGGGTAATACCCTTGATCCAGCACCAGCCGTTGGAAAACGCGTTTCCCGTTCAGCTTCACCGCCATGCCCTCGATGGAAAGGCTCCGCAGCCCCGCGTACGTGGCCGCTTCATCAACCACGGCCCCGGAGGCATCGAGCAGTTCCAGCGTGATGTCATACAGATGCGGGTCTTCGGGCGACCAGAGGCGGACGCGCTGGGGCGGGACGGTCAATTCCACGCGCGGCGTGAAGTCCACCCCGCAAGCCGTCACCGCCTCGGCGGCCACTTCCGCGCCGTCGCGCAGCCGGGCGCGAAGCCGCAGACCCGTTTGCGCGCCGAAAACCGGTTGTTCAATCAGAAAGCGGCCATTGGCGGTATCCGGGATGATTTTCGGGCGAAGCAGCGAAGCGGCGAGGGGCACCGGCTCCATCCAGACCGTCTGCCAGATGCCCGTCGTGCGGGTGTAGTGGCAGCCGCCGTTGCCGTGCGTCCAGGCTTGCTTGCCCGACGGCATGGAATCCCGCGCGTTGTCGCGGGCCCGCACCACCAGCGTGACGGCCTCGCCGGAGCGCGCGGCCTCGGTCAAATCGCACACAAACGGCGTCATCCCGCCCCGGTGGCGGCCCACCTCCGCGCCGTTCGCCCACACAAACGTGTCGTAATCCGACGCCTGGAAGTGCAGCAAAATCCGCCGGCCCTCCCATGCCTTCGGGATCGTCACCACCCGGCGGTACCAGACGGCGTTGAGGTAATCCGTGTTGCCGATGCCCGAGAGGCGCGACTCCGGGCAGAAGGGGACCACGATGCGCTCCTTGAGCGGGCGCTCCAGCAGCCCCCGGTGGAGCCCGCTGTCGCCCTGGTCGATCTCAAACTCCCACTCCCCATTCAGGCAAAGCCAGTCATGGCGGACGAATTGAGGCCGTGGGTACTCGGGGCGAGGAAGAGATTTGCAAGCATTCATTTCCACTGCATAATGCACCCGATTTCCCATTTTCCCATGGCCGCGCTCCCACAAAACATGTGTGAAATCCACTCCATCGGTTCCCAGACCCGGGAGCGGATGATCGGCTTGCGCGGCTCTCCCGCCCTGGCGGAATTCGGCATCCACCTGGCCGGGATCTCGGAAGCGCGGGCCGGTTTTTCGTGGGCCCGGCTGCATCCCGAGGACACGCAACTCCTGGCCGCCGTGAGCGGGGAAGGGGAGGTGTTTGTGCACGGAAAATGGGAGCGGATGGGCCCCGGCTTCGCTTACTGGACCCCGCCGGGGGCTCCCCACGCCTACCGGGCCGTGCGGGGCCGCAAGTGGACCGTCTGCTGGGTCATCTACGCGGGCCGCCTGCCCGCTTCCGCCGGAACCCTTCCCGGTTCGCCCGAGGTGATCCCCGCGGCATCCTCCCTCCTCTGGCACGCGGTGGGGGGAGCCTGCGACGCCGAGACCCAGGACACCGAACTGTGGGTGCGGCTCGTGCACCACACCGTCCTGCGCATTCTGCAAGCCGCGCGGCGGGGAGGCTCCCGGCTCACCGCCCTTTGGAACGCCGTCCTCGCCGACCTCGCCCACCCGTGGACCCTGGGGGAAATGGCCCGCCAGGCCGGGATGAGCCGGGAACACCTGCGGCGCGTCAGCCTCCTCGAAACGGGAGTCAGCCCCCTGCGGCACGTCACGCGCCTGCGGATCGGCCGCGCGGCGGAACTCCTCTCCTTCTCTCCCGACAAACTGGCCGTCATCGCCGAGCGCGTCGGCTACGGCGATCCCTTCGCCTTCAGCGCCGCCTTCAAACGCGAAATGCGGACCTCCCCCGCCGCCTACCGGAAGAGCCCTCCGGGGGCCGAGGGGAGGGGGGCCGTTTCTTCCGCTTGAAATGCCGGGCACAATCCCGCAACGTAAGGAACGTCAGTTGACTCCTTTTTTTACACATCATGCCCGCAACAGGACTGGACCTCGTGGCCGATATTCTCGCGCTCAAACGCGAACGTAATGCGGTCATCCTCGCTCACAACTATCAGATCAAAGAAATCCAGGAGGTCGCCGACTTCGTGGGCGATTCCCTTGGCCTCAGCTACCAGGCCGCCAAGACCGACGCCCAGGTAATCGCCTTCTGCGGCGTCCACTTCATGGCCGAAACCGCCAAGATCGTGAACCCCACGAAAACCGTCGTCCTGCCCGACCTGGAGGCCGGTTGCTCCCTCTCCGAGTCCTGTTCCGGCGAAGCCCTGGAAGCCTTCCTCAAGGCCCACGCGCGCAAAAACTACTACGTCATCGCCTACATCAACTGCAGCGCCGCCGTCAAAGCGCAGGCCGACGTCATCTGCACCAGCGGCAACGCCGTCAAAATCGTCCGCACCGCCCCGCAGGACCGCAACATCCTCTTCGTCCCGGACGAAAACCTGGGCGCGTGGGTGATGGAGCAAACCGGCCGCCCCATGGAACTTTGGAAAGGCCACTGCGCCGTGCACGTGGAGTTCACCGCCCAGAGCATCGAGAAAATTCGCGAACAATACCCCGACGCCCCCGTCATCGCCCACCCGGAATGCCGCCATTCCGTCCGGCTGCTCGCCGACGAAGTCTGCTCCACCGAGAAAATGATCGACTACTGCCGCGAACACCCCGCCAAAGCCTTCATCATCGTCACCGAAGAAGGGATGCTCCACCGGCTGCGGCGGGAACTGCCGGAAAAAACCTTCCTCGCCGGGCCCACCCAGGAATGCGCCTGCGCGGAATGCCGGTTCATGAAACTCAACACCCTGGAAAAACTGAAAGCCTGCCTGGAAACACTCACGCCGGAGATCACGATTCCCGAACCCTTGCGGGCCCGCGCCGAACTCCCCATCCGGCGGATGCTGGAGTGGAGCAAGTAACCCGCGCTCCGAATACCCCCTGTCCCCCCTTAACCCCATGAAACATCTCCTCCGCCTTGCCTGCCTGCTGGCCGCCCTCCTGGGGCTGGCAGGCTGCGACGACTCCCCCTATTCCGATTCGCCGAGCCACGCCGCCAACGAGTTTTTCCTGGAAATCGGCGAATCCCACTTCCAGAAAGCCTTCGACAGCGCCGCCTTCAACTTCCAAGCGCGCACCACCTTCCAGAACTTCCAGGCCACCGCCCGCGACCTGGGGTTGAGCGCCGGGACCGTGGCCTGCAACTGGATCAAAGAAGAGCGCAAGGAAAAGGAAGTCAAACTGACCGGCGAAGTCATGGCGGCCAACGGAACGCGGGTTCCCGTGATCCTGACCGTCATCAAAGAGCGCGGTTCCTGGCGTGTCTTCTCCCTGCACACGCCGAGCGATTCCGGGCGCAAAGAAGAAGACCGTTTCTCCCTCGTCGGCAAAGGCGCCTCCTTCAACCAGGCGGTCAACCGGGAACTTCCCTCGGACAAAGCGTTGCAAAAACTGGTCGTGGAGAGCCTGCTCGGCTTCAACACCGCCGTCCAGAAGCGCAGCTTCGGCGAATTTTATTCCAGCGTCTCCCTGGCCTGGCAGGAGCAACTCACCGTCTCGCAACTCAAGCGCGCCTTCCAGCCCTTCATCGACGCCAATATCGACCTCTCCCCCATCCGCAACATGGAGGCCGTGTTTGACGTCCCGGCGGAAATCAACGCCGACGGCATCCTCATCCTCCATGGGCACTACAACACCGCGCCCAACCGCACCTTCTTCACCCTCCGGTATTTCTACGAATTCCCCTTCTGGAAACTCTACGGCCTGGAAGTGCAAATCCATGGTTGATGTGCCGGAGCGCCTCCGGTAGCCTGCTGGTGCCACGGCCCGCACCATGCAGCTCTCCAAACGCTCCCACTACGCCCTGCGCGCACTGGTCGACCTGGGGATCGCCCAGGCCCTGGGGCACCCCCTGGTGCGCGCGGCCGACTTGGCCGAAAAAGAGAAGCTGCCCCTCAAATTCCTGGAGCAGATCTTCCTCCAGCTAAAGCAAGCCGGTTATCTCGATAGCAAACGGGGCAGCCAGGGCGGCTACTTCCTGGCGCTGCCCGCCGGAGAAATCCGCATGGGAGCCGTCCTGCGGCTCCTGGAGGGCCCCCTCGCGCCGCTGCCTTGCGTGAGCCGCACCGCATACGCCCCGTGCACCTGCCCCGACGAAGCCTCCTGCGGCGTCCACGCGCTCATGACGGAAATTTCCCGCGCCATCACCGGCGTGCTCGACCAGACGACCCTGGCCGACACGGTCAAAAAATCTTTGCGCAAAATTCGCCGCAACAAAACAGACGTTCCTTTTGTCAAAATGGTATTGCGCCGCTCCCCGCGAAAGCGTAAACCGGCCGCCAAGACCGTCCGCGCCGCCACCGGGCGCGGCGGAAAACGCCGTGCTGGCAAGCCAGTCGCGGGCGCGAAAAAGCGTTCGAGGCCCGGCCCAACCTCCAAGCAAAACCGTTGAAGCAAGCGAACCTATGAAAACGCGAATCTTCTCCGTCTTCCTCCTGGCGCTCGGCCTGATCTTGGGCTCGGACGCCCCGGCGCGCGCCGAATCCGTCATCCGCTTCGGGCATTTCCCCAACGTAACCCACGTGCAAGCGCTGGTGGCTCACCACCTCTCCCGGCAGGGCAAGGGATGGTTCGAGGAACGCCTCGGGCCGGGCGTGCGCATCGAGTGGTACATCTACAACGCGGGGCCCAGCGCGATGGAGGCCGTCTTCGCCAACGGCATCGACGTGACCTACGTCGGGCCCAGCCCCGCCATCAACGCCTTCGCCAAATCGGGCGGCGCCGAAGTGCGCATCGTCTCCGGCGCGGCCAACGGCGGCGCGGCCCTGGTCGTTCAGCCGGGCGGGGGGATCAAGACGGGGGCCGACTTCCGCGGCAAGCGGATCGCCACCCCGCAACTGGGCAACACCCAGGACGTGGCGTGCCGCGCGTGGCTCAAGGCCCAGGGGCTCAAAGTCACGCAAATGGGCGGCGACGCCCAGGTGATCCCGACGCCCAATCCCGACCAGCTCTCCCTCTTCCTGCAAAAGAGCCTCGATGCCGTCTGGACCGTGGAACCGTGGGTGTCGCGGCTGGAGCGGGACGCCGGCGGCGTGGTTTTCCTGGAGCAGAAAGACGCGGTGACGACCGTGCTGGTTTCGAGCGTGAAATTCCGCAAAGAACAAGACGCCCTCCTGCGCAAGCTCGTGGCGGCGCACAAAGAGCTGACCGGCTGGATCGTGGCGCACCCCGCCGAAGCCCAGGCCATGGTCGTCGAGGAACTGGCCGCCGAGACGAAATCCCGCATCGCGCCGGAGCTGATCCGCGCGGCCTGGAAGCGGATCGAACTGACCAACACCGTCTCCCTGCCGAGCTTGGAGACCTATGTGAAGGACGCCCAGGATGCCGGGTTCTTGCGCAAAGTGCCTGATTTGCAGACCCTGGTCGAGAACCCCTGACCTTCGCCCCGCCAACCCACGCGCCCATGTCCGTTCAGGAAGAACTCCAGTCCGCCCGCCCGGCCAAGCTGTTCATCGACCGCGTGACAAAGCATTTCCTCACGCGCGGGGGGAAAGTGCACGCCCTGGAGGATATCACCTTGCAGATTAACGAAGGCGACTTCGTCTGCCTCGTGGGGCCGAGCGGCTGCGGCAAATCGACCCTGCTGAACATCATCGCCGGGCTCGAAAAGCCCGATGCGGGCCAGACATTGATGGATGGCAAACCGGTGACACAGCCGGGCCGCGACCGGATGGTGATGTTCCAGGAATCCGCGCTTTTCCCCTGGCTGGACGTGCTGGATAACGTCCTCTTCGGGCTGAAATTCAAGCCCAACCTGACCTCCAAAGAGCGCCGCGAAGTGGCCGAATTCTACCTGCGCCTGGTGGGGCTGGAGGAATTCGCCCACGCCAACGTCCACGAGCTTTCCGGCGGAATGAAACAGCGGGCCGCCCTGGCCCGGGCCCTGGCTCCCAACCCCCGCGTGCTCTTGATGGACGAGCCGTTCGCCGCGCTCGACGCCCTCACCCGCGAACAACTCTACGGCGACATCCAGCGGATCTGGGCCGAGCGCAAAAAAACCATCGTCTTCGTCACGCACAACGTCCGCGAAGCCGTCTGCCTGGGCAACCGCGTCGTCCTCTTCTCCCCGCACCCCGGGCGCGTGCGCGAGGAATTCACCGTGGACCTGCCCCACCCGCGCGACATCAACTCCGTGGAGCTAGCCGGGCACGCCAGCCGCATCACCCGCGCGCTGAGCGGGTATGTCGAGGAACCTGGGAAGGAGTTCGGCGCGGAATGAAACGCCTGCTTTCCTCCACCATCTTCTTCGCCGCGCTGTTGCTGGTGTGGCACTACCTCGTGCTGCGCAAATATTGGTCGCAGGTGCTGTTGCCCGACCCCGCCGCGGTTTGGGAATATCTCAAAATCGTGGTTGCCGACGGGACGCTGCTTGCGGCCGCGGAGGTCACGATGCGGCGGCTCGTCACGGGGTATCTCATCGGCGTCGCCCTGGGCATCCCCTTCGGGCTTCTGACCGCGCGCTTCCGCATGATGGAAGACACCGTGGGGGTAATGGCCCTCGGCTTGCAGACCCTCCCCAGCGTCTGCTGGGTGCCCCTGGCGCTGCTTTGGTTTGGGCAATCCGAAGGGGCGATGCTCTTTGTCGTCGTAATGGGGTCGCTCTGGTCGATCATCATCTCCACCGACAACGGCGTGCGCCACGTGCCGCCCATCTACGCGCGCGCCGCCCGGACGATGGGGGCCAGCCAATTTGTCACCTGGACCCGCGTCATCCTGCCCGCCTCCCTCCCGTTCGTCGTCAGCGGGATGAAGCAAGGGTGGGCATTCGCCTGGCGCTCGCTCATGGCCGCCGAGATCTTCGTCCCGATCCTCACGGGCTTCGGCCTGGGGCAGCTCCTGCAATACGGGCGCGATCTGCACGCCATGGACCAGGTCATCGGCGTCATGCTCGCCATCGTCCTCATCGGGCTCCTGGTGGACAAATTGCTCTTCTCCCCGGTGGAGCGCTTCCTCCACCGGCGGTGGGGCACCGGCAGGGTGTAGGCCCGCCGCATCTTCTTTCCCCGGCGGCACGGCCAATTTTTCCCGGCGCTCCGAACGCCCGATGAAGAGAGAGGTCTCTTCACGGATCTATATGAACAAAACAAACGGAGTGTGGGGAGTGGTGGCGGGGGCGGCGCTGCTGACAATGGCGGGCTGCCAATGCACACAGCCAGTAGGGGAGCGCGTGGAGGAGACGCAGGTGGACATGTCGAAGAGCGCGTGCCCGCCCGTCCAGGCCGCGTGCCCGTCCACGTTGACGAC
>JAQTMF010000077.1 GCA_028714515.1 Chthoniobacteraceae bacterium | reverse complement strand
AGGATTACCCCGCCTTTCTTAAGCAGTACAACCGGGGCGGATAGCGCCCGCGTTCGTTCTCTTCAAAAACGCCGGGGCTTGATTCTCGCGGGCGTTTGCGCGAACATCCCCCCTTCCATGCCCGTCCCCTCCAAACGCAGCCCCTCCAAGAGCCCGGCGGCTCACGGCGCTCTATGCGCGGTGGCCGGTTCCGACGAGGCGGAGGTCAAGCGCGCCGCCTTGCAGCTTGCCGCGGAACTCGCCCCCGCCGAGGCGGGCGATCTCGGGTGCGAGATCATCGACGGCGCGGCGGATTCCGTGGACCAGGCCGCGACCCGCGTCCACGAGACGATCCAGGCGCTGCTCACGCTCCCCTTCTTTGGCGGCGAGAAGCTCGTCTGGCTCAAAAACGCCAATTTCCTGGGAGACACCGTGACGGGCCGCTCCGCCACCGTGCTCGACGCGCTGGAGAAATTGACCCGAACGCTGGAAGCCGGGCTGCCCGAGGGCGTCCGCTTTCTCCTGAGCGCCCCGGAGATCGACAAGCGCCGCGCTTTTTACAAGGCGCTCGGCAAGCTCGGCAAATTGGAGGTGTTCGACAAGCTCGACACCAGCCGCTCCGGCTGGGAAGAGGAGGTGGCCGGGCTGGTGCGCGAACGCGCCCGCGCGCTGGGCCTGCGCATCGGCGGCGAAGCGCTGGAACTCTTTGTCCTCCAAAGCGGCGGCGACTCCCGCCAGATCGCCAACGAGCTGGAAAAGCTGGATCTCTACCTCGGGGCCGCCCGCCGCGAAGTCACCGTTGACGACGTTCGCCTCATGGTCCCCGCGTCCCGCGCCGGGGTCGTCTTCGAACTCGGCAACGCCCTGGCCGCCCGCGATCTGAACGCCGCGCTCGCGTTGGTCGATCAGCTTCTCTTCCAGGGGGAAAGCGCCGTCGCCATTCTGCTCGTCGCGCTCATTCCCACCGTCCGCAATTTGCTCCTCGCCAAGGACCTGATGCAGCGGTACCGCGTCAGCCGCCCCGCCGCCCCCTTCCACTTCGCCGGGGCGCTCAACCGGCTCCCGCAGGAGGCCACCGCCCATCTCCCCCGCAAAAAAGACGGCGGCATCAACGCCTACGCCCTGGGCATCGCCGCCATGCACGCCCACCGCTACAGCCTCGGCGAACTGCGCGCCGGGCTGAAAACCTGCCTGGAGGCCAACGTCGCGCTCGTAACCGGCGGCCTGGAAGCCCGCACCGTGCTGACGGAGACCGTGGTGAAAATCGCCGCGACTCCCTCCGCGTGATGTTCACGCGAATTCCTTGCAAACCGTCCCCTCCAGCCCGATAAAGCAAAACTTCTCTTTTCATTCTTCCCCATACCTGAATAAAATCCCTCCCATTTTATGAGCACCAAACCTTCGCAAAAGACATCCCTCATTACCGGCGGAGCGGGCTTCCTGGCCTCCCACCTGACCGACCGGCTTCTGGCCGAAGGCCATCGTGTCATAGGAATCGACAACTTCATCACCGGCAGCCCCGCCAACATCGAACACCTCGCGGGCAACGAGAACTACCGCTTCATCAAGCAGGATGTGACGCAGTATCTCTTCATCGACGAGCCGGTCGACTTCGTTTTTCACTTCGCCTCCCCGGCCAGCCCCATCGACTACCTGGAGCACCCGATCCCCACGTTGAAAGTCGGCGCTCTCGGCACCCACAACGCCCTCGGGCTCGCCAAGGCCAAGAAAGCCCGCTTCCTGCTCGCCTCCACCAGCGAATGCTACGGCGATCCGCTCGTCCATCCGCAGACGGAAGACTACTGGGGCAATGTCAACCCCATCGGGCCGCGCGGCGTGTATGACGAAGCCAAGCGCTTTGCCGAGGCGATGACGATGGCTTACCACCGCTTCCACAACGTGGACACCCACATCGTGCGTATCTTCAACACCTACGGCCCCCGCATGCGGCTGCGCGACGGCCGCGTCGTCCCCGCCTTCATCGGCCAGGCGTTGACCGGCCAGCCCTTGACCATCTTCGGCGACGGTTCCCAGACGCGCTCCTTCTGCTATGTCAGCGATTTGATCGACGGCATCTACCGCCTCTCCCTTTCCGATTTCCACGAACCCGTCAACATCGGCAACCCGCGCGAGATGACCATCCGGCAGTTCGCCGAGGAGATCCTGCGCATCACCGGCAGCCACTCCAAGATCGAAACCCGGCCGCTGCCCGTGGACGACCCGAAAGTGCGCCAGCCCAACATCGCCCGGGCACGGAAACTGCTCGGATGGGAACCCAAGGTGCCCTTCGAACAAGGCATCGCCACGACCATCGACTATTTCCGCAGCAGAGTTTAAGAAAACCGGGGGCGGCATGCCGCCCTTCGCAAAAATTCGACTTTTCCTTTGCCATCCGCTTTTGGATGGAGCATAAATTACCGGCTTCTCTCATCCCCATCTTTCCCCCATGAAAAAGCTGACGCTCCTTGCGCTGACCTTGCTTGCGTATGTCGCCCCCTGCCTTGCCGGGCCGGGCGACTTCGCCATCAAAAAAGTCGAGGTTGACTATCCTCCCTCGCCGGAGTTCGGGTCTCAGCCCGGCATCCGGTGGACGCCTCAAAAGTGGGTCCGCGTGGATGTCACTTTTGATGCGGTGCCGGAGCTGACCGACGAGCTGGCCTTCAACTACTACGTGCTTTACGACGATCATACGTCCCCGGCCCGTTTGTTTGTCGGGCACGTCAATCACGTGAATATCGCCAAGGGCAATGGTCTCCATTCGGTGATGTATATCTCGCCGAAGTCCCTCCTGCAGATCATGCAGCGCAAACCGGCCAACCTGGTAAACCTGCCCCTCACGCAAGTCACCGTCACCATTTCCAAACCGGGCACCCCGACGTCCTTGGCTGTCGGGAGCCTCAAGCAGGGCGGGCACGGGGAATGGTGGGCCGCTCCCACTTACAAACAGGAGGAAGGCTTCCTGGTCAACAAGAGCGAAACGCCGTTCGCTCCCCTTTGCTGGGATTACTACGAAGCCATCAAACCCGCATCCGGGCATTAAAAAGCAATCATGGCCGCGTCCAATCGAATCTTTTGTCTAAGCCTGGGGTCCCAGACCGTCCGGTTTGCCGAGTTCAACCTCGATAGCCGCGGAGGACTCGTCCTTTGCGGATACCGCACCTCGGAGTTGTTGGCTGATCCGGCCATGGACTCCACCCGCGTCGCGCAGACCGGCCTTCTCCTGCGCGAACTGTCCGCCGCCGTCAAGGCGTCCGGTTCCAGCGTCAACTATTCCATCCCTTCCCAGTCCGTCTTCACCCGGTTTGTCAAGCTGCCCTCCGTCGCGGAGGAGCAGGTGGGCCAAATCGTCGCCTTCGAGGCGCAGCAGAACGTCCCGTTCCCGATCGAAGAAGTCGTTTGGGATTACCAACTCGTCACCTCGCCCGATCCCGGCAAACTGGAAGTCGTGCTCGTGGCGATCAAGTCCGATCTCCTTGAGGAGCTGAACACCGCTGTCGAGGATGCCGAATTCCGCACCGAAGTCGTCGACGTAGCCCCGATGGCCCTCTACAACGCCTTCCGCTATAACTACAGCGATTTGGGCGGCTGCTCTCTCCTGATCGACATCGGCGCCCGCACCACGAACCTCATCTTTGTTGAGGCAAAGAGAGTCTTCTCGTGCTCGGTTCCCCTCGGCGGCAACACCATCACCGTCGCCATCGTCAAGGACTTCAACGAGCCGTTTGCCGCCGCCGAAGAGCGCAAGAAACGGCAGGGATTTGTCAGCCTGGGCGGCACTTACGCCGAACCGCAAGATCCGGAGGTCGCGCGGGTTTCCAAGCTCGTGCGCAACACCATGACCCGGCTTCACGCCGAGATCACGCGGGCGATTTCCCGCTACCGCACGCAGCAAGGCGGCAGCCAGCCCGAGCGCGTCTTCCTGTGCGGCGGGGCCGTTGCCATGCCTTACATGCGCGAGTTTTTCAGCGAAAAACTGGCGCTGCCCATCGAATTCCTGAATCCCCTGCGCAACGTCGCCGTCGGCAAAGGCGTGGACGTTTCCGAGATCAGCCGCGACTCCCATCTGCTGGGCGAACTGGTCGGCCTGGGATTGCGGAGCGGATCGGACTGCCCGATGGAGCTGAATCTCCGCCCGGCCAGCGTCGTGCAAGCCCGCGAAACCGCCGCGCGCGTCCCATGCCTTGTCATGGCGGGCGTCTGCTTCCTGGCGATCCTCGCCGGTTGGTGGGCCTACTTCGCCCACGCCGCCAGCGTGCAGAACACGGTGTGCGAGCAGATGCAGCAGAAGGTCAACGACCTCGGGGGCGTGGAAAGCAAATTCAGCGCCATCAAAGACGTCATCAAGAAGAACCAAGAAGTCGTGGTGCCTTTGATCGAAGCCGTCAACAACCGGGAATACTGGGTCCGGCTGATCGAGGATATCAACACCCGCTTGCCCGATCGCTTCATCTGGGTTACCTCCGTGGAAGTGGAAGCCCCCAAGAACGAGGTTGCTTCCAACCCGAAGGACAAAGCCAAGGCGCCCAAGCCTCCCGTCCTCGTCCTCAAGGGCTTCTACGTGGGGCCGGACGCGGGGAACGCCCGGGGCGTTGCCGTTGTCGACCAATTCGCCGAAGCCCTGGGAAAATCGCCGTATCTCACCTTGCAGCCTGGCAAAGACCGTCCCGCCACCGTTCCGCCGGAAGACTGGGCCGCGTCGTACACCATCCGGCTTGACCTCAATCCGTCTCCTCTGAAGCAATCTTCCGCAAAATGAACCTGGGCCAGAACAAATTTCTCGTGGGTTTGGGAGGCGCTCTCCTCGTGGGATGCCTCGGTCTGGGCTGGATGGTCTTCCAGTCCTACAGCGCCTTTGACACGGCCAACACCCAGTACGACGAGTTGAAGAGCAAGCTGCAGCGGCTCCAAACGCTTCCGCTTTACCCCAAAGCGTCGAATCTGACGATCCTGGAGGATCAGAAAAAAGCCGCCGCCGATTCCGCCGTCGCGCTGCACCAGCAGCTCCTCCCCATGGCCTTTCCGCTGGAGCCGCTGACGCCCGAACAATTCCAGGACCAGCTTAGCGCCACCGCCAAAAAACTTGTCGATAAGGCCGCCGCCAATGGCGTTGCCCTCTCCGACAAGCTCTACCTTGGCTTCGCCGAATACAAGACGTCGACACCCAAGCCCGAAGCCGCCGCCGCGCTCGGCCGACAGTTGAAGTGCATCGCCCTTGCGGTCGATACCATGATCGACCGGAAAGTCACTTCCATCAACAAGATCACCCGCACTCCGCTCCCGGAAGAGGCGGACGCTTCGAAGACCGCCGCGGCCGCTCCCACGCCGAAGGCGACCAAGTCCGCGTTGTTTACCAAATACCCGTTTAGAATCGAGTTTACCGCGGATCAGAAATCCTTCCAAGCGGCCCTCAACGACCTCTCGGGCACACCCAAACAGTTCTTCATCATCCAGCCGGTGACGATCAAGAACTCGGGAGATAAAGCGCCGAAGAAGGCCGATCCCGCCGAAAGAGCCCCCGTGGCTGATCCCGCAGCTACTGCCGCAGCCACTCCCAAGGCGGAGAAAATGAAATACATCCTAGGAGCGGAGAAACTCACCGTTGACCTGGAATTCAACTCCGTCGTATTCGCCAGCAATTTGCCGAAATAGATATGGACTGGATCAAAAAGAATTACGATCGGTTTACGCTCCTCCTCCTGGCCGCGGCGTTATTGGGATCTTCCATCTTTCTGTTCTGCGCGGCCCGGGGGTTCTCCGCGCGGTTTGCCACGCTCCTCGAGCCTGTCAAGGAAGGCAACAGTGTGGATATCCTCGAGACCAAGGCCTTGAGGGATGCCGAAGTATCGCTGGCCAAGCCCGCGGCATGGAACGCTCATTCCGGCTCCCTCTTTGTTTCCCGTAAATACGTCGCCAAGCGCGACGGTGCGGGCGATGTGGGCGCATTGATCGATCCCTTCGAGGCCAACAGCCCGGCGCTGCACCCGCCCATTGCCAATAGCTGGTTCCTGGAACACGGGCTGGAAAATCAGATCCTGGATGGCGATGTGCTCGACCAGGACCCGGACAAAGACGGCTTCACCGTTCTGGATGAATACCAGGGCAAAACCGATCCCCAGGACCCGGCCTCACACCCCGGCTATCTGACAAAGCTGCGGCTCAAGCGCTTCATCAAGGTCCCCTTCCGGCTTAAATTCGAGGCTTACGACGATGACGGCAGTTTCCAGATCAACACCGTGGATGTCCGGCAGCCCACTCAATTTGTCAAGCAGGGAGACGCCATCGCCGGGACCAAATACAAGGTGGTGAAATTTGAGAAGAAATTCATACCGAACCCCCGCACCGGAGTGGAAACCGATGTCTCCGAACTGACGGTGCAGCATGTGGAAACCGGCGTTTCAGTCAAGCTGGTCGTCCGCACCGAAGTGGATTCCCCCGACCAGTATGCCCAATTCGCGTTTCTCTGGGACCACAGCGAATTTTCCGTCAAGAAAGACCAGAAATTTGTCCTAAAACCTGAACCGACCATCGAGTATAAACTGATTGACATCCGGGATAGTGAAGCTGTAATCGTTAATGCCAAAACTGGCGACCAGATCAAAGTTCCCCGCCTGGACTGAAGCAAACCTTCGCGATAGGGTTTGAGTCACTCTTTGTGCGCCGGACGCGCTCTTGCCGCCGCCATAGAACGGCCGGGTGTCCCCAGGGTATCCCGTCCAACCCATCCTCCCTCCATCAACTCGTCACTCCCTCCGTCTCCGCGAAGTTCAACATCGCTCCCATCAGAATCCATTTGCCCTCCCTTAGATAGCCTGTAGATAGCCTGTATATGATTAAGCCCCCACTGTTCACATTCTGTTCGGTAATCGCCCTTGCCGCCGCCGCTCCGGTCTACGCCGGCGTGGTTCCTTCCGCGGGCGCATCCAATTCCGTGCAAGGCATTGCCGACCGGGAAATCACACGTCGTAATGACCAGGTTGCGCGGGCTCAACAGGCCATCGCCGAAGGCGACGCGGCGATCAACGCCAAGGATTACGAAACGGCGGTTCAGAGATACAAAGCGGCGTCCGACATTCTTCCTGAAAGCCCTGTGACGCACAAGCTGCGCTCCGCGGCCGTGGAGCGCTACTGCATCGCCAGCGTCAAATTGGCTGAGCAGCAAATCGCCGAAGGGAACTTTGGACCGGCCGAGGCCACCGCGAAAGCCGTGCTCGACCCGGCTTACAACCCGCAATACGGCCCCGCCCGCGCTTTGCTCGCCCACCTGAAGGAGCCTGGCTACTACAACAAGACGATCACCCCGGCATTCCATGCCAAAGTGGAAAACGTCAAGGCGCTGCTCGTCGAGGGCGAGGGGTACTATCAATCCGGGCAGTTTGATAAAGCCGAAAAAAGCTACAATCAGATTCTCGCGATCGACAAGACCAATTCCGCCGCCCGTGAAGGCTTGGAGCGGGTCGACAAAGCTCGCACCGAATACGGCGACATTGCCTACCGGCAGACGCGCGAGCACATGATGCAGCAAGTGCTCCATGGATGGGAATTGCCCGTTCCTCGCTATAGCAAAGGCACAAAGATTCTCGCTACCGGCTCGCAGAATGTGGGCGGAACGGTGGCGATTCAGGAGAAACTCAACAAAATCATCATCCCGAAGGTTGAGTTCAAGGACGCGACCGTCCGCGAAGCGATCGACTTCCTGAAGATGAAATCCCGCGAACTGGACATCCACGAACCGGATCCGTCCCGTCGCGGCGTGAACATCGTCCTGCAGTTGAACGATCCGACCGGTGGCGCCGCTCCCGCCGGAGGAGCCACTGGCGCTCCCGCCGACCCGAACGCTCCCGCGATTCCGGGCTTGGATGCCAATGCGGGCGGCGCGGCCGCCGCGACTCCGGCTCCCGCCGCGACTCCCGGAACCAACCCGATCACCCTCTCTCTGAACAACGTGCCGATGGCGGAAGTTCTCCGCTACATCACCGCCGCGGCCGGTCTGAAGATCAAGATCGATCCGTATGCCGTCTCGGTGGTGCCGCTCACGGCCATCGTGGAGACACTCATCACCAAGGAGTATAAAGTGCCGCCAGGCACGTTCACCACGACAGGTGGTGCTGGTGCCGCCAGCGCTCCCGTCGCGGCCGCTCCCACGGCGGGTGGCAATGGGGCAATGACTGCCGGAAATATGGGGCAGCGTGTTGCCGCCAAGGACTACTTTGCCAATCTCGGTGTCCAGTTCCCTCCGGGGACCTCCGCCACCTTCATTCCGAATGGCAGCCGGTTGATTGTCAAAAACACCCAGGAACAGCTCGACCTCATCGACACCCTCGTGGAAGCGCTCAATGGGCAAGCTCCCTCCCAGGTGGACATCGAGGCGAAGTTCGTGGAAATCACCCAGACCAACCTGAAAGAGCTGAGCTTTGACTGGACCCTGGGGCAGTTCAACATCCCCGGAAGCAACAAAGTGTTCGGCGGTGGCGGAACCGTGGGCAACGGAAATTCCTCCGCGACCAGCAACTATCCGTTCGTCGATCCGGCGGGGAACATTGTCGGCACCAACCCGCTCACCAGTGGCAACCGGACCGGTTCCACGGCAATCAGCTCCAACGCGATTGATGCCTTGCTCTTCCCGGCCACGGGCAGTTCGACAGCGGCTCCCGGCATCCTCTCTGCGGCGGGCGTCTTCACCGATCCCCAGTTCCAAGTGGTGCTGCGGGCGTTGAACCAAAAGAAGGGCGTCGATCTCCTCTCCTCGCCGCGTGTGACTTGCAAGAGCGGTCAGGAAGCTGAAATCTCCATCGTCCGCGAGTTCAAATACCCGACGGAATACAACCCGCCCCAAGTGCCCACCAGCGGCAGCTCGACGATGATCGCGGTTACCCCGACCACGCCGACCGCCTTTGATGTGAAGCAAACCGGCGTTCTCCTCCACGTTCAGCCCACGGTTGGTGCGGATGGCTCGACCATCGACCTCCAGTTGGAACCGCAGGTGGTGGAATTCGAAGGGTTCATCAACTACGGCACGCCGATCTACGGCAGCAACGGCGTCACCTCTTCCATCTTGACCGACAACGTCATCAACCAGCCGATCTTCAGCACCCGCAAGGTGCGCACGAACGTCAGCGTTTGGGACGGCCAGACGGTTATGCTTGGCGGGTTGATGCGCGAAGACGTGCAGAAGGTTGAAGACAAGGTTCCGTTCCTGGGCGATGTGCCGTTTGTCGGCCGCCTGTTCCGGTCCTCTGTCGATCAGCATTCGAAGCGTAACCTCGTCATCTTTGTCACGGCGCGCTTGATCAACCCCGCCGGGGATCCGATCAACGTGAGCGACGAAGAGAAAGATGCTGCCGATAGTCTGGTTCCGGCTCCCGGAGCGGCCGATACGGCTCCGATGCTGGCGCCCCTGCCGAAATAAGGGGGGGAGCTTCCGCAAGCCCCTTTACTGGCGAAACCCTAGTGACTCGTGCCGATCATCGGGATCACAGGTGGAATCGCCTCGGGAAAGTCGAGCTTCGTTAGCCGGCTTTCCCGGTGCCTCGGCAAGAAAATTGCCGGGGAAGGGGTGAGTGAGGAGATTCGGAAAGACATCGAGGAAATTTACGGTAAGCGCCGGGTAGCTGCTAAAGCTCCGGCGCTTCCGTCGCGTACAGGGGACGGTTCCCGGCCCGTCAGGGAGGAGGATCTGACGCTACCCGCGAGGGAAGCGGACGGAAAGGGGACGGGGGGCGGGGCCGAGCCGGCGGCGGAGATGCGGGCTGTCCTTCCCGTGGAAGTTTTTGATGCCGACGCCGTCGCGCGCGAACTGGTCGAAGCCGATCGCGGCGTGCGGGAGGCGATTGTCGGGAAATTTGGGCAAGCCGTCCTGACCCCGGAGGGAACGATCGACCGGGGCTGGCTGCGCGAAAGCGTTTTTGGCGATACCGAGCGCCGAAAAGCCCTGGAGGCGATTCTTCATCCGCCCATCCGCGCCCGGTGGATCGCGCGAGTGGAAGCCGCGCGCCGGACCGGCGCATGGTTGCTCTTGGACATCCCGTTACTCTATGAAACGGGGGCCGAAAGTGCGTGCGACGCCGTGGCCGTCGTGGCGTGCCGGGAAGAGACGCAACGCGAACGGATCGTTTCGCGGCGGGGGCTTTCAAGGGAAATGGCCGGGAAGATCATCGCCACGCAAACGAGCCTTGCTTCCAAGGCCGCTCGAGCCGATTATGTCATCTGGAACGACGCCCCCGAGGCGCGTTTGGAAGAACAGGCAGAACTCTTTGCAGGATACCTTACACTATGGATGAACAACCTTCCCCACTAACGCCGGGGACGGGCGCCGTGGCCGCGGAACCGATTCAGCGGCCCGGGCGTCTTCATATGGACGAGTTGCACGCGATGACGCATGCGGCGTTGATCGAGCGCGCCGACACGTTGCGGATGCGTGTCAACCCGGACCGCTCGCGGCATCATCTCATTTTGGACCTGATGAAGTTCCACGCCAACCGGGGCGGCGAAATCGAGGCCGAGGGCGTTTTGGAAATCACGCCCGATCACCAGGCGTTCCTGCGCTGGCCCCGCTTCAGCTTCAAGCCGTTTCCCGAAGACGTCGCCGTGCCGCGTGGCATCGTGCAGCGCTTTGGCCTTCAGCCCGGCCACCTGGTTTCCGCCCGCATCCGGCCGCCGCAAGGCAATAAGGAGCGGTGGCTCACCGTCGATCAGGTGCTTGCCATCGAAGGCATCCCGGTGGACCGCTGGGTGGAGCCGAAGCCGTTTGACAACCTGACGGCCCTTTTCCCCAACGAGCGCATCGTCCTGGAAAACAACGTCACGCGGTCGCTCACCGGCCGGGCCGTGGACCTCATCACGCCCCTGGGGCGCGGGCAGCGCGCCCTCATCGTCGCCCCGCCGCGCGGCGGCAAGACGATGATCATGAAGGACATCGCCAAATCCATCCGGGCCAGCTCGCCCGAGACGCAGGTGATCCTGTTGCTGGTCGACGAGCGCCCGGAAGAAGTCACCGACCTGAAGCGCGAGGTCGATGCGGACATTTACTCCTCCACCTTTGACGAAAGCGCGCCCCGGCACGTCCAAGTCGCCGAACTCGTCCTGGAGCGGGCCAAGCGCCTCGTGGAACTCAAGCGGCATGTCGTCGTCATGCTCGACAGCATCACCCGGCTCGCGCGCGGCTACAACAACCTCATGCCCAACAAAGGGCGGATCATGTCCGGCGGCGTCGATGCCAAGGCCCTCACCAAACCGAAAAAATTCTTCGGCGCGGCCCGCAACGTCGAAGAAGGCGGCAGCCTCACCATCATCGCCACGGCGCTGGTGGACACCAACAGCCGCATGGACGAAGTGATTTTCGAGGAATTCAAGGGCACCGGCAACATGGAGTTGCACCTCGCCCGCGAACTCGTCGAAAAGCGCGTTTTCCCCGCCATCCACATCCTCAACTCCGGCACCCGGCGCGAAGACCTCCTCTACCACCCCGAGGAATTCGCCCGCGTCAGCCTTCTGCGCAAACAGCTCGCCCAGTTGCCGCCCATGGAGGCCATGGAAATCCTCGTTCAACAACTCAAAGCCACCAAAACCAACGCCGAACTGCTCCTTCGCGGCCTGCGCGCCGTCTAGAAGCGGGGCCCGAACGAGGCGGCGGCCTCTTTTTTGCGCCGCCGCTTTTCCGGGGCTCTCAATCGTGTATTCTTTTTCTCAACCGTGATCGTATCGTCCGAAGCCCTCGCCGAATTTCTGGAACCCCTCCACCGGGCCGGGCGCATTGGGCTCGACACCGAGGCCGACAGTCTCCACTGCTACTTCGAGAAACTCTGCCTCATCCAGATCAGCATTCCCGACCATGACGTGCTGATCGACCCGCTTGCCGGGTTCCCTCTCGATCCGCTTTTCGCGGAACTCGCGCGGCACGAGATCATCATCCAGGGGCTCGACTACGACCTGCGGCTTTTGCGGCGCGCCGGAATGACGGAAGTCGGCGGCGTTTTCGACACCATGATCGCTGCCCGGCTCCTCGGCGCCACCGAGTTCAGCCTTGCCGCCCTGCTGCATACCCATTTTGGCGTTGTCCTGGCCAAAGGCTCCCAAAAAGCCAACTGGGCCCGCCGTCCGCTTTCGCCGCAAATGGAGGAATACGCCCGCAATGACACCCGGCACCTGGAGGCTCTGGCCGCCAAGTTGGAGGAGGGGCTCCGCGAACTTGGCCGGGTGGAATGGTTCCGGCAATCGTGCGAAAAGGGGATCGAAGCCACGCGCATCGTGCGCGAGCGCGAAGAGGATACCCTCTGGCGTATCAGCGGCAGCGGCGAACTGCGCGGCCGGGCCGCCGCGTTGCTGCGGGAACTTTGGAAGTGGCGCGACGCCGAGGCCCGGGCCGTGGACCGTCCCGCTTTTCACATCGCCCGCAATGACCTTCTTATCGACGCCGCCAAGCGTTTCGCCGCGGGCGATCCCGTCCCGATGGCCCACTTGAGCGGAGGCCGCCGCCGCCGTTTCTTCGAAGCCGCCGAGCGGGCTCTTGCGTTGCCCGAGAGCGAGTGGCCCCAGCCGCTGCGCACCCGCCGCGCCCGGCCCACGCCCGAAATGGAGCGGCGCTTTGCCGACTTCAAAACGCGGCGCGACCACGCCGCCACGGTGCACCGCATCGAGCCCTCGCTGATCGCCCCCAAGAGCATGCTGGAAACGCTGGCCGCCGACACCGAGGCGACGCTGGAAAAACTCCTCCCCTGGCAGCGCTTGCTGCTCGGGTTTGAGGGCTAGTGTCCTGTCAGACAAATGAACTGCATAATTCCGGCCCCTTTTCCGATTTTTCGGCGTTGCTTCCTCGGGCAATATCTTCAGATATTGCCTCTCGGTCGCGCCTTGAAAAATACGAAAAATGGG
>JAQTMF010000076.1 GCA_028714515.1 Chthoniobacteraceae bacterium | reverse complement strand
ACGGGCCGAGGGCCCCACCCGCAACCCGGGTCTGGAGCCGATCGGCATTGGCCGCGCCACGCTGCGCAACGCCTTTTTGGAAGTCACCGCCGCCCGCGACGGCACCCTCTCGCTGACGGACCTCGCCTCGGGCAGGGAATACAGCGGCCTCCTTGCGCTGGAAGACACCGCCGACATCGGCGACGGCTGGTTCCACGGCGTCGCGCTGCAAGACCGGGCTTTCCTCTCCACCGGCGGCACCGTCACCTTCGGCCTCACCGAAAACGGCCCGCTGCTGGCGCGACTGCAAATCCGCGTCGAATGGGCGGTTCCGGCGGAGTTCGACTCCCGCACCAACCAACGCAGCGCGCAGATGGTTCCCTTTGCGGTTGAACACCGCGTCACACTCCGTAGAGACGCCGCCCACGTGGAGATCGAGACGACCGTCCACAACCACGCGCGGGATCACCGCCTGCGCCTCCTCTGCCCCACCGGGTTCGCCAATGCCAAAGCCTACTGGTCCGACACGCCCTTCGACGCCGTCGAGCGCCCGGTCAAACTGCGCGACACCCATGCGGATCGCGAGATCCAGGTCGAGATGACGCCGCAGCAAAACTGGGTGGCCACCGGCGACGGACAGCACGGCTTGGCCCTGCTTGCCCCGGGCCAGTATGAAAGCGCCGTCCTCGACCAGCCGGACCGCCCGCTTTGCCTCACCTTGCTGCGCGCCTTCCGCCGCGCGGTGTTCACCGACGGCAACGAGGGAGGGCAGATCCAGGGCACCCACTGCTTCCGCATGGCGCTCAAGCCGTTCGCGGGAACGCTGCCCGCCGCCGGTCTATTCCAGCTCGCGCAGGCGGTTGCCGCGCCCGTTCGCGCCGTCACGACGGAAACGGCGGACCTGCGCCACCTCGCGCCGCTTCCCGCGCCCACGGCCCAGGAACGGCCCCGGGTCGAGGGGAATGTTGTTCTCTCCGCCTGCCAGCTTTCGGAGGGAAACCAGTGGGTGTTCCGCGTGTTCAATCCGTCCGCCAAAGCCGAACCGCTCCGCCTGCACGGCGCGCGCACGTGGGCGATTGTCAACCTGCGCGGCGAATCCGCGACTCCGCTTCCGAGGCCGGAAGCCGTGGTCCGGCCCCGCCAGATTCTTACCCTGCTTGCGACGCCTTGAAGTTTGCTCCACTTGCTGCCATCCTCTGCAAAGGATGATGGCGCGCGCATCTTCCCGACTCGTTTGAAATAAGCCCCTCATGATCATTACTTGCAAGAAAGAGGTCCCGTTCCGCTGGATCTTCTTCGCGGTCCTGCCCTGGATCTCCTACGCTTTCAACAGCCAGACGATGAGCGTGGCGTTTTTGTTCTCGCTCAAAAAGTTTGTCGAGAACCCGGCGGGGCTGACGTTCATCATTAGTCTTCCGGGCTTTGTCTCTCTGTTTATCGTCCCGCTGGTCAACTTCATCTCCGACCGCGTCTGGACGCCTTACGGGCGGCGCAAACCTTTTGTGCTCGGAGCCTGGATCGGTTCCGCCACGGCGCTGGCGCTGATGCCGCTGATGCCGAACTTCTGGGGGTTGCTCGCCGTCTACATCGTCTACAACATTTTCAACGATGTCGGCGGAAACCAGGGCCCCATGGAGCCGCTCTGCCAGGAGATCGTGCCGCCTCACCAGCGCGGCCGCAGCACGGGAACGAACCAGTGGCTCGGCAACCTGACCACCATGGTCTTCTTTTTCTTCGCGCTCGGGCGCTTTGACGATGTGCGCTACATGGCGGGCGTGCCGCTTTCCGGCGAAAAGGTGATCTACTGGAGCGCCGGGTTGATCGTCGCCGCGGTGTTCCTGGCTGTTTCGCTTGGCATCAAGGAGACGGACCAGAAAAGCCGGTTGCGCGGAGAACGGCTGAACTTCAAGAACTTCTTCGGCGGCGTGTTCGACCGCGAACTCTGGCCGGTTTTCCTGCTGGTCTTCAGCACGGTGATGCTCAACTCCAGCCTCGGCTCGCTGGGCAACCTGCTTTACACCGACCAGTGGAACTACACGAAGCAGGAGATGGGCGTCAATGTGGTGATCGGCGGGATCATCAACATGTTCATCATCGTCTTTCTGGCGATGGCCGCGGACAAGCTCAACCGGATGCGCGCCTACCAGGTGCTTATCTGCGCCGCGCTCTTCGTGAAGGCGGCTTATTTCGGCTATATCAACTACATTCTGCCCGATCACCGGCCCTCGCTGGTGGAACTCGTCGTTTTCGGCGAGACGCTCTCGATCATCGGCATGCTGACGGGGATGGTTTACACGCCGCTGGTCTATGACTATGTGACGCGCAACAAGATGGGGACGTATATGGCGGGCGCGGGGATTCTCGGCCGGATCACCTACCTCACGACCCTCAACGGCATCGGGCTTTTCGTCTGGGGCTACGCACTCATTTTCCAGCCCCCGGCGGGAGAAATGGCGCGCGTGGTTTTGCGGGATGAAACCCCGCAGAGCGAGGTCTCTTCGCTCGTCCGCTCCGCCGCGTGGACCGATCCGAAAACCGGCGGGCCCGTCGCGGCCTCCGACGTGCACGTCAAGTCGTGGATGGCCAACGGCGTCGATCTTCCCATGGGCCGCTGCTGGGAAGTCCGCTTGCGCGATAAAGCCAGCGAGCAGCTCGCCGCCGAGAAAGAGAGGCTCAACAACGAGAGTTCCGTCGCCGCGTCCGAGGAGAAAGCGCTGCGCGAACGGCTGGCCTCGCCGAAAGCAGGCAGCCTTTCCGCCATGGAACACGCCCGGCTGGAAGCGGATGCGAAAAAGAGCCGGGTGGCCGAGGCTGTCGCCCGCATCCAGGCGATCGACGAAGACCTGGCCCGCCGCGCGCAGAATCTCCAAACGCAGGCCCGCACGGTGTTCGGCAACCGCATTCTTGCCGATGGCGATCAGCTCCTCGGCGCGAAGATGGGCGAGGCGCTGCTGGTGGAATTTGCCACGACGGCGCGGCCTCACGGCGGGCGGCTGGAAAAAATCCTGACGGATTTGCGCCAGGAACGCGGCGACATCATCGACCTGCGGCCGGTCAAGCTCGACAACGGCTACGGGCTGGCCGTCAGCCTCATCGCGGAGCCGCAAATGGATGAGAAGCGCCTGGTGGGCGATCTGCAGGCGGCCGTGGAACGCATCGCCGCGAAACGCGATCCGCGCCTCATGAAACCGGGCGTGCCGCCTCCCGCCGTCCGCCGCCAGCCGACGCTCGCGCTGGACTTGATGGTGGTGGAGGAGCCGCTCGACCGGCGGGTTTCGCCGATCATGCGAATCGCCAACGGCGTCCTGCGGTTGTTCGACAGCGCGCCGCTGCCCGACCGGCGGCTCTCGGCCGTCGCCCGCAATCTGCGCGTGCCCGAGGAGACCGATCACGTGCGGGTCTACCCCGGCCCCGGCGATGCAAAGAGCATCTCCGTCCTCGCGGTCATCAAACCCGGCGCGGCAAAGGCGGGAAGCCTCGACGATGCCGTGGGCCGCCGCCTCAAAGACTTGCTGGCGAGGCAGGATCCCGCCACCGTAGCCCAGGCGCGGGCGCTCTATGACCGCGTGGAAACCGTCGGCGCCGGAAAACAAATCACCGTGGCCCGCCCGTTTGTGAAGGCGGCTTACGCCCCCATGAAGTATGATTACATGGCGGGCTACATCTGCATGTTCACCCTGGGGCTGGTGGGGTTGTGCCTGACCTTCCAATTCCAGAAACTCGAACGCAAAGGGCTCATCCGCAAACGCGGCTGGGAGGAGGCCGAATCTCTATGAACCGCGACAACGCACCCGAAATCCCAGTCCCCTCCCCGCGCCAGACGCCCGGCGAGACGTCCGCGCCACAGGTCTACGTGCCGGGGTTTGCCGCGCGGAAGGCCTTGATGATCGCCTTCGGCATCCTTCTCCTGGCGGCGGGGATTTCGCAAATGGGGCTCCCGCTGAAGTTGCTCTTCACCGGAGCGCGGGCGACGGCGGAGGCAACGCGCGTCATCAAGTCGAAGCCGGGCACGCCGGAGCTGATTCTGACAACCGACGCGGAGATCCATGCGCGGCAGGAGACGCGGGACCGCAGCAGCACCTTTTGGAACGAATTCCATTTCCAGGACGCCACGGGGCGCGACATCGTGGTCCGCTCGCCCGTGGGCGGCCAGTTGAAGCCGCTCTACCCGCTGATCGACGAGGACGGCCTTCCCACGACGCTGCCCGTTCATTACGACCCGCGCCAGCCCGAGGTGGTCTCGTTCCCCACGATCTTCAGCACATGGTTCGCTCCCGGGGTGCTCGTCTGCGTGGGATTCGGGATCACGTTCGTCGGCTCGTTCCTGCTTTACTGGTCCAACAAACCGATCGAAAAACCCGTGCTCGCCTCGCGGTGAACCGGCGGAGAGGCTTCAGTCTCCAGCCGCTCTACACCACCTCGTCGGAAGCGAGATCGCAGCAGTGCCCGTCGTCCGCCTCGATTTGCAGGGTGGTATGGCCGATGCCAAAGCGCTCGCGCAATTCATGGCAGGCGCGTTCGAGCAGCGCGTTTTCCACCCTGTCTCCAGACCTGACGAGATGGGCCGTGAGGGCGATTTCCGAAGTGCTCATCGCCCAGATGTGCAGGTCGTGGACTTCCCGAACCGAGGGCAAGGCTTCGAGGTAGGCGCGAACTTCCGCGACATCGACCCCGGCGGGGACGGCATGCAGCAGGAGATTGACGGACTCGCGCAACAGGCCCCACGTCCCGGCGACAATCGCCAGGCCGATGAGCAGGCTGACCACCGGATCAAGCCAGAGTTGGTGCGTGGAGGCGATCAGGATGCCCGCCACGACAACGCCGACGGATATCAGCGCGTCGCCAGCCAGGTGCAGGAATGCGCCCCGGATATTGAGATCTTCTTTCCGGCCGGAGAGAAACATCCAGGCCGTCGCCGCATTGATGAAAACGCCCACGGCGGCAACCCATATCATCGTGTTACTCTGCACGGACACGGGCTTGACCAGCCGGCCGATAGCCTCCCACGCGATCCCCCCGGTGACGGCGAGGAGCAACAACGCGTTGAACAACGCGGCGAGGATCGTCGTGCTGCGGAACCCGAAGGTGCGGCGCGTCGTCGGCGAGCTTTTTGCCAGCGCGCTGGCGGCCCACGCGAGGAGCAGCCCGAGCACGTCGCTCAGGTTGTGCCCGGCATCGGAGAGCAGCGCCAGGGAGTCCGCCGCCAAACCGAAAACAGCTTCCACGCCGACAAACGCCAGATTCAACGCCACGCCGATGGCGAAAGCGCGGCCGAAATCCCTGGGCGCATGCGCGTGACCCGCCCCGCCATGAGCGTGGCCGTGCTCATGGCTGTGAAGGCGTTGGTGTTCCTCGTGGTTTGGCATATTCCCGGAGTATTTTCCCACCTTTGGGAGGCGGGAGTCAAGCGGCCGCGTTACCGCTTGGCGGAATACGGGCAGAGGCGCATCGGCTGGCGGTGGACGCTCACGGCGATCTCCGCGTCGGGCGGGAGTTCCCCCATCCTGACATCGAAGGTCGAACGGCCCCGGATTCCCTGGCGAGTTTCCGGGAGCGTGGCGGGAAAGAAACCGGTGGCCACGGACCGGATCACCTTGCCCTTTCGTGTCGCGACGATGTCCAGGTGCGTGCTGGCGGCATGGATGTTTGCGGCTCCCGCGCCTTTCTCGACGGAACCGCTGATGTGGGTTTTGCCGCGCTCGTTGCCCGCGTGAGTTTGGCAGACAACCACCCCGTTGCGTGAGGTGCATCGGACGGTCAGCGCCTTTTCATCGGAGCAGGTGTGATGCCCGAAGAGCATGGAGACAAAGCAGAGGGTTTCTTTCAACATAGCTTTACGTGGTTGCGATGGATTGAAGCCTGGACGGTTCGCCGTCCGGCCGTTTTTTCCGGCGGAAGGTGGTGTAGAGCGTGGGAAGGACGACCAGCGTGAGCAGCGTGTTCGTTAGGATGCCGCCAATGACGACCGTCGCCAGGGGGCGCTGGACCTCGCCGCCCACGCCGACGTTCACCGCCATGGGGAGGAACCCCGCGGCCGCGACAAGCGCCGTCATCAGAACCGGCCGCAGCCGGGCGAAGCAGCCTTCGCGAACGGCCGTCTCCACCGGAACCCCGGCGTCGATCCGTTGTTTGATGAACGTCACCAAGACCAGGCCGTTGAGAATCGCGACGCCGCTCAGCGCCACGAATCCAACCGCCGCGCTGACCGTGAACGGCAATCCCCGCAGCCAGAGCGCGAGCACGCCGCCGACGGCTCCCAGCGGGATGCCGCTCGCCACGATGAGCACGTCCCGGAACGCGCCGAGGCTGAAATAGAGCAGGATCAAAATGAGCCCAAGCGCCAGGGGAACCACGAAGGCCAGTTTGCGATTGGCGCGCTCCATATTCTCAAACTGCCCGCCCCATTCGATGCTGTAACCCTCGGGCACCTTCACCTCCGCCGCGATTTTCTTCTGCGCCTCGGCCACGAAACTCCCCACGTCGCGGTCCCGCACATTGCATTGAACGGTGATCCGGCGGCGGCCCCATTCGCGGTTGATCGTCGCCGGGCCCTCCGTCTCCACGATGTCCGCCACGCGGCGGAGCGGCAGCACCGCCCCGGACTCCGTGGGGATCAGCGTGTCGGCCAGCGCCTCGGGGTCGGTGCGCTGCCGGTCGGGAAGCCGCACCACCAGCGGGAAACGCCGTTCGCCTTCGCGCACCTCCCCCACTTTGCGCGAGCCGACCGTCTCCACCGCGTCCAGCACCGTGCGCGTGGAAATGCCCAGGCGCGCCGTTTTTTCCGCGTCCACCTTCACGCGCAGCACCAATTGACCGGTGAGTTGCTCGCCGGAGATTTCGCCCGCGCCGCGGATCTTCCCCAGCACGGCCTGGACCGCGTCGGAGAGTTGCTTCAGCGTGTCCAGGTTTTCCCCGGAGATTTTGATGCCGATGTCGGAGCGGATTCCCGCGATGAGTTCATTCATGCGCATCTCGATGGGCTGGCTGAACGCCACGGTCATGCCGGGCAGCTTGGCAAAGACCTCCCGCATTTTCTCGACCAGTTCGAGCTGCGTGCGCGCCTTTTTCCACTGTTCGCGCGGCTTCAGCGCGAGGAAGAAATCGGATAGCTCGATCCCCATCGGATCGGTGGCCACCTCGGCGGTCCCAAGCCGCGTCCAGATATTCGCGATCTCGTTGGGAAACTCCGCCAGCAGAATTTTCTCAATCCGGTCGTTGTAAGCCACCGCTTCCTCCACGGAGATGCCCGCCAGGCGCACCGTTGTCCCGACGATCGCCTGTTCTCCCAGTTTCGGCAGAAACTCGCCGCCCATGCGGGTGGCCAGCGCCGCCACCAGCAGGAGAACGGCGAGCGCCGAGAGGAGCGTGCCCCGGCGGAATCGCAAGGCGAGCGCAAGGACGGGCTCGTAGATTCGATGCGCCCGCCGCACCAGCCAGGGCTCGGTTTCCTTCACGTGGCGCGGCAGGAAGAAGCTCGCCAGCACCGGCGTGAGCGTCAACGCCAGCAACAGCGAACCGGCCAGCGCGTAGATCATCGTTAGCGCCATGGGCTTGAACATTTTCCCCTCCACGCCCTCCAGGGCGAGGATCGGGAGAAAGACGACGAGGATGATGCCGACGCCATACGCCACGGGCCGCGCCACTTCCAGGGAGGCGTCCGTCAGCGTCTCGGCGCGTTCCAGCGCGTTGAGCGCGCGGCCCAGCCGATGCTGGCGCTCGGCCAGACGGCGCATGGTGTTCTCCACCATCACCACGGAGCCATCCACGATCAGCCCGAAGTCCACCGCGCCCAGGCTCAGCAGGCTCGCCGCGATGCCGGTCTGCAACATCATGTCTCCCGCGGCAAGCATGGAGAGCGGAATGGCCACCGCCACCACCAACCCGGCGCGCAGATTGCCCAGGAACGCAAACAGCACGGCGATGACCAGCAACGCCCCGGCCAGCAGATTGTGCTCCACGGTCTGGATCACCTTGTCGATCAACTCCGTGCGGTCGTAGAGCGTCTCCAGGATCACATCCCGGGGGAGCAGCGGGCGCACTTCGGCGAGCTTCGCCTTGAGCCCCCGCGTGACCACGGCGCTGTTCTCGCCCATCAGCATGAAGCCGAGCCCCAGCACCGCCTCGCCTTTGCCGGCGGCCGTCACCGCGCCGCGCCGGATCTCGTGGTCCTCCTTCACCTCCGCGACGTCGCGCACCCGCACGGGCACACCGTCGCGGGCCTCGATCACCATCGCGCCGATTTGCTCCACGCCGGCCGCCAGCCCGATGCCATGCACCAGCAGCGACTCGCCGTTGCGCACCACCTGGCCGCCGCCCACGTTGCGGTTGTTGTCTTGCAGCGCCGCGAAGAGGCGATCCAGCGTGAGGCCGTATTTCACCAGGCGATGCGGATCGACCACGACGTGGAACTGCTTCTCGAACCCGCCCCAGGTGTTCACCTCCGCCACGCCGGGGACTTTGCGCAACTGCGGCTTGACGACCCAATCGTTGATCTCGCGCAGACTCGTCAGCGTGCGCTGCGGATCATTGGAACGCACGACGTAGTGAAACACTTCGCCGAGGCCCGTGGAGATGGGGCCGAGTTCCGGGCGGGCGATCCCCTCCGGCAGCTCCACGCTCTGCAGCCGCTCGTTGATGAGCTGTCGCGCGAGGTAGATGTTCGTGCGGTCCTCGAAGGTCGCCACCACTTGGGAAAGGCCGAATTTCGAAACCGAACGAACGTTTTGCAATCCCGGCAGGCCGCTGACGGCGAGTTCGATCGGAATGGTAATCTGCCGCTCCGCCTCCTCCGGGTTGAGCGAGGGAACGGCGGTGTTGATCTGCACCTGCACGGGGGTCGTGTCCGGGAAGGCGTCCACCGGCAGATTCAGGAGCGAACGGCCGCCCACGGCGATGAGCACTGCCGCCAGTACGCAAACGAGCAGGCGATTTTTGAGCGAAGCTCGGATCATCCAGTTCAACATAATGTCTAGTCATCCGCGCAGCCCGCGCCGAGATGGGAAATAAGGAGTTGCGATTTGAGGGGATATCCGTGGGCCACCACCACTTGCTCGCCGGGTTGGAGCCCTTCGGCCAATTCCACCTGGCCGCCGGAGCGCACGCCCAGGCGGACGGCCCGCGCGTCAAAAAGATCCGGTCCCTTTTGAACAAAGACCATCGTGTTGCCTTCCACCCGCTGGATGGCCGAATCCGGCACCAGCACCGCGTTCTCGTTGCCGGGCAAAAAAATACGCGCCTGGGCGAAGAGATTGGCTTTGAGCAGGCGGCCGGGATTCGGCACCTCGACCCTCACCCGCGCCATCCGGGTGCGGTCGTCCACTTCCGCCGCCACCCACGTTACCTTGCCTCCGAACACCCGCCCGGGGATGGCCTCCACGCGCAGTTCCACTTCCTGCCCCACGCACACCCGCGCCAGGGCGGACTCCGGCACCGAGGCGAAGGCCCACATGGTGGAGCGGTCCGCCACCGTGAAGAGCGGTTTGCCCGCCTCGACCATCGCCCCGCGCACCGCCGAACGCTCGACGATTTCCCCCGCGAACGGCGCCCGCAACGGCAGCAACACGGACTCGCGTTTCCGGTTGTCCATCGCGGCGATCTGCTCCTCGCTGAAACCGAGCGTCTGCAACTGCTGATGGGCGGCCTGGAGCGCGGCTTCGGCTTCCTGCAAGTCTTTCTCCGAAGTCGCCTTCTGCGCCCGCAGCTTTTGTTCCCGCGCCAGCGCCTGCCGGGCCAGCACGGCTTTCGACGAAGCCTCCGCGATGGTTGCGGACCAGAGCCGCGCCACGCTTTGCTTTTCGGAAACGGTGCTGCCCAGGTCCACATCCACGCTTTCCACGATCCCGCTCACCGGAGCCGCGATGCGCGCCAGTTTGTTTTGGTCAAACGCGATCTCGGCGTAGCACTCGATGGCCTCTTTTGCCGCTCCGGTTTGAGCCGATGCAACCCGCACGCCAGCCAGCGTGGCCGATTCCGGGGACGCAAGCCGCAGTTTGGCGGATTCGCCGGGTTTGAGTTTTGCCAGGCCCTCGGGCTGGCAGATGCCGCATTCTTCGAGCGGCACGTCGTGCTCCTTGCAGATCTTTTTTTCGCCCGGCTTCGTTTCTCCGGCGCCATCGTGGTCCGCGGGCTCTCGGTGCCCGCCGTTGCGGGAACACGCTGGCAGAAGGGCCAGGAGCGCGGCCGCAAGGAGGGCCGCCGTTTTTGTGAAATGCGTATCGTTCATGCCTGTCATTGGTTGAGTTTGCCCAGCAAGGCTTCGAGTTCCGCCTGGGCGATGTTGAGTTCCAGAAGTTTTTGTTGGTAGCCGATCCGCGCATCCGCCGCGGTCCGCTGGGTTTCGAGAAGATCGGTGAGCAGATATTTCCCCTCGTCGAATCCGGCCTGCATCCGGCGCAACGCCTCGCTCGCCTTGGGGAGAACCCGCTCCCGGAGCGTTTTGGCCTGCTCCGACGCCGTGCGCACCCGCTCGGCGGCGCTGTTCCATTCCCGCAGCAGACGCAATTGCGCCGCCTCGGCTTCCGCTTCGGCCACCGCGAGGTTCGCCCGCGCTTCCCTCCGTTTCCCGCTGGCGTCATCGAAGATCGGCAACGGAATGCCCACGCGGATCTCCCCCATCGATTCGTTGGTGATCGCCTCCCGGCCCACGCCGACCCCGACGGTGACATCCGGGTAGACATCCAGCCGGGCCCGGCGCACGGCCAGTTGGGCCCGGTTTACGTTGGCCCGCGCCGCCTTTTGGCTCGGGTAGCCGGCCAGTTCCGCCGAGGGGAGCCGGTCGAGCAAAGCCGGGTTGGCCGCTTGCGTCAGGGTCCCCTCCACGGCCGCCTCCCCCAGTTCCGGGCGGCCCAGCAGCGTGGCCAGCGCGCGGCGGGCCACGGCGAGATCGCGGCGGAAGTCGGCCAGGTCCATGCGCGCCTTTTCGAGCGGAATCTCCGCCCGCATCCCCTCCTGTTCCGGCGCGGCCCCGGCTTCCACCCGCTTCCTGGCTGCGGAGGCCAGCGCCTCGGCGGCCCGCACCAGATCGCTCCCCTCCTTCACCAGGTTCTCGGCGGCCAGGACTTGGAAAAAGGCCGCCTTCACGGCGCGCACGGTCTCCGCGCGGCGCAGGGCGAGTTCGGCCTCGGAAAGCCGCACGCCCGACGCGCCGATTTCCCGCTCCAGCCCTTTCTTTCCAGGAAAAGGCACGGTTTGCGAGAACCCGGCAAGGCGTTTGGAGGCCGACCAGCCGACGCCCTGCAACGGGAAGTCTTCGAGGCTGAGTTGCAGTTCGGGGTTCGGCCATCTCCCCGCCTGCCCGGCCTGACCCAGCGCGGCCTCGACCTTGCCGCCGCTGGCGCGCAATTCCGGTTCCCGCTGCAAAGCCAGCCGGATGGCCTCGGGCAGGGTGAAGGGGGCCGCCTGGATGTTCCCGGCGGCAAAGACACTCAGCGCCAGCAGCTTATAGACACATGGCGCCACAGAACGAACGAACGGTTTTTTGAAAGAAACGAGAATACGAGACACAGATCCTCCTCCGTGTGAAGATTACGAATGGGAATCTCCCGCCGAAGGTGCGGAAGACGGTTAGCCAGAGAAAAAGGCTACGCCTTGGGAGGAATGAAGATGGAAACCGACGCCTGCCGCGCGTTGGGCTCGAAGGTTTCCCCGATGTGCGCGACGGGGCGCGCGCTCGGCTTCATGAGCACCGGCTTCGCGTCGGAAAGCGCGGGCGAATGGCACCAGCACATCTGGCACAAAGCGGGACCGGACACTTCGTCCGCGCACCCCAGATCAAGGGTGCAATGCGCCCAACTCAGCACGAAGGCAACCGCCAGGAGCAGCGCCGCGAGTTGGGTCCGTAGGGAATGCATCGCGGGGAAAGTGCGCGAGAAGTTCGCATGTTGCAAGGGAAAATCGCGCACCCAAGCATTGGCACGCGAAAGCGCCTTCCACGAGAACGGGCGGCTGGCTCGGCGCATACGAAAATTGCGCACGCTGGCCAAAATTCCACAGCGGGCGGCGTTCCAGATACCCTTGCCGGGTGGTGCGCTCCTTCGCTCGCGCGCGGAAAAACCGCCCCAAGTGCGAATGTCATAACCAGCACTGCATGCGATAGTTATGTACCCCTTTCTCCCGGATTATCCCGCCCTGTTCGAAACGCCAGCGGCTTCCGGGCACAGGCCGTGCTAAGCCTCGGGCAACTCCCGCCTTGGCGGGGTCGCGGCACTTCACCTTCCACAAAAAACCTTCCACCATGCTAAAAATCCACAAGACACTCGCTTGGTTCTCGTTGGCGGCCGTTCTGGCGTATGCGATGCCCGCCCCGGCTGCGGAGAACACCCCCGCAAAGCCCTCCCCCTCGCTGACCATCGCGGCCGCCGCCGATTTGCAGTTCGCCCTCGACGACTTGGTCAAAGAATTCAACACGAAGAACCCCGCGAGCCAGGCCAGCGTCACCTTCGGCTCCTCCGGCAACTTCTACGCCCAGATCCAAAACGGCGCGCCGTTTGACCTTTTCCTCTCCGCCGATATCCAGTATCCGCGCAAGCTGGCCGAGGCGGGGCTCGTGGCCGGAGACGTGTTTCCCTACGCGGTGGGGCGAATCGTCGTCTGGGTGCCCAAGAAAAGCCCCGTCGATGTCGCGAAGCTGGGGATCAAGGCGCTCTTGGAGTCGTCGATACATAAAATCGCCATCGCCAACCCGGAGCACGCTCCCTACGGCCGCGCGGCGGTGGAGGCGCTGAAAGCATTGAAAGTCTACGAGCAGGTCCAGCCGAAACTCGTCTTTGGCGAAAACATCGCGCAGACCGCCCAGTTCGTCCAAAGCGGCGCGGCGGATATCGGGATCATCGCGCTGTCGCTGGCCATCGCGCCCAAGATGAGCGAGGCGGGGCGTTATTGGGAAGTGCCGCTCGATGCC
>JAQTMF010000075.1 GCA_028714515.1 Chthoniobacteraceae bacterium | reverse complement strand
AGGCATCGCGCATTTCTTCAAAGGCGAGGCCCAAGGTTCGCATCTCCGAATGGCCCAGATTCGGCCGGGGAATGCGGCGGCCGTCGCGGATGGCCTTGGCGTAGGCGATCAGGTTTCGGATCGGATAAGTCAGCCAGGCGGAAAAGAGCACCCCCAGGAGCACAACCCCCGCCGCCGCCGCCGTGCCGAACATCAGGATGCGCTTTTGGGTGCGCTGCATGAAGGCCGCCATGCTGGCAAGCGGCTTCGCGACGGTGAGCACCCCGGCGATCCGCCCATCGTGCCGGATGGGCGCGGCAACATAGAGGACGCTCGTGCCCGAGTCGGATTTCACCGTCCGCGTCGAACGCGATCCATATTTGCCCCTCAGCGTCAGATAAACATCGTTAAAGCGGGAGTAATCCGCGCCCACCAATTTGCCGTCGTTGGAATCGAAAACCACGCGGCCCGCCGCATCGGTGGCGTAGACGTGCAGATCGAGGCTGCTTTTCGTCAGTTCATAAATCGGCGCGATGAATTGGCGCACGTGAGCCGAACGATAGGCCGCCTGGAGGCTCTCGAAATTCATCTCGCCGCCGGTCCACGATTGCTCGATAACCGAGGCCAGAAGGTTGGCGATATCGACCATCGTTTCCTCCTCCGCTTCCAGATAACGGGGCCGGACATCGTCCGACATTTTCCGGGTCAGCAGGAGAAAGCCGATCCCCACGATCACCAAGTAGCTTAGGATGATACGGGCCCGAATGCTCAGGAAGAGATTTTCCGTCACCCTGCCATACCACTGGGAAAAGCTGCGTTTTGCCATGGCTCGGCTTCCTAATCCGCCAACGAGTAACCCACCCCGCGGTACGTGCGGATGGGGTCGGCGTCCGGGCAAATGGCATGCAGCTTGGCGCGGATCGTCTTGATGTGGGCATCCACCGTCCGATCCAGCGCGGAGCCGGGTTCATCCCACACGCGCTCCATCAGTTCATCGCGCGAAAAAACTTTGCCCGGGCGATCCAGCAGCACTTTCAACAGCCGGTACTCATAGCGCGAAAGCTGCAACTGGCAGCCCTTGTAACGAATCTCCAGCCGATCCTCATCGACCGCGAACAGCGGCTCGCCGGGCGCAACCGGCGTTGTAGGAATGGGCGCGGGCGTGGCAGGCAACGGCGCGGGAGCCGCGGCCTGGCTTGACCGCCGCAGCACCGCCTTCACCCGAGCGGAGAGTTCGCGCGGGCTGAACGGTTTCACCACGTAATCGTCCGCCCCGATCTCCAGGCCGACCACCCGGTCGATCTCATCCTTGCGCGCCGTCACGAAGATGATCGGCACCAGGGAATGCTTGCGGAGCCGTTTGCAGACGTCGAATCCGTTGATATCCGGCAGCCCGATGTCCAAAACGACCAATTTGAAATCCGCCTCCGCGAATGCCGCGAGCGCTTTCTCCGCCGTGGGGCACCAGACGACCTCAAAACCCTCCGTTTTCAGCGCGTAGACAATATTGTCCGCGATGGAAGGCTCGTCTTCGACCAGGAGAATCTTGGTGCGCATGGCAATGAATGCTACTGCCTTACCCGAAGGACTCCGGACAAGCAAGACACCGTTTCCGGCCATCGGGGGAATTCACAACGATCTCGTTCACGAATTCCAAAAGAAAGAGGAGGGTCCGCAGATTACGCAGATTTTCGGAATGACAAAAAGGAATCTTCTGCCTTCCAATCTGCGTCCCTCTGCGAAATCTGCGGATAAAACTCTTTGAATTTGCGAACAGATCCTAATGCGCGTTCTTGGACGGGCAGACCACTTTCCAGATCGTACGGAAGATGATTTCCACATCCAGGAGCAGGGACCAGTTTTCCAGATAATCGAGATCGCTGCGGACGCGCTGGATCACGTCCTCGTCGGTCAGGATTTCCCCCCGCAGATCGCGCACTTGCGCCAGGCCGGTGATCCCCGGTTTGATGAACGTGCGCACGCCGTAGGAGATCATCTTCTGCCGGAAAAGGTCGTCGTGTTTGCGCAAGTGCGGACGCGGCCCCACCACGCTCATCTCGCCCTTGAGGACGTTGAGGAATTGCGGGATCTCGTCGATGCTCATCTTCCGCAGCCAGCGCCCGGCGGGGAAAATCCGCTCGTCGTGCACCCTGGCCTGGCGGGCTTCGTCCGGGTTGTTGGGGTGCATGGTACGGAATTTATAGAGCAGGAAGTCCTGCCCCTGCATCCCCGTGCGCAATTGCTGGAAAAAGAGCGGCCCGGGCGATTGCCACCGCTGCAAAAGCCAGACCACGACGCACAGCACCGGCAGGAGGAACACCACCACCGGCAAGGCCACCAGCAAATCCACCGTCCGCTTGAGCAGGCGGCTGAAAGGAGACTCCAGCGGTTCCCGGTGGAAGCTGATAAAGTAGACGCCGTCCTCCTCCGTCATGGAGATTCGCCGCCCGAGCATCAGTTCGTAGTCGTTGGCCAGGAGCAGGCGGACGCCCCGGCGCTGGCAGGTGTTCGCCAAATGGTTCACCACCACCGGCGAGTGCGGCACATCCACGGCGATCACCTGCGTGGCCGATACCTTTCGGATATGGTCGTCCAGTTGCGCGATGGCCCCCAGGTGCGGCAGGCCGTCCACCGGTTCGGATTGCGGCCCTTCCGTGACGACCCCCACCAGCTTCACGCCATAAAGAACCTTGGTGGAAAGCCACTCCGTCAGCCGGGCCACGCCGCGACGGGATCCGAGCAAAATCGTGTTTTGCACGTAGTTGCCGGAAAAAACCGAACGCGCCAGCCACAACGGAAAAAGCCGGTTGCTCACCAGCGCCAGCAAAAAGAAAACCGGGATAAAACTGAAGACGAACTCCCGGGACATGGTCTGGTGCTTGAAGGCGACCAGCGAAAGGAGCAACAGCAACAACACGGTGAGCGTCTGCCGCAGGCTGATCCCGCAATTCTGCACGAACGACAGGTTCAAAAAATCCGTCTTTTGCCGGGCGATGCGCATGTGGTCCATCGCCACCGCCGCGGCCACGAGCAGGCCGTAATTGAAAAAGAGCGCCAGGGAGCCCAAAAGCTGGCGGTTGGGCAGGATATGATCGAAGACAAAAACCCACGCCCAAAACATCCCCGCCGCCGCGAGCGCCTGGAGAAGGCAGTGCAGACCTTGAAGGCCACGCGAACGGTAAAGGATCATAGCTCAGCACTTTAGCGTATCCGCCTCCGCCGCGAAGTCTTTTTTTGGGCTACGCCTTTTTCTGCCCTTGTTGTTGTTCAAAGAGAGCGCGCCAGTATTCCAGCCGCTCTTTCACGCGCCGTTCATGCCCGTTCTCCGTCGGTTCATAATAGCGTTTCCCCTCGGGCAAATAGGCTTGGGGAACATAGCCCCCCTCGTAATCGTGCGCATACTGGTAGCCCTCGCCGTGACCGAGCTTTTTGGCTCCCTTGTAATGCGTATCGCGCAGGTGCGCCGGCACCGGGAGCGTCACCCCCTCCTTCACATCCGCCAAGGCGGCGTCCACGGCCATGTATGCCTTGTTGCTCTTGGGGGAACAGGCCACCGTGATCGCGGCGTGCGCCAGGGGGATGCGCGCCTCGGGCATCCCGACAAATTCCACGGCTTGCTGGGCCGCGACGGCCACCAGAAGCGCCTCGGGATTGGCCAGCCCGACGTCCTCGCTGGCGCAAATGACGATCCGCCGGGCGATGAACCGGATGTCCTCCCCGGCGTAGAGCATCTTGGCCAGCCAGTAAATGGCGGCGTCGGGATCGCTCCCGCGCATGCTCTTAATAAAGGCGCTGATCGTGTCGTAATGCTGGTCCTCGTCCCCGTCGTACACCACAGCCTTGCGCTGGATGCTCTCCTCGGCCACGGCCAGCGTCACGTGGATGCCCCCCTCCCCGTCCGGCTGCGTGGTGAGCACGGCCAACTCCAAGGCGTTCAAGCATTTGCGGGCGTCGCCATCCGCCGTGACGGCCAGGTGCATCAACGCGTCGTCATCCGCCCGGACCTTCCATGTCCCGAGGCCCCGTTCCGAATCCTCCAGCGCCCGGCGCATCAGCCCGCAGAGGTCCTCCGGCGCGATCGGCTCCAGTTGGAAAACCTGGGAGCGGGAAACCAGCGGGCTGTTGACGTAAAAAAACGGGTTGTGCGTCGTCGCGCCGATCAGCCGGACCACGCCGCTCTCCACATCGGGCAGCAGCACATCCTGCTGGGCCTTATTGAAACGGTGGATCTCGTCCACGAAAAGAATGGTCCGCTTGCCGGAGGTCTTGAGACGGTTGGCGGCCGAAGCCACCACCCGGCGGATATCGGCCACCGTGCTCTCCACCCCGCTTAACCGCTCAAACTTCGAGCGCGTGGAAAGGGCGATCACCTGGGCGAGACTGGTCTTGCCCACCCCGGGAGGCCCGTAAAAAAGAACGGACGAGATCCGGTCCGCCTCGATCGCCCGGCGCAGCAGTTTGCCCGGCCCCAGGATATGCCGCTGGCCCGCCACCTCGCCAATATTGCGCGGACGCATCCGCGCGGCGAGCGGAGCGTTGGCCTCCACCGGGGGGACGGCCGCCTCTTCCGCTTCAGGGGTTTCAAACAAGTCGGGCATAGACGGAGAAACGTAACCGTTCCGGCCGCGCGGAGCAAGCGGGCTCGCTTTTCCTTGCGGGGGGTCCCCTCCTCCGATAAATTCCGGCCTTTCCCGCCCATGTATCTGAAGTCCCTCGAAATCCTCGGATTCAAATCGTTCGCCGCCAAAACGGTGCTGACGTTCGACCGGGGCGTGACGGTCATCGTGGGCCCCAACGGGTGCGGCAAGTCCAACGTCCTCGACTCCGTGCGCTGGGTGCTGGGCGAACAATCCGCCAAAGCCCTGCGCGGCGGCGAAATGGCCGACGTCATCTTCTCCGGCACCGACTCGCGCCCCGCCCTCGGCATGGCCGAAGTCTCCATGACCTTCGCCGACTGCGAAAAAGACCTCGGCGTCGCCTGGAACGAAGTGACCATCACCCGGCGCGTCTACCGCGACGGCCAGGGCGAATATTTCCTCAACAAAACGCCGTGCCGCCTGCGCGACATCCATCAACTCTTCATGGATACCGGCGTCGGCCGCAGCGCCTACTCCATCATGGAGCAGGGCAAGATCGACCAGATCCTCTCCTCCCGGCCCGAAGAGCGGCGCGCCATCTTCGAGGAAGCCGCCGGGATCACCAAATTCAAAGCCCAGCGCCGCGAAGCCCTGCGCAAGCTGGAAGCCACGGAAGCCAACCTCCTCCGGCTCACCGACGTCATCCGCGAGGTCAAGCGCCAGATCGGCTCCCTCCAGCGCCAGGCCGCCAAGGCCCGCCGCTACCAAGCCATCCTCGGCAACCTGCGCACCCTGGACACCCACAACAGCCAGCGCCTCTACCGCGAACTGGAAAACGAACGCTGCGCGGTGGCCGAGAAAAACACCCGCCTCCAGTCCACCCAGGAACAGCGCGACCAGGACGTCCGGGACAAGGAGCAAGCCGTGGCGGAGCGCCGCCGGGGGCTCGAATTGCTGGAGGAACAGCTCACGCAAGCCCGCCAGACCGTCAACGAACTCCACAACCGCGTCACCCAGGGCGAAAGCCGCATCGGCTTCAACAACGAACGCCAGGCCGAGTGCCGCGCGCTCGTGGACCGCTACGAAGCCGACATCGCCGCCTCCGACGAGCGCCTAAGCGTCGCGCAGGAGCAAATCGAGCAAGCCGACCAGGAACTGGAAACCCTCAAGGAGACCCTCGCGGCCCAGGAAGCGCAATTGCAGGAGCGCCAATCCTCCGCGGGCGACCTCACGGCCCAGCGCGTCGAACTGGAGCGCCAGCAGCAAGCCGTCTTCGCCCAGATCTCCCAAGCCGAATCGCGCCTCGCCGAGCTGCGCACCGAGATCGCCGCCTGCGTCAACGCCCGCGACGGCGCGCAAGCCCGGCTCGCCATCATGGGCGAGGAAATCGAGAGCCTCCGCAACGCCGGGGAAGCGTTGCAAATCCAGGAAAACGAAGCCACCGCGCAAATCGAGCAAGCGGCGGCGGACCTCGAAGCCCGCAAAGCCGAAGCCGCCGAAGCCGAAACGCTCGTGCGCAACGCCCAGGCGGAACTCTCCCTGCTGGACAAAGACCTCAACGCCGAAAGCCGCCGCCTGGCCGAACGTGAATCGCGGCTCGACGTCCTGCGCCAGCTCAACGCCGACGGCGAAGGCTTCTCCGAGGGAACGCAAGCGGTCTTGAAAGGGCTCGACAACCCCTCCTTCTACAAACCGGCCATCCTCGGCGCGCTGGCGCAATTTTTGGAAGTGGGAGCCGCCCACATCATCCCCATCGAAGCCGCCCTCGGCCAGAACCTGCAAGCCATCGTGATGAAAGACACGCTGGTCGCCGAGGCGGTGATGAAAACCCTTTCCACCAAAAAACTCGGCCGCGCCTCCCTCGCCCTGCGCCCCCTCTGGGACGCCACCACCCCGCACACCGACGCCCCCTCCACCCTCCCGCCCGGCGCCCTCGGCTGGGCCAACGACAAGGTCAAATGCCAGGCCGACGTGGAGCCGCTCGTGCGCCAGTTGCTCGCCGGGGTCGTCCTCGTCGAAAACCTCGAAACCGCCCTGCGCCTCGCCGCCTCCGGGCCCGTCGGCCAACTGAGCCTCGACACCACGCTCCGCTGCACCTTCGTCACCCTCGCGGGCGAGATCGTCACCCGCGAAGGCATCGTCCTCGGCGGCCAGAGCAAGGAAGAAGGCGGCTCCAGCGTCCTGCGCCGCAAGGCCCAGATCACCGAACTGGAAACCGAGGCGGCAGCCATCCGCAACGCGCTCGCCGAAATGACGTTGCGCCGCCACGACGCCGCAGCCCGGTTCGAAGCCTCCCAGCAGCGCCAGCAAGAAGCGCGCGACGAAGCGCAAACCCTCACGCTCACCCTCCAGCACCTGCACGGCCGCATCGACACCCTCGGGCGCGAAGCCGGGGAAACCCGCCGCAAACTCGACAGCTACGGAGCGGAACGCGACGCCATCGAGCGCCGCCACGACGAAGCGCTGGAACGGCTCGCCCGGCTCGAAGAAGACGCGCAAACCGCCTCCTCCGAAATCACCGCCCAGCAGGCGCGCCAGGGCGAACTGCAAAACGGCCTCGCCGGATTGCGCGAAAACGAATCCCTCTTCACCAGCGAACTCAACGAACTGCGCGTCCGCGCCGCCACCGAGCGCGAACGCTACCTCTCCCTGCAAAACCAGCGCCAGCCCATGCACGCCCGCATGGCCGAACTGCGCGAATTGATCGAGCAGCGCCGCCGCGACATCGACGCCTACACCGCCAAAGCCGCGCAACTCGCCGAAGACAGCGAAAACGTTCGCGCCGGAATCACGCAAGCCGAAAGCCGCCTGGGCGAAGCCGAGGAGAGCGTCAAATGCCTCCTCGCCGAACGCTCCGAAACGGCCATCCAGGTCGAAGCCCAGGAAGCGGCCTTGCGCGAAACACGCCTGGAGGTGAGCCAATCCCACGAAACGCGCACCCAGCTCGAAGTCCGCGCCTCCCAGCTCGCCCTGCGCATCGAAGCCCTCGCCGAGCGCGTCCTGCACCGCTACCAGCTCGACATCCGCGAGTTCCAAAGCGACAGCTACACCTTCACCACCACCCTGCGGGAACTCAAAAAGAAACAAAAGAGCGTTCCCGGCGACGACGAACCCGACGCCCCGGAATCCGCCGAGCCCGCGCCGGAAACCGCCGAAGCGGACGCCGACGACGCCCCCCAGGGCAGCGCCGACGGCCCGGACTGGGACCTCGTCGAGCGCTTCATCAAAGAACTCGACACCAAGATCGAAGCCATGGGCCCCGTCAACGTCGAGGCCATCCAGGAATACGACGAACTCGAAGAGCGCTACAAATTCCTGGAACAGCAGAACACCGATTTGGAGAAATCGAAGAGCGAACTCCTCGAAGTCATCGCCAAAATCAACCACACCACGAAAACCCTCTTCGCCGACACCTTCGAGCAAGTGCGCGTCAACTTTAAGGAGATGTTCCGCGAACTCTTCGGCGGCGGCCAGGCGAACCTCGTCCTGCTGGACGAAAGCGACCCGCTGGAAAGCGGCATCGACATCATCGCCAAACCGCCCGGCAAACAGCTCACCTCCATCTCGCTGCTCTCCGGCGGCGAGAAAACCATGACGGCCGTCTCGCTCCTCTTCGCCATCTACATGGTCAAGCCGTCGCCCTTCGGCATCCTCGACGAAATGGACGCGCCGCTGGACGAATCGAACATCAACCGGTTCATCAAAATCCTCGACCGGTTCGTCTCGCAGAGCCAGTTCGTCGTCATCTCGCACAACAAGCGGACCATCGCCAAAGGCGACATCATCTACGGCGTCACCATGGAAGAACACGGCGTCTCGAAACTCGTGAGCGTCAAGTTCACCAAGCGCGAAGACTCCGCCCAAAACAACGACGTCATCGGCACCGCCAACGCCGTCCCGAGCGTCGCCGAGAGCTTCGGCAAAAGCGGCGACCTCCAAAGCGAGCGCGAAGCGGCAGCCCAAGCCGCCGACGCCAGCGAAGGGCTCCCCGCGTAAAGGCAAAGCGCGGAGCCCTCAAGTAGCCGCGCCCCCTCGTTCCCTGGGAACGAGCGGCGAGCGGCGGAATCCGCGAATCCCCTTCTTAATACGTCTCCACCGGAGACCTCTTCCCGTTCTCCGGGCTGCGCTCCTTTGCCTTCTCCTCGCCCAGCGTATCCACGCGCAGTTGCCACACCTCCGCGTCGCGCCGCTTGAACTCCTCCACACTGAACGGGTCCGGCGGCGGCAGCTTCGCCTTGAAGTGGTGGACGTTCTCCAGCGCCCGGTCGAGATCGGCGGAGGGAAGGTGATCCAGCGTTCTCCAGGCATCTTCCACACTCGGCACACGGTGGCAGATCATCGCCATGTCGTTGCCCGCCGTGATCGCCAGCCGGATCGTCTCCTCCAATCCGTAGTGGTTCAAAATCGCCCCCATATCGAGGTCGTCCGTCATGACAAGCCCCCCGAAATGGAATTCCTCGCGCAGCAGATTCGTGATGATCGCGTGCGAAAGCGACGCCGGGGTGCGGCCCGCCTCCAGCGCCGGGTAATAGGCGTGGCAGATCATCATCGAATCGATCTTGTCCGCGAAATGCCGGAAGACGGCCAGCTCGTGCGCGTCCAGTTCCCCGCGCGTCCGGCCGATGTCGGGCAATTCGTGGTGCGCGTCGATTTTCGCGCACGTGTAGCCGGGGAAATGCTTGCCGCAGCTCGCGATATTCTCCGCCCGCAGCGCCTCGTTGAAGGCTTCCGCATTGCGGATCACCTCCGCGACATCCCGCCCGTAGCAGCGGCCGCGCAGCGAATTGTCGGCATCGTCGTCGAAAGAAATATCGAGCACGGGGCAGAGATCCAGGTTGAACCCGAAAAGCCGCAGCAACCGTCCCGTGATATGCCCATGGCGCCGGATCAGCTCGATATCCCTCTTGTCGCGGAATTGCTGGGCGTTGGGCGGTTCGCTGCCGATCTCGCGCAGCCGGGAAACCCGCCCCCCCTCCTGGTCGATGGTAATCACCGGTTCCACGGAGGAAAGATCACGTAAATCATCGATCAACTTGCGAAGTTGCGCAGGTGTTTTAATGTTGCGGCTAAACAAAATGAAACCGCCCGGCTGCACCCGCCGGTAGATCGCCGCGCTCGCGCTATCCAGCTCCGGGCCGGGAACACCCGAGAGCAACAGTTGACCTATTTTTGTACGTTCCATAGCATTAAAAAATTTCCTGTAAGACCCTAAATTTTTATGGCCCGCATTCAATTGAAATTCCGTCCGATTTTCCCCGTTTGTCTTGCCCTGCTGTGCCTCTGCTTCGCCTCCGCCGCGCGCGCCGAGCGCGTGGAACTCGGCATCGACGTCCTCAAAGCGCACGATTTTTCCCTCCTCCAAGGCAAACGGGTCGGCCTCGTCACCAACCATACGGGAATCGACTCCGACGGCGTCAAAACGCGCAAGATTTTGGCCAAAGCGCCCGGCGTCCGGCTCGTCGCCCTCTTCGCCCCGGAGCACGGTCTCGACGGCGTGGTGGGCGCGGGGAAATACGTCGCCGCGCGCAAGGATCCCCTCACCGGCCTGCCCTGCTATTCCCTCTACGGCCCCACCCGCAAACCGACGCCCGCCATGCTGAAGGGCATCGACGTGCTCGTCTACGACATGCAGGACATCGGGAGCCGCTCCTACACCTACATCTCCACCATGGCCAAGTGCATGGAAGCCTCGGGCGAAGCGGGCATCCCCTTCATCGTCCTCGACCGCCCCAACCCGCTGGGCGGGCTGCGCGTGGAAGGGCCGCCCATGGAACCCGGGAAAATCTCGTTCGTCGGCCAGCTCCCCGTCCCCTACGTCCACGGCATGACCACCGGCGAACTCGCCCAAATGGCCAACGCCAAAGGGTGGACTTCGCCGAAATGCAACCTCACGGTGGTCAAAATGCACCACTGGCAGCGCGGGATGACATGGGAGCAGACCGGCTTGAAATGGATCGCCACCTCGCCCAACATCCCCTACTCCAACTCCCCGCTCTACTACGTCGCCACCGGCCTGGCCGGAGAAGTGGGGGGCATTGAAACCGGATGCGGCGGCCCCGCGCCCTTCCAGGTGGCCGCCTGCAAGTGGACCGACGCCCGCAGCTTCACCAGCTACCTGCGCTCGTGCGACCTCCCCGGCGTCACCTTCAGCGAATACACCCGCAACGGCTTCCAAGGGGCGCAACTCCACATCGACCCCAACGCCCAGGCCGACCTCTGCGCCATCGGCGTCTACATCCTGGCCGCCGCCCAGAAATCCACCTCGCACAGCATCTTCACCGGCTCGGACAGCAAATACGACATCTTCTATAAGTGCTACGGGAGCAACTCCATCCGCGCCGCCATCGAACGGCGCGTCCCGCCCTCGCACATCATCGCAAGCTGGGCCCCCGCCAACGAACGCTTTGAAAAGGAGCGCAAACCCTACCTGCTCTATTAGGCCGTGTTCACGAATGCAAGAGACACGGAGGAAAAGACAGGAAAAAATTAAGAAGCCAGGAAGCCAGGAAAAAGACGGAGCAGCCGGAATCCCCATTTCCTTCCTGGCTTCCTAATTCCTCTTTTCTGAATTCGTGAACAGTTCGTAGTAAATGCTCCAACGCCGATAATTTCTGGCGTCGCGCCCCGGGATGGCGTACATTCCAGCGTTTCCCATGAAACTCGGATTTTACGGAGGCACCTTCGACCCCATCCACCACGGCCACCTCATCCTCGCCCGTGAAGCGGTGGAAACCCTTGGGCTCGACCGGCTCTATTTCATCCCCAACTCCCTCTCCCCGCACAAAGCGGCCACCATTCCCGCCCCCGCGCAACTGCGCGCCGAGATGATCCGGGCCGCCATCGCCAACGAACCCCGGTTCGACGTCGACGAACTGGAAATGGACCGCTCCGGCGTCTCCTACACCATCGACTCCCTGCTGGCCTTGAGGGAGCGCTTCGGGCCGAAACCGAAATTCTACTACCTGATCGGCGAAGACAACGTCGCCACCCTCTCCTCCTGGCGCAGAGCGGACGAATTGGCGCGCCTGGCCACCTTCGTCGTCCTCTGCCGCAGCGCCCACGCCACCCCGCTGCCCTACCAGACCCTGCACCGGCGGATCGACATTTCCGCCACGGAAATCCGCAAGCGGATTGCCAACGGGCAATCCATCCGCTATCTGGTTCCCGACAAAGTCCACGACTTGATAATCCAGAACTCCCTCTACCGATGACCTCCGAAGAACTCGCCCGCCACTGCGCCGCCTACGCCGCCGAAAAAAAAGCCGAAGACGTCATCGCGCTGGATCTACGGGGCATCTCCACCTTCACCGACTTCTTCGTTATCTGCTCGGGCGCCTCGGAGCCCCAACTGAAAGCCATTGCCGGAGAAATATCGGATCGCCTGAGTGAAGAGCACGGCCTGAAACCGGCGGCCATCGACGGCTTCCCCACCAGCCAGTGGATCGTCCTGGACTACGGCAGCGTCGTCATCCACGTCTTCCACCAGGCCAAGCGCGAGCTGTACAGCCTGGAAGACCTCTGGAGCGACGCCCCGAAGCTGGAACTGGCGGTCTAGATAGCGCCCGAACCCACCCTTCGCGTCCATATCGATCATTCCATAACCCGAAGGGTTTACAGATTTTAGCCGGTGGTCGAGCGAAGCGACACCACCGGATACCATGCGACCTCGGTATTGACCCCGGAGGGGTCGCAGCGCCCCAGCAATTTCCAACGATGGCCTCCACCTACCTCAGCCTCCACTATCATCTGGTCTTCGGAACGAAAAACCGGGAACCGGCGATCAACACCCTTTGGCGTTCCAGGTTCCATGAATATCTTGGCGGAACCCTGCACGGCCTTGGCGCCATTCCCATTCAGATTGGAGGCACGGCAGACCACATTCATTGCCTGGCAAGCCTGAAAGCCACCCACACATTGGCCGACATGGTGCGCGAATGGAAAAAAACCTCATCCGTCTGGGTGCATGAAGAAATCGGCCTCTCCTCGTTCGCCTGGCAGGAAGGATACGCCGCCTTCACCGTGAGCGCGACCTCCCGCGAAGCGGTTCGCAAATACATCGAGCAACAAGAGGAACACCATCGCAAACGCTCGTTTCGCGAAGAAGTCGAAGAAATGCTCCTCAAGGCTGGTGTCGAATTCAATCCACGGTATTTGGATTGACGCCTTCTACCACCCCTATGGGGTGAACCGTTGATGGCACCCTGTTTCCGGTGGTGTCGCTTCGCTCAACCACCGGCTAACGTCTGCAAACCCCTCGGGTTTGTAACGCCGCGCGGCAAAAGGCGCATAGCCGCCTCATACCAGTTCAAAAAGTAAAACGGTCAGATGGAACACAGGATTTTCAGGATTTTGCGGATGAACAGGATTTCTATT
>JAQTMF010000074.1 GCA_028714515.1 Chthoniobacteraceae bacterium | reverse complement strand
CGCCAAGACGCCCTCATCGAAATGCTGGCCCAGCCCATGGACCTCCTCCTCGTCATCGGCGGCTACAACTCCTCCAACACCTCGCACCTGGCCGAACTGGGGCAGGAAATCCTGCCCACCTACTTCATCGGCAACGCCAGCCGGCTCGGCTCGCGCGAGCACATCCGGCACTTCGACCTGCAAACGCGGGCCGAAATCCTCACCGAGCACTGGCTCCCCCCCGCGCCCGTCACCATCGGCATCACCGCCGGAGCCTCCTGCCCCAACAACCTGATCGAAGAAGTCATCCTGCGCGTCTTCGCCCTCCACGGCATCGGGCGCGAAGCGCTCCTCCAAGCCTAAAAAAGCGGCGGTAGGGACGGCACTCCGTGCCGTCCGGTAGGCGCGCGATATCCCGCCCAAGCGCGGGCACTTGGAAGCGCCCTCATCCGCGAAATAAAAGATAGAGGAGATCGCTTTATGACCGTCTTTGCCTTGCCCAAAACAACCAGCCGGGTGTCCCAGTTCACCTCCCGGAAAACCAACGAGAAAATCTTAAGCCAAACCCGGAAAGCCGTGGAACGCTACTGCAACGCCGACCAGGAAACCCTGGCGCGGCGGCTGGAGGAACTGGACCGCGAATGGGATTTCGAGCGGGCCATCCAGACCGGCGCGTCCCTGCAAATCCTGCTGGGGCTGGCCCTGGGAACCTTCGTCCACCGCAGACTCTATGCGTGGAGCGCCCTCATTGCCGGATTCATGCTCATGCACGCCCTGCACGGCTGGGCGCCCCCGCTGCCGCTGCTGCGCCGCCTTGGCTTCCGCACCGAAGCGGAGATCGAACAAGAACGCAGCGCCCTGCGCATCCTGCGCGGCGACTTCACCCCCACCCGCGACCCCCGCGAAGCCATGGCCCAAGCGCGCCTCAGCGAAGCCCCCTCCATCTCCGGCGCGGGCATGGAAGACAAAAAATAGCGCAAGCGAGCGTACACCTTAGGAAGCGGGGAGAGCCGGGAAGATTCGCACGGTTCCGCCCCGCTCCGAATTTCCGCCCCGCTTTTCCCTCGGGGAAACCTTGATTTGCGCGCCATCGTGCGGCAGACTCCGGGAGTCCCCCGATGCCGCTCAAGTCTTACGCCGTCCTGAAAGCCCGTCCGAAGGCAACCCGGTCCTCGGGCGAGGGGCATCCCCATTTCCAGCTCCAGTTGGAAGCCAACGGGGAGTTCTACCGGGCGGCCATCAACGTCCGCTCCATGCTGGAGCCCTCGGCGATGGAATACCTCATCAAGCTCCGCTTCGGGCACCCGATCACCGCCAGCCTCCGGCGGCTTCCCCCGGGGCTCCATATGGTGGAACGGCGGCCCGGCGGCCTGGCGCTCGACTTCATCCGCCTGAACCTCTTCCCCCGCGACCAATTCCTGACCCTTTCCAGCGCCCACGCCAACGGGGCCGATTTGAACGATGTGCTGGAGGGGATTTTCGCCGGGGCCATCACCGATCCCGGTTGCTGGGTCTACATCTATGGCGAGCCGTGGGAGTCCGACGCCACCGACCGCATCTTCCGCTTCCACCCCTCGCGGGGGCTTCACGACATCCACATGAACCAGGGCAACGACCCTTGCCACCTGGAGCAGGACGGGGTGTGGCAGGACGGCGCGGTTCTCATTGAGCATCCCCGGCAGCAGCGCTGGACGGGGTTGTTCCTTAAATTTCAGTCGCAGTCGTGGCGCACGGAGCCGCTGGAGGGCCATGCGCTGCCGCTCCCGGAGGAGGAGCCGGTTCCCGCGCCTTGCGGCGGACGGCGGATCCCGGAATGCACGGTGCGGATCGCTGCCGCGCTGGTGAATCCGCTGCCGACCCAGCCCTCGAAGGAGGCGGTTACGCTGCTTAACATTAGCCCGCAGACCGTGGATTTAAGCGGCTGGCAGGTCACCGGCGGCGAGCGCGGCAAGTGGCGGTTGCAGGGGCGGCTGGCGCCCGGCGAGGCCCGGGAGATCCCGCTCGGACCGGCTTTGCCGCCGAATCACCACGGGGGGATTTTGACGCTTGTGAATCGCGAGGGGCTCAAGGTTCACGGGGTTTATTATACGCCGGAACAGGCCGCTCACGCCGGGTGGCGGATTCCGTTTTAGGCCCGCCGACTTCGCAATTCTTTGTACTTTTTCCTATGTTTTCGCTCCTTTTAGCTACCCGAAACCGCCATAAAACCGCCGAATTGGCCGCAATGTTGGGTCCCGGGTTCGTGGTGGAGGATTTGAATGCGCACCCGGAGATGCCGGAGACGCCGGAAACCGGTGCGACGTTTTTGGAGAACGCGACGCTGAAGGCGGTGGCGGCTTCCCGGTTTTTCGGCGGCGATTTGCTGGTGCTGGCCGATGATTCGGGGCTGGAGGTGGATGCGCTGGGGGGCGCGCCGGGGGTTTTCTCGGCTCGCTTTTCGGGGGAGGGGGCGACGGATCGGAGCAATCTGGAGCTGTTGCTGGCGAAGATGCAGGGGGTTCCCGATCGCTCGGCCCGGTTCCGGTGCGCGATTGCGCTGGCCCGGGGGGGGGAGCGGGCGGCTTTTTTCGAGGGGGCTTGCGAGGGGCGGATTATCGAGGCTCCGCGCGGTTGCGACGGGTTCGGCTATGACCCGGTGTTTGTGCCCGAGGGGGGGACGCTGACGTTTGCCGAGATTGCCTCCAACGAGAAGAATGCGCTGAGTCACCGGGCCCGGGCGATGGCGCTGGCGATTGCTTGGCTGCGGCGGTTGTAGCCCGTTTGCCGCCCCTTGTTGCGCCTATTATTCGCCGCTTTGCAGGGCTTCGTTGAAGCTCTGTACGCGGCCGTCGGTGCGGATCATGAGGTTGCCGCAGTGGTGCATGTCGCCAATTTCGATGAGCCACGGCTGTCCCGGCCATTTGCGCGGCGACATGGGGTTTTCGTCGAACTGGGTGGGGGTGTAGTGCAGTTTGGGGGCGTCGCTATTGGTGGCGAAGTCGGCTCCCAGTTGCCCGAGGAGGGTGGGGCAAAGCCAGACTTTCGGGTCGCCGCCGTAGTCTTTGAGGGTGTCGAGCCAGAATTGCTCGGCGGCCGCCCCTTCGGCTTCTTCGGGGCATTGGGGCCAGGCTTCGTTGTCGTTGAGGTAGGACCCCAGGGAGACGTGCAGGGAGCGCAGGTGGCTGATGCAGACGACTTTTTGCGCTCGCTCGCGTATGTTGGACACCTCGGGCAGCAGCAGTGTGGCGAGGAGGCCAAGGATGGCGACTACCGCCACCAGTTCGATAAGGGTGAAGGCCGCCTCCCTCCCTGTTCCTCTGCTTTCGAGGGAGGCGATTGGATACTTCACTTTGAGGAATTCCTAGTTGATCAGCGAGACCACCGGCGGGACGGGGTTGATGGTGACGGTGTAGGAGGTGGTGGCGCTGTTGGAGGTTTTCACGCCGTCCAATTTAATGGAGGTCGCCTCGGTGACGATCTGCGGGGTTGCCGAGGCCGGGGATGTCAACACTGCCCGATAGAATCCGTCGAGATCCACCTTTGTTATCATCAGGGTGCCTTTGCCGGAATAGCTGTTGGCGGCCCATCTGCTGGAAAGTTTGGCGTTGAAATTGCCGGTGAAGTAGGCCGAATCCGTTACGTTCCAGGAATGGAGCGGGGAGTGGAGAACTAGCGGGATGGCGCGGGACCCTGCACCCTCCATTACGCCGGAAATCTTCCGGGCGCCGAGGTCCACGGAAACGACCAGGCTGGCGTAGGTGAGTTTCCCTTCAATGTAAATGGCGGCGTACCCCTGGACCGTGGAGGCGAAGGTGGTGGTGACTGTGTGCTGGTTGTTTCCCGTGCCCGTGGTGACGGTCTCCGTGTAGCCAGCCTGCCCGGTTGTGCCGATGGTGGAGGAGGCAAATGCCGTGACGCCGGAGATGTTCTTGCCTTTGACGGAGCCCTGGTAGACGCCGTTGACGTTGGAGGGGTCCACCGGGTTGGCGTTCCCGTAGACATTGGCGTCCCACGGCCCTCCGACAAGGGCGAATGCGGAGGATGCGGCGATGGAAAGGGTGAGCGCGGAGACGGCAAGGAATCTCTTCATACAGAAGTGAGGAATGGGGGCTGCGGGTTGTTTTAGGAAATGCAAATGGCCGGTGCCTCACATGGGAGGGCGCCTTGGCTGTGTTCTGTCTTATGTAGTATGACTTTGGATGTCAACGCCTATTTTGCCGCTATGGAATCGCCCGGGGCTCTCTCTACGGATGGGTGTTCTCCGGTTTTGACTTTCCGCTCGGGGGCTTGTTTACTGTGTTCTCTTATACGTTATGGAAGAAACCCATGCCCTTTTTGAAACCCGCCGCCAGAAGATGCTCGCTTTGCGCGAGAAAGGCGTGGCCCCGTACGGCCAGCGCTTTGAGGCAACCGGCTCGATTGCCGAGGTGCGCGGACGGTTTGCCGATGGCCGCTGCGAACGGATCGCGGGCCGGATTACCGCCCATCGCGATATGGGTAAGAGCCATTTTCTCGATCTGACGGATTCGACGGGCCGTTTGCAGATTTTTGTCCATGCCAAGGAGGTGGGGCCGGATGCGTATGCGATTTTCCAGTTGCTGGATATCGGGGATTTCCTGGGGGTTGAGGGGGAGGCGTTTACGACGAAGACGGGGGAGCTGACGCTGCGGGTGAAGGAGCTGACGGTGCTTTCGAAGGCGCTGCGCCCGATGCCGGATAAGTGGCACGGGCTGGCCGATGTGGAGTTGCGTTACCGGCAGCGTTATTTGGATTTGCTGGCGAACCCGGAGTCGAAGACGGTTTTCAAGCAGCGGATTGCGATTATCCGGGAGATTCGCCATTTTCTGGAGGACCGGGGGTTCCTGGAGGTGGAGACGCCGATGATGCAGCCGGTGGCGGGCGGGGCGGCGGCGGAGCCGTTTAAGACGCACCATAATGCGCTGAATATGGATCTCTATCTGCGGATTGCGCCGGAGCTTTATTTGAAGCGGCTGCTGGTGGGCGGGTTTGACCGGGTTTTTGAGTTGAACCGGAGTTTCCGCAATGAGGGGGTTTCGCGCCGCCATAATCCGGAGTTTACGATGCTGGAGGCTTATTGGGCTTATGCGGATTTTGAGCAGATGGCGGATATGGTGGAGGAGATGGTGACGACGATTGCGGAGAAGGTGATCGGGACGCTTCAGGTTGAGCATAAGGATGCGGAGGGGAAGGTGGTCCGCACGATCAATCTGGCCCGCCCGTGGCGGCGCGCTCCTTATAAGGATTTGGTGGAGGAGGCGGTGCCCGGCTGGTTTTCGCTGACGCCGGAGGGCCGCCGCGATAAGTGCCGGGAGTTGAAGATCGAGATTTCGGCGGAGATGGCGGATTTCGAGGTGACTCAGCACGTTTTTGAGAAGTTGGTGGAGGAGAAGACTTTTGACCCGTGCTTTGTGACGCATTGCCCGCAGGAGTTGGTGCCGCTGGCGAAGCCGAATCCGGCGGATCCGTCGGTGGTGGATGTGTATGAGTTGGTGATGAATGGGCAGGAGATTTCGCCCGGGTACTCGGAGTTGAATGATCCGATTGTGCAGCGCCGGCGGCTGGAGGAGCAGGCGGGGGAGGAGAAGCAGAAGATCGACGAGGATTTTCTGACGGCTCTGGAGCACGGGATGCCTCCGGCGGGGGGGATCGGGATCGGGCTCGACCGGCTGACGATGATGCTGACGGGCGCGGAGTCGATCCGCGATGTGATTCTTTTCCCGCACATGAAGGGGCGCGGGTAGACCCGGTGAGGGGCGGGAATTACTCTGAAAAGGGGGGCCGGTTTTCTGCCACCCCTTCGGGGTGGATTCCGCTGTGGGTCTGTTCCGGTGGTGTCGGCGCGTGGACGCGCCTCAACCACCGGCTAACGTCTGGAAACCCTCCGGGTTTCTCTTTTCAGGGCGCTTTTGCTTTGCCTCGGCGCGACGCGGGCGGCGGGCTTTTTCTCTTTTTCACGCGGGCGGTAGTGCAACTGCCGCGTTGAGGGCGTTCCCAAGTTCAACTTGGGAACGAGGGGGGGAAATGGCGATGCGGCGGGCTTTCAGCCCTGATCCGCTCTTTGCCATTTGCCTGGGCCGTTGGCCCTGGCTGATATGCTAACGCGCCTTCGGCGCTTGATGCCTTTGCGCCGCTAGCGGCGGGGTGTTGGACCCCAAGGGGTTATAAAAAAGGCGCGCCGGATGTTTGGCGCGCCTTTCTGGAAGTTGTGGGGGCCTTTGCGGGCGGCACGGAGTGCCGCCCCTACCGATGTCCCCTGCCCCGCTGTGCTTATTTCGTGACGACTTCGCCTACGTGCGGCTTGCCTTTCATGACGTCGGCGATGATGAAGGGACGCGTTTGCTCCGGGGTCACTTTGAGCTGGGCGGTCTCTGCGTTGTCTTTGGATCGCGCTTGGAGGAGGGTGCCGGGGGCGGGCGTGTCGGCGGTGCGGACAAGCACGAAATGGGCGTCCTCGTTGACGAGGGAGATGGTGCCGATCGCCACGGGGGCGGGGGCGGGGGCTTTGATGGGCGCTTCGGGGACGCTGGGGCGGTGGGTGGCGCAGGCGGCTAGGCCAATGCAGCATACCGCGGCGGCCAGGAGGTTCTGAGGGTGTTGGTTCATCCGCGCCAGTGCAGCACAATTTGCCGCCTAAGACAACCTTCCGCTTGCGTGAATTTCCGAAAAACGCCATATAGGCTTCTCTTATGGGACAACAACTCAAGACCGTTGCTAAACGCCGCCGCCGCGCGGCTTATATCGAACGCAAAAAAGTGACCGAGAAGTCGGTGAAGGCGGCTCCTGCTTCCAAGGCGAAGAAGTAGTCTGCTCTCAAGGCGGCCGCCCCGCCCCTCAACACCCGGGGGGTGCCGCTTTTTTAAGGGTACGCCAGGGAGTGCGTTCGCGCGCTTCGTGGCGTGCCCCCCCTTTTCTTTTTTCCCGGGATGGCGGCCCGCTTTCTCATTGTCGATGCCCATAGCGTCATTTTCTCCTGGCCGGAGTTGGCGGCGCTGCATCGCCGGCGGATGCTGCTGGCCCGGGAGGCTCTGGTAAAGGCGCTGACGGAGTTCCAGGATACGAGCGGGGTGCGCGTGGTGGTGGTGTTCGACGGCCAGGGTAACGGGGCTTCCGATGCGAGCGAGCCGGGGGGGATCCAGGTTTTTTACTCGGGCCAGGGACAGACGGCCGATGATGTGATTGAGCGGTTGGCGGCGACTTATGGCCGGGAGTTTGAGTTGACGGTGGCGACGAATGATTTGGCCGAACAGGATACGGCCGCCGGGTTTGGCGCGGTTTGTGTTTCGACGGAGAGGCTCAAGGAGATGCTGGAGGGGGCCCGGGCGGATTTTCAGCGGGAGTTGAAGCGCCATCGGCGGAGGCGGTAGGGGCTGTTTACGAATTCACTAAAAGGAATTAGGAAGCCAGGAAGCCAGGAAACAGAGTTCTGATTCCCGGCAACTTCTCTTCTTCCTGGTTTCCTGGGTTCCTAATTTATCCCTGTCTTTTCCTCATTGTCTTGAATTCGTGAACACCGCCTAGTGGGCTGTTTACGGAGGCGGAGGGGTTTATCCGCGCGAGGGTATGTTTGGAAGCGGTATAAAGTAGCGTCTCTTATTTTAGCGCGATCATTGCAAAAGGGGCGCGGATGGCTCCCTTCTGGGGCGGCAATTTTTCCCTCGGCACATGCCCTTTCTCTGGCGTGAGGTTTTTCCTGAACGAGTTTTGAACGCCGGTACGCCGTGGCTGTCCAAAATTTTACACGATGAATCCTCTCATGCTGATCCGCCGGGCGAGCAATGCCTGAACGCCAGACGTATTCTTATTGGGAGGGCCGTGTTACTAAATTATGTCTCCTGAAGATACAGAATCCGGGATCAAGATTTACCTCCGGGAAATCGGCCAGGTGGCGCTGCTTTCTCCGGCCCAGGAGGTGGAGCTGGCCGCGCGCATCAAGCTGGGGGACAAGGAGGCGCGCAGTTTGATGATTCGCGCCAATTTGCGGCTGGTGGTCAAGATTGCCCACGATTACGCGAATCTGGGGCTGCCGCTGCTGGACCTGATTTCGGAGGGAAATATCGGTCTGATGAAGGCGGTGGAGCGCTTTGACCCGGCGAAGGGGGGCAAGCTGAGCACGTATGCGGCTTGGTGGATCAAGCAGTCGATCAAGCGCGCGCTGGCGAACCAGAGTAAGACGATCCGGCTGCCGGTGCACTTGGTGGATAAGATTTCGAAGATGCGCCGCGTTTCGCTCCAGATGAGCGAGGAGCTGGGGCGCGAGCCGACGGATGATGAGCTGGCGGAGGAGGTGGGGCTTTCCAGTAGCAAGGTTTCGCATTTGAAGACGGTGGCGATTCGCCCGGCGTCGCTGGATGCCCCGGTGAGCGATGATGATTCGACGGCTTTTGGGGAGATTGTGGGCGATGAGGAGGCGCTGACGCCTTTCGAGATGCTGCGCGATAAGAATCTCTATGATGAGATGGGGGATTTGCTGTCGGTGCTGGATGAGCGGGAGAAGAAGATTATTTTCTCGCGGTTCGGCCTGGACGGGGGGAAGCCGCGCACGCTGGAGGAGGTGGGCAAGAAGTTCGGCGTGACGCGCGAACGGATCCGGCAGCTTCAAAATATCGCGCTGGCGAAGCTGCGCCGCGCGTTGCAGAAGAAGGAACGCCCGGCGATCCCGGGATTGAGCGCCGCCCGCGGTTCCCGGGAAGAGGAGGATTAGAGCTACGCGCGGCGGGTGACGCGGATGTTGAGCTGGAGGAGGTTTTTGACGCTATCTTTTATGACGCGCTGGCCGTTGCTTTCGCGCTTTTTTTGATTTTAATGCGCTGTCTTTCTCCACGGCTTGCGAAGCTGGAGCTTCGGGGACATTTGCATTCCCAATCTGGAGATTGGGAACGAGAGGCTTTGCGTGTGGCGGGGATCTCTTGCTAGACTTTAGGCTACGCGCGGCGGGTGACGCGGATGTTGAGCTGGAGGAGGTTTTTGACGATGCTGTCTTTTATGCCGCCGGAGGCAAGCCGCAGGCGTTCGACGCGGCCGCGATGCCGGAAGAGGGCCCGCACGTCTCCAAGGGATACCCAGTGGATGGCGTCGCGGTCCCGCCCCCACGGGAGGTGAAAGAGGGCGGGATCGGTGTGGATGAAGAACATCGGGCGGCCGCTGAGCCGCGTCCATAGCCGCGCGCCCAGGAGGAAGAGGGTGATCGCCATGCGCCGCGCGGCGCTATAGTGGTCGGCGGAATGGGGAAGGTAGAGGGGCATGTCGTAGCGCGGGCAGAAGAGGAAGAGGCTGCCTTCTGGCTCCAGCATGCCGAAAAGTTTCTCCAGGGAACGGCGCGGGGTGCTCTCGTGCTCGAAGACGAAGGTGGAGAAGATGATGTCGAAATGTTGGTCTTCCATCGCGGATACGCGCCCAAAATGGACAGCGTCGGCGATGGCCGCGAGGTAGTCCGCGTTGCACTGGGTGATATCCTGGGCGGTGTAGTGCAGGGAGGCTCTGTGATCCGCCATGTAACTCGGGAAGCCGCTGCGGCCGGCCCCGACTTCCAGGACCCGGCACTGGGGCTGCTTCCGGAGCACGGCAAGGATGGCGGCCCGGATGTGTTTCCACTGTTCGGGGAGGTTGTTGACGTGCGTGAAGGCGGCGTAGCCCGGCTCGGTTTGGTAATACTGCTCCATCCGCTGGCCCAGCGCGATGGCTTGGGGGGTGTCTTCGGGGGCAAGGGGTGCGGGGTATTTCATGCAGGGGTGCGCGCTTTGTCTAAGGCGGGCACGTCCCGGGTTCAATCTCCAAAACGCGGCGCGGGGCCGGGGGGGCTTGGGTTGTGGAGAATCGCAGGCCTTCGTGGAATACGACGAAGTAGAAGACGAGCAGGCAGAGGCTGCCGCCGCCGAGGGCGCGCCAGGCCTGGAGCATGGGGAGGCATTGCGGGATTCCGGCGGGGGGGAGGTAGAGGCCCGCGAGGAGGATCGCGGCTCCCAGGGCCAGCCGGAGGCGCGATGCCCGCCCGGGGGCGGCCAGCCAGAGGGCTCCGGCCAGGACGGCCAGCGGGAGCAGGAGGACGAAATGCCGGGCGGTGGTTTGCGGGCTGAAGAGGAGGGTGGCGGCGAGGAGGCCCCACCATTCGCACGCGACGACGCTTTGGAGACGCGGCTGGCTGTCGGCGGGGACTCCCCTGCCTTTCCAGAGGGGGACGCGGGCTTTCCAGGCGAGGCCCCATCCGAGGGCCAGGCAGGCCAGCGCGGCCGCCAGGACGGCGCCGTAGGTTGCCAGGGGGCCGTGGTCGGCGCAGGCGCGCGTGAGGGCGCTGGTGAGGGAGATGCTGCGCTCCCAGACGACGCCCGCGATTCCCGCGACTGCGCCGGGTGCGCTGCCGGCTCCCGCCCGCGCGCCGCCCACGGAGGGGTCGAGCATGGCTCCGAAGCCGCCCAGGGCCGAGGCGATGTAGCTGCGGTTGACGTTCCAGCCGACGCTGAGGGCCGGGAGGAGCATCCAGGCGATCCAGGAGAAGACGGTCGAGGCGGCCGCCGCCCAGCGTTTGCGCAGGAGGAGGTAGGGGACGAAGACGAGGGAGATGTATTTGACGGCTCCGGAAAGGCCGAGGAGGAGCCCGGCGAGCCGGGGGCGTTTGTCCAGGAAGAGGAGCGCCAGGGCGATGGGCAGGATGACGAGGCCGTCGGTCTGGCCCAGGCGGATGTCGGCGCGGATTTTGTCGAAGAGCAGGAGGGAGCCCAGGAGGGCGGCGAGCGCGGCGCTTTGCTTGAGGCGCTCGGTTCCCAGGCGCGCGGCTGCGGTGCGGGCGGCGGCCCAGGCCGCGCCTGCCAGCAGGGCCGCGTTGACGAGGAGCCAGAGCGAGGCGGCTTTGCCCAGGGGGAGCGCGGCGAGGGGCTGGAAGAGGAAGGCGACGAGCGGGGGGTAGATGTAGCCGCGTTCGCCGGAGGCGTAGATGTTGGCCCCTTCCGTCATCGCGGCGGCGGCGTGGTAGAAGTGATGGAAGTCGCCGCTGGCGGCGAGGGTGCCCCGGCTGACGCGGGCATACCCGGCCAGCGCCGCCACGAGGTAGAGCAGGCAAAACAGACTGAGGATGAGGCGTCTTGGAGATCCGTCCATCGCCGGATCTTTACCTGCCCTTCTTTCGATGGGAAGCAAATTGGGGTGCCGGGGCTCTTTGTTCCGCGCTTTACATGACGGGGCGCAGTTGGATGGAGTCGAAGGTCGATTCTCCGGCTTGCAGGTCGCTGACGATGACGAGGTTGTCGCCGTGGTGGACGTGGCCTTGTTTGCGGAGGAGCTGGACGGCGGATTCGATGGTCTCTTCGGGGTCGGCGGCGAAGGGCATCAGGATCGGGACGATGCCCCAGTTGATGATGATTTTGCAGCAGACTTCGGAGGTGTTGGAGAAGGCGAAGATGGGCGAGTGCTCGGGGCGCTGGGCGGAGACGTAGTCGGCGACGCGGCCGCGCCGGGTGAAGACGACGAGTTTGCTGTTGCGCAGGGAGTTGGCCAGTACGACGGCGGAGTGCATGGTCCGCTGGCGGTTTTCGGTGTAGAGGGCTTCGTTGGCATACCCGGCGCCGCCGCTCCGTTCGGTGCGGTAGGCGACGCGGTGGAGGATTTCGATGCACTGGACGGGGTATTTGCCGACGCTGGTTTCGCCGCTCAGCATGATGGCGTCGGCTTGTTCGTAGACGGCGTTGGAGACGTCGGTGACTTCGGCCCGGGTGGGGACGGGGTTGGAGATCATCGATTCCAGCAGGTGGGTGGCGACGATGACGGGCCGCCCGGCGCGCAGGCAGCGCTTGACGATGGCGCGCTGGATGATGGGCAGTTCTTCCATGGCGCATTCGATGCCGAGGTCGCCCCGGGCTACCATGATGATGTCGGCTTTGGCGATGATGCCGCTGATGTTGCGGACGGCGAGCTGGTCTTCGATTTTGGCGATGATGCGGGCCTGGCTGTTGTGCCGGACGAGGAGGTCGCGCAGGACGTCTACGTCGCTGGGCTCGCGGCAGAAGCTCAAGGCGACCATGTCGACGCCGAGTTCCGCGCCGAGGGCGACGTCGGCGAGGTCTTTTTCGGTCAAGGGGGGGAGGTTGACTTTGACGCCGGGCAGGTTGATGTGCCGCCGGGAGCCGAGGGTGCCCGCGGTGAGGACGCGGCAGCGGACGCGCTTGTCTTCTTTCTCCAGGACTTCCATGTGCATGACGCCGTTGTCGACGAGGACGGTGTCGCCCACGGAGATGTCGTCGACGAGGCCGTCGTAGTTGACGTCCACGGAGTATTGCTCTTCGCTTTTTTCGCCGCGTACGGTGAATTCGATGATGTCGCCGGGCTTGAGTTGCAGTTTGGTGGCGAGGTCGCCGGTGCGGATGGCGGGGCCCTGGGTGTCGAGGAGGATGCCGACGACGGCGTTGAGGTCCAAGGCGACCTGGCGGATGCGCGGCACGATGGTGCGGACCCATTCATGGGAGGCGTGGCTCATGTTGAGCCGGAAGACGTTCGCCCCGGCGTCTACCATGGCCCGAAGCATCTCTTCGGATTCGGTGGCCGGCCCAAGTGTACAGATGATCTTCGTGTTGCGCATGGCTTGCTAGTGGGCGGAAAAGCGGACGCGATATCAAGATAATCCCCGCTTATATAAGAAGAATTGACAAGAGATGCATCTTCCCGGGCAACAAAGGGTGAATCGGGGCCCGGCGGCATCGCGCGCGCGCCGGGTGTTTTTGGAGTGTTCTCGGCCGGGGAAGCAGGTAGATTGCCGCGCATCATGACTTTGAAAGAACAGCTCGATGCCTTGCTCGGCCCCGGGGTGGCCGCGGATGACCCGGAGACGCTGGCGGCGAATGGCGGGGATAAGTGGTTCGCTTCGCATGCGCCGGAGGCGGTGGTGTTCGCGGAATCGACGGAGCAGGTGAGCCGGTTGATGGCGTTCGCGAGTGAGAAGCGCATCCCGGTGACGCCGCGCGGCGGGGGGGTGGGCTATGTGGGCGGGTGTGTTCCGGTGCGGGGCGGGATC
>JAQTMF010000073.1 GCA_028714515.1 Chthoniobacteraceae bacterium | reverse complement strand
TGATCGGCATCGTCGATACCGTGGACCTCGGGAAAAACAACCTCCTCTACCGCGCGCAGTAGGGGGGGGCGGGGATAGACTACAGATTATAGGGGGAAAGAGATGAGAGATCCTTTCTCCACGCGCACCGCCGCTCCTTGTTCTTCTCTTAATCTCACCCCTCTCTCCTCCTTCTATTCTCTTCATAAAATGGCAACGATTGACGAAAAACTAGTTTCCAGAGTGGTGAGCGAGGTGCTCACCCGTTTGCAAACCCGCAACGGGGCCACCCCCGCGGCGAGCTTTGGTGCCACCCAGTATGGCGTCTACGAAAAGATGGAAGACGCCATCGCGGCCGCTCAGCGTTCCTACCTTCAGCTCCACAAATTGAGCGTCACCGGACGGAAAAAAGCCATCGACGAGATCCGTCGGCTTTGCGTCGAAAAAGCGGTGGAATGGGGCACGCTGGAATTCAACGAGACGAAAATCGGCAAGCTCGAGCACAAGATTGGCAAGCTGCAAAGTTGCGGCCCCCTGGTTCCCGGCGTGGAATTTCTGGAGCACCAAGCCTATAGCGGCGGCGATGGCTTGACCATCATCGACTGCGCGCCCTGGGGCGTCATCGGGGCCATCACCCCGTCCACCCATAGCGTGCCCACGTTGACGGGCAACGCCATCAACATGATCGCCGCGGGCAACGCCGTCGTCTACAACACCCACCCGAACGCCGCGCATTGTGCCGCCGTGGCCATCCGCGCCTATAACGAAGCCATCTTCAAGGCCATCGGCGTCTCGGATCTGCTCACCACCGTCATCAAGCCGACGCTGGAAACTTTTGACATCATGACCAAGAGCCCGCTGGTGCGGCTCCTGTGCGTCACCGGCGGTCCCGCCGTCTGCAGAGCCGCCATGGCCAGCGGCAAACGCGCCATTTGCGCCGGTCCCGGCAACCCGCCCGTCGTCGTTGACGAAACCGCCGCCCTCGACAACGCCGCCAAGGGAATCATTGATGGCGCGTCCTTCGACAACAATCTTCTCTGCTGCGGCGAAAAGCAGGTTTTCGTCGTCGAGTCCGTGGCCGACAAGTTCATCGAAGCCATGCGCAAGGCAGGGGCCGTGCAACTGACCCCGGCGCAGATCGAGGCATTGACCCAGGTCGCCTTTACCACCATCCCCGCCAAGGCAGGGGGCTGTGCGCACCAGGTCGTCAACAAAGACTTCATCGGCAAGGATGCGACTGTGCTGGCCAAGGCCATTGGTCTGGAAGTGCCCTCCTCCACGGTGCTCCTCTTCGGCGAAACCGGCGAGGCCCACCTCTTCGTGCAAGAGGAGCAGATGATGCCCTTCCTGCCCATCGTGCGGGTGTCCGACGTGGACGAAGCCATCGCGGCCGCCATCCGCACCGAGCATAACTATCGGCACACCGCGATCATGCATTCGCAGAACATCAGCAACCTGACCAAAATGGCGCAGGAAGTGAACACCACCCTGTTCGTCAAAAACGGCCCGTCCACGTGCGGCCTCGGCTTGGGCGGCGAAGGTTTCTTGAGCTTCAGCATCGCCACCCCGACCGGCGAAGGCATCACCACCCCGATGACCTTCACCCGTTCGCGGCGCTGTGTCATGGTCAACAGCCTCAATATGTTCTAGCCTCCCGGCTTATTTGTATGCGCACCGCAATCATCCATGGCTACGCCACCGCCACCGTGAAGCATCCGAGCTTCCGCGGCGCGGGGTTGTTGATTGCGGTGCCGGAAAGCCCGGACACGCCGCCACAGATTGTCATTGATACCATGGGCTCGGGCCTCGGCGCCCGCGTCCTCATTTCCAGCGACGGCGGCGAAGCGCGGGCCATGCTCCACGATCCGACGAGCCCCGCCCGCTGGGCCGTCTGCGCCATTCTCGACCCGGCCCCCGCAACGCACTCGCCAAAGGAGGCGCAAGCATGAGAATGGGCACCGTCATCGGCCGCGTCACCCTCTCCGTGAAGAATGACAAGCTGGTGGGCGAACGCCTCCTGCTTACGCTCCCGTGGAACCGCGGCACCTTCGAGGGGAAGGGAACCTTCGATCCCTCCCTGGTCGTCTTCGACCAGCTTGGCGCGGACGTTGGCCAGCAAATTGCCATCAGCGAAGGGGCCGAAGCCGCCTGCCCGTTTTCCAAACCCACCCCCGTGGACGCCTACTGCGCGGCCCTGATTGATCACCACTCTTACACGCAACATCCATGAAACTCATCGCTCAAAAAGAAGCGCAAGACTTTGTCCAGACCGGGGCCAAGGAATTCCGGTACAACCGCGAATTCCGCCTGACTCCCGGCGCGAAAGACGTTTTTACCGAAGCGGGCGTCAAGCTCGTGTTTGACGAGGGCGCGCCCGCTCCCGCCGCCCCCGCCGCCGCGGGCTCCCCGGCCGCCGTGGCCGCCGGCTCCACCGACGACGACAAACTCTGGCGCTCTCCCGAAACGGCCAACCTCAAGGCGCAGATCTGCGAAATGGGCCGCCGGATGTGGATCCGCGAATACTGCGACGGCAACGGCGGCAACATCTCCTGCCGCCTGGGCCCCGACCGCTTTCTCTGCACGCCCACCGGCGTCAGCAAAGGCTTCATGACGCCCGACATGCTCTGCATGGTGGACGGCAACGGCAAACAACTCGCCGGAACGTGGAAACGGACCAGCGAGTTTATGAGCCACGCGGCCATCTACAAGAGCACGCCCGACGCATTCTCCGTCGCCCACGCCCACCCGTGCTACGCGGGCGCGTTCGCCGTCAAGGGAATCCAGCCGCCGCCCCGGTTGATCCCGGAGCTGGAAGTCTTCGTCGGCACGATCGCCTACGCCCCCTACATGCATCCCGGCAGCCCCGAGATGGCCGACGAGATTTTCAAGCGCGCCCCGCAACACCAGTCCATCATCATGGGCAATCACGGCGTCATCACCTGGGGCAAATCGGTCGAAGACGCCTACTTCAAAATGGAGATCACCGACTCCTATTGCCGGACGATCATCCACGCGCAATCGCTCCCCGGCGGCGTGGCCATTCCCGCCGAGGGCATGAGCGAACTGCTCAAGCTCAAGCAGGGAATCGGTCTCCCGGACGACCGCTACGACCTCAAACCGGCGCAGCTCGCCGAGGTGGACCCGTGGGCGGAAGTCTGCGGCCAGCACGGCTGCTCCTCGCCCGTCAACGCGTGGAACCCGCAATCGGCCACGGAGACGGCTCCGGCGGAACTCGAGGCGCTGGTGAAGAAACTGACCGAGGAAATTCTCAAAAACCTTTCCAAATAATCATCCCATGAAAGTAGCCATCATCGGAGGCGGCGGGCGCGTGGGCTCCTGCGCGGCGTTTGCCCTGCAATGCTCGGGCGTGGTCAAGGAAATCGTCCTCCTGGACGCCAACCAGGCGGCCGCCGAGGGCGAGGCGCTCGACCTGCTCCACGGCGCGGCCTTTTGCGCCGACCAGACGATCAGCGCCGGGACCTATGCCGACTGCGCCAGCGCCGACGTCGTGTGCATCACGGCCGGGCTGCGCCGCAAGCCGGACGAATCCCGGCTCGACCTCATCAACCGCAACGTCGGCCTCTTCCGGGGCATTTTGCAGAGCCTCAAGGAGGCGGGGCTGAAAAAAGACGCCATCGTTTTCGTCGTCTCCAACCCCGTGGACATCCTCACGCAGCTTGCCGTGGAGGAACTCGGGCTTCCCGTGAACCAGGTTCTCGGGCTCGGCACCGCGCTGGACACCTCGCGCTTCTGTTCGCTCATCGCCAGCAGCCTGAAGCTGGCCCCGTCGCAGGTGCGCGCGCTCATTTTGGGCGAGCACGGCGATACGATGGTTCCCATCTGGTCGTCGGCCACCGTGGACGGCCTGCCGTTGCTCAAATTCCCCGGCGTGACGCCGCAATTTGCCAAACAGCTCTTCGAACGGACGCAAAAGAGCGGCGCGGAAGTGATCTCCCGCAAGGGGGGCGCGGGGTATGCCGTCGGCGTCGCCATCCGCGAAGTCATCGATACCATCGCGCTGGACGGCCGCCGCATCCTGCCGGTTTCCAGCCAGCAGGCGGGAGCCTACGGCATCCGCGGCGTCTGCCTGAGCGTCCCCACCGTGGTGGGCCGTTGCGGCGTCGTGGACACCGTGGAGGTGGAACTCTGGCCCAAGGAACTCCAAGGGTTGCAGGCGTCCGCCCGGGCGCTCCAGGAGACGCGCTCCAAGATCCGCTGATTCATCTTTCGGTTTCCCCGTTGATAAAAGAGAGAGGAGGCCGCTTCCCGCCAAGGAAGCGGCCTTCTTGCTTTTTGATATGGGCGGGAGGCGGGCCAAAATCCGCGCGTGACATCCGCCATGACCTCGCCTAAGGATCAGCATCGCCGGAGCCCCTTTAGAATGGCGGCTGCGGTGCTTGCCTCTGCTCACCTCCTTCTATGAAACACTGGACAGCCCAAAAAGTCGTCAGCTTCGGGTTTGCGTTTGTCATCCTCGTCTCGGCGGCCATCTGCATCTTCATGTTCTTCCGTCTGGGAAGTATCGAATCGCGAGCAACGGATGTGCAGGAAAACCATGTGCCAGGGATGTACATCACGGGCCAGATTCTTCAGCACACGCTTCAGAACGATAACATGGTGCTGAGCTACGTCCATTCGACCGACGTGGCGCAAAAGGCCCGTTTCAAGGAGGCCATGGAGACGAACTCGAAGGAAAATTCGGCCTTCATGGAACAGCGGGGCGCCCTTGTGGTCAAAGATTCGGCGGAGGACGGGGCCTTTAAAAAGGCGAACGAGCGGCGGAAGGAATATCTGGGGTTGCGCGACGAGATGATGCGCATGGACGCGGATGGAAAATCCCAGCAGACGCTGGCTTACTACGAGGAGAAGGTGGCTCCGGCCCTGAAGTTATACATTGATGCGCTCAACGAAATGCAGAGCAGCGACCACAGCGAGGCGAAGAATAGCCTTGCGGATATTCCCAAAGCCGTCCGGGATACGAAGTGGGTCGTGTTTGGCGGGAGTTTCGTCAGCTTGCTCCTCTGCATCGGAGCCGCCGTTGCGGTGGTCCGCATGCTCGGCACGACGCTCGAAAGTTTGATGCTTTCGCTCATCCAGGTGAACGGCAGCGCCACCGAAATGGCCGCCACGCTCAAGGAACAGCAGGCGAGCGCCAACGAGGTCGCCTCCACCTCCGTGGAAATCGGCGCGACGGCCAAGGAGATCTCCGCCACGACCAAGGAACTCGGCAAGACGATGAGCGACGTGGCGGGCGTCTCCGAGCAGACCGCCGAACTCGCCACCGGCGGCCAGGCGGGCCTCTCCCGGCTGGAGGGGACGATGCGCCAGATCATGGGGGCGACGGCCAGCATCTCCGGCAAATTGGCGATCCTCAACGAGAAGACGGCCAACATCAACTCCATGGTCACGACCATCAACAAGGTCGCCGACCAGACCAATCTCCTTTCCCTCAACGCCGCCATCGAGGCCGAAAAAGCGGGCGAATACGGCCAGGGCTTCGCCGTCGTGGCGACGGAAATCCGCCGTCTGGCCGACCAGACGGCCGTGGCCACCTACGACATCGAGCAGATGGTCAAGGAAATGCAATCCGCCGTTTCCGCCGGGGTGATGGGCATGGACAAATTCGCCGAGGAAGTCCGGCGCGGCAACGAGGAAGTCTGCGGCGTGACGGCGCAGCTCGCGCAGATCATCCAGCAGGTGCAGGCGTTGACGCCGCGCTTCGAGTCGGTGAACGAGGGGATGCAAATGCAGTCCACCGCCGCCGGGCAGATCAGCGACGCCCTGACGCAGTTGGGCGACACCGCCCAGCAGTCCGCCCAGGCGTTGCGCCAGAACGGCGAGGCCATCGAGCAGCTCATGAAGGCCGCGCAAGGTTTGCAAACGGCGGCGTCGCAGTTGAAATCCAAGGACGCCTGAGCACCCCCACTCCACCCGCTTCCCCGCGATGGTTTACCTCCTTTTCCAGATCGGCGCCGACCGTTACGCGCTGGAAGCCTCCGGGACCGTCGCCGTGGAGCCGTGTGTGCGGCTCAAGCACATCCCCGGGGCGGCGGCGGGCGTGGCCGGGGTGTTCGACTACCACGGAACGCCCGTGCCGGTGGTGGACTTGAGCGCGATGGCGCTGGGCCGTCCCGCGCGGGCGAGCCTGAGCACCCGCCTCGTCATCGTCCGCTATGGCGGCGAGCAGCTCCTCGGGCTCCTGGCCGAGAAGGCCGTGGATACCGCCCGCTACCGCGACGCGGATTTCCACGATCCCGGGGTGACGGGTGCGCCCTACCTGGGGCCGGTGGCCACGGACGCCCGCGGCGGCATCGTCCAGCGGGTGGAACTTGAGCGGCTGTTAACGCCGGAGGTGCGCGCCGTCTTGTGGCGGCAGGCGCGGGAGGTGCTGGCATGAAGGGCGGCGATCCCGAGCGCGAAATCGAGGCGATCCTCAGCCGGGGCATTGGGCTCGACGCGCAATCCATCGGCGTGTCGCTGGTTGCCGCCGCCGTCCGGGCCCGGATGCGCCGCCGGGGTTTTAAGGACGCCGCGGCTTACGCGGAGGCCCTGGCCGCTTCGGAGACGGAATTCCAGGGGCTCGTCGAGGAAATCGTCGTGCCCGAAACGTGGTTCTTCCGCGAACCGGCGGCATTCGCGCTGCTGGGCCAGTGGGCCGTGCGGACATGGCTGCCGGAGCATGCCTTCGGCGTCCTGCGCATCCTCAGCGCCCCGTGTTCCACGGGCGAGGAGCCGTATTCCATCGTCATGGCGCTCCTGGACGCGGGGCTGCCGCCCGAGCGCTTCGTCGTGGAGGCCGTGGACATCAGCGGGGCGGCCCTGGAGAAGGCGCACGGCGCGATTTATGGCCGGAACGCTTTCCGCGCGGCGTCGCTGGAGTTTCGCGAACGGTATTTCCGCAAAAGTGCCGGGGGGTGGCGGCTGGACGAGGCGGTGCGCACGCAGGTTCGCTTCCGGCAGGTCAACGTGCTGGGCCCCGCGTTTGCCCACAAGGCGGAGGAACTGGACGCGATCTTCTGCCGCAACATGCTGATTTATTTCGACGCCGGGGCGCGCTCGCGGTTGATGCAAACCCTGCGGACGATGCTCGCGCCGCATGGCATGCTCTTTCTGGGCCATGCGGAGGGAGGGATCGCGCGCGAGTTCGGATTTGAGCCGGTGCCCTCGCCCATGACGTTCGCTTTCCGCAAGAGCCAGGCGGTTCCGGCGTCCGCGCCGCCGCGCCGGAAGCCCGTGGTCCTTGCCGCGCCGTTGGTGCGCAAGCCGGGCATCCCCCAACCTTTGCCGCCCGTTCCCATCCCCGCGCCCGCCCGCCGCGCCCGCGCCAAGGCGGAGCCCCCGGCCGCCGCGCCGGTTTCCGTGGAAACGCTGTTGGCCGAGGCGGGCCGCCTGGCCGACGCCGGGCGGCTGGCGGAAGCGCGGGCCGTGTGCGACGCCGCGTTGAAGGCCCATGGCCCGCTGGCGCGGACGTATTACCTGCTGGGATTGATCGCCGACGCGGCCGCCGACCCGGAGGGGGCCGAGACCCTCTACCGCAAGACGCTCTACCTGGAGCCGGACCATTACGAGGCCCTCATCCAGCTTGCCCTGCTGGAGAAAAAACGGGGTGACGCGAAGGCGGCCCGTCAACTCGAAGAACGCGCCGAGCGGGTCCGGCGGCGGCAACCGGAGGTTCCCACGCCATGAACGAACCCGTGATCGACGCTTGTTGGGACCGCATCGGCGTGTTCGGAGACAAATCGTGCCCGGAGCTTCCCCGGCACATCCGTTGCCTGAACTGCGAGGTGTTTCACGCGGCGGCGGCGGCTCTCCTGGATCGTCCCGCGCCGGAGGGCTACCTCGATTTCTGGACCGAACGGATCGCCCTGCCTCGCCAGGAGCAGCGCAAGGGAACCCGTTCCGCCGTCGTCTTCCGCATCGGGGTGGAGTGGCTGGCGCTGCCCGCGGAGATCTTCGCGGAGGTGGCGGAACCGCGCCCCGTCCACTCGCTGCCGCACCGGCCGGACGGCCTCGTCCTGGGGCTGACGGCGATTCGCGGCGAACTGCTGATCTGCATCGCGCTGCCCCGGCTGCTCGGGTTCGAGGCATCGGCCTCCGCCGCGCCCTCCCAGGGGCGCAGCGTGTATGAGCGGATGCTCGTGGTTGGCCACGGCGGCGAGCGCGTGGTGTTCCCGGTGGACGAGGTCCACGCCGGGGTGCGCTATCACCCGGACGATTTGCGGCCGGTCCCCTCCACCGTCGCGCAGGCGGCCGCTCCTTTTACCCTCGGTCTGCTCTCCTGGGAGGACCGCAACGTCGGGGTCCTGGACGACGCGCTCCTCTTTTACGCCCTGGGCCGCCAGCTTGCCTGATCCGTTATGAGTTCCAACGATTTCAGCCAATTTTCGCTCCTCGACCTCTTCCACCAGGAGGCCGAGAACCAGGCGGCCGCCCTCACGCGCGGGTTGCTCGCGCTGGAGCGGGCCCCCGCCGATTCGGCGCGCCTGGAGGAACTGATGCGCGCGGCGCACTCGCTCAAGGGAGCGGCGCGCATCGTCGGCCTGGACGCGGCGGTGCAGGTGGCCCACGCCATGGAGGATTGCTTCGTGGCGGCGCAAAAAGGGCGCATCGTGCTCTCGGCGGAAGCGGTGGACGTTCTGCTCAAGAGCGTGGATCTCTTCGGCCGCATCGCGCAGACGCCGGAGCAACAGTTCGACATCTGGAAGCGCGAGAACGCCGGCGAGATCGAGCAGGCCGTGGCCTCCGTGAACGCCCTGAGCGTCTCAAGCGCCGCCCCGCCGCCCGCTGCGGAGACGGCGGAACCGGTTCCCGCGCCCAAGCGCCCGGAGCCGTCCCCCGCGCCCGCCGAACCCGTGCCATCGCCCGCCGCGTCGCCGAAGGCCGCCGGAGACCGGGTGCTGCGGGTGGCCGCGGAGAGTTTGAACCGGCTGCTGGGGCTGGCGGGGGAGGCGCTGGTGGAATCCCGCTGGATGACGCCCTATGCCGCATCGCTCCTGCGCCTCAAGCGCCAGCAGGCGAAACTCTCCTCCACTCTGGAGGCGTTGCGCGAATCGCTTACCGGGCGGAATCTCGATGAACAGACGCTCTCGCGGCTGGCCGACGCCCAGCGCCAGGCGGCCGCGTGCGTGCGCGCCCTGGGCGACCGCCATGGAGAGCTGGAACTTTCCGCGCGGCGCTCCGCCAGCCTCGCCCACCGGCTCTACCGCGAGGCTCTCGCCAGCCGGATGCGCCCCTTTGCCGACGGCATCCAGGGGTTCCATCGCGTTGTGCGCGATCTGGCCCGCTCGCTTGGCAAGGAGGTGCAACTGCGCATCGCCGGGGAATCGACGCCCGTGGACCGGGACGTGCTGGAGCGCTTGGAGGCTCCGCTGGGCCACCTGCTGCGCAACGCCGTGGACCACGGCATGGAGACGCCGCAGGAGAGGATCCGGGCGGGCAAACCGCGCGAAGGCTCGCTGCGGCTGGAGGCCCGCCATGCCTCGGGGCTGCTCTCGATCGTGATCGAAGACGACGGCCGGGGGATCGACCTGGAGAATCTGCGCCGGGCGGTGGTGGCCAAAAAATACACGACGGCGGAAGTCGCGCAGACGCTCAGCGAAGAAGAACTCGTGGACTTTCTGTTCCTACCCGGCTTTTCCCTGCGCGACCAGGTGACGGAGATTTCCGGCCGGGGCGTGGGCCTGGATGTGGTGCAAAACATGGTCAAATCCGTGGGCGGCAGCGTCCGCGTGGTGAACCAGCCCGGCCTCGGCGTGCGCCTCCAGATCCAGCTTCCGCTGACGCTTTCGGTGATGCGTTTCCTTTTGGTGGAAGTGGCGGGGGAACCCTACGCCATCCCCCTGGCGCGGCTGGCGCGGACGCTCCAGGTGGGCCGGGGCGAGATCGAGGTGCTGGAGGGCCGCGAACACGTTCCGTTTGAAGGCCAGCGGGTGGGCCTCGTTTCGGCGGCGCAGATTTTCGGGAAAAACCGCGCGGGCGCGTCGGAGGAACTGGCCGTCGTGATCCTGGGGGACCGGGCCAAGCGCTTTGGCGTGGTGGTGGACCGCTTCCTGGGCGAACAGCAGCTTGTCGTCGCGCCGCTCGATCCCCGGCTCGGCAAAATCAAGGACATCAACGCCGGGGCCTTGATGCCGGATGGAACGCCCGTGCTGATCCTGGACGTGGACGACCTGGTCCGCTCCGTGGAATTGCTCGTCTCCGGCGGGCGGCTGGACCGCGTGCAGCCGTTGGAAACGCAGGCCGCCGGCGGACGCCGCAAGCGGGTGCTGGTGGTGGACGATTCGCTGACGGTGCGCGAACTGGAGCGCAAGCTCATCGGCAACGCCGGGTATGAAGTCGAGGTCTCCATCGACGGCATGGACGGCTGGAACGCCGTGCGCACGCAACCCTTCGACCTCGTGGTGACGGATATCGACATGCCGCGCCTGGACGGCATCGAACTCGTCCGGCTCATCAAAAACGATCCCCGCTTGAAGACGCTCCCGGTGATGATCGTCTCCTACAAAGACCGGCCCGAGGACCGGAGCCGGGGCCTGGAGGCGGGGGCGGATTATTACCTCACCAAAGGGAGTTTTCACGACGAGACGCTCCTTAATGGCGTGCAGGATTTGATCGGCGAGGCCCAAAGCCCGGCAGAATCGCAGGTTTTGTAAAAAAACCTCGCCGATTACGTAACAATGCGGTGTGATCGTTTCCGCGAACCGGTATAGACTTGCAGCCACTCCAACCATGCGGATTGCAATCGTCAACGATATGCCGATGGCGGCCGAGGTCCTGAAACGGGCCGTGTTGTTGCGCAAGACCCACGAGATCGCATGGGTGGCTTGCGACGGCGCGGAGGCGTTGGAGAAGTGCCGCGCGGACACCCCCGATTTGATCCTGATGGATCTCATCATGCCAAAGACCGACGGCGTGCAGGCCACCCGCGCGATCATGGCCCAGTGCCCTTGCGCGATCCTGATCGTCACCGTCAGCGTCCAGGAAAACGCCCGGATGGTTTTCGAAGCCATGGGCGCGGGAGCGCTCGACGCGGTGGATACCCCGGCGCTGGGATGCGGGGATTTTGAAAAAGTCAGCGCGCCGCTGCTGGCCAAGCTGGATTCCATGGGCTGCTTGCTCCGGGGTAGGGAAGCGGCAAGACCCGCGCCGCCGCCCGCTTCCCCGCGCGCGAGCGTTTCCGCGGCACCGCTGGTGGTGATCGGCGCGTCGGCCGGAGGCCCTTCCGCGCTGGCGGCGGTTCTCGGCGGGCTTCCCCGCGATTTTCCCTCGCCCATCGTCATCGTCCAGCACGTGGACGAGCAGTTTGCTCTATCGCTGGCCGGGTGGCTCAAACAGCAGTGCGCCCTGCCTGTGAAACCGGCGATGGAAGGGGCGGTGCCGGTGCCCGGAGAAGTGCTCCTGGCCGTCCGGAGCGACCACCTCATCCTGGCGGGGCCGCGCCGCCTGGGGTATTGCGCCGAACCGAAGGAGGCGTTCTACCGCCCTTCGGTGGATATTTTTTTCGAAAGCGTCGCCCGGCGCTGGCCCGGCGAGGTCGTGGGCGTGCTGTTGACCGGCATGGGGCGCGACGGGGCCGAGGGGCTCAAGCGCCTGCGCGACGCCGGGTTCCATACCATCGCCCAGGACCGCGCGACGTGCGCCGTCTACGGGATGCCCAAGGCGGCGGTCCACATCGGGGCCGCCGTGGAGGTTCTGCCTCTGCAAGCCATCGCCGCCTCCCTCTGCAAACGCTGCCGTCCTTCCCGATAACCCACCCTTTCCTCCTTTGCCTATGAACTCCCCAAAAGACCATGAATTGCCGGATTCGTACCACGCTTTGGTGCTCCTGATTGACGATCAGGCGTTTGTGGGAGACGCCGTCAGCCGCGCGCTGGCGGGCCAGGAGGATCTCGATTTCCATTTTTGCCCCGACCCCTTCCAGGCCGTGGAACTGGCCAGCCAGCTCAAGCCGACCGTGATCCTGCTCGACCTGGTGATGCCGCAGATGGACGGCCTGACCCTGTTGCGCTGCCTGCGCGCCCACCCCGCCACCGCGCAGACGCCCATCGTCGTCCTCTCCGCCGAGGAGGAAGCCCAGACCAAGAGCGACGCCTTCGCCCAGGGGGCCAACGATTACCTCGTCAAGCTCCCCGACGTGATCGAATTGCGGGCGCGCATCCGCTACCATACGCGGGCCCATTTGAACCGGCTCCAGCGGGAGGAGGCCTACGCCGCCTTGCGCGAAAGCCAGCACGAGCTGGTGCGCAAGAACACGGAGCTTTCGCTCATGAACGAGGAGCTAAAGAAAGCCTTCGCCGAAGTCCGGCAGCTCCAGGGGCTCCTGCCCATCTGCTGCTCGTGCAAGAAGATCCGCGACGACAAGAACTACTGGCACCAGATCGACACCTACCTCTCCGAGCACACCGACGTTATTTTCAGCCACAGTCTTTGCCCCGATTGTTACGCCAAAGTGATGAAAGAATGGAATGACAACAACTGAACCGCCTCCCGCTTCGTGGAATCCCGACCCGGATTCCTGCCCCGCTCTCGTGCTGTTGGTGGACGACCAGGCGCTGGTCGCCGCCGCCGTCCAACGCGCCGTGGCGGACGAGCCCGGCGTGGAGCTGCACTATTGCGGCAATCCCCTGGAAGCGCTCGTCGCCGCCAACAAGCTCAAGCCGACGGTGATCCTGCTCGACCTGGTGATGCCGCAGGCCGACGGCTCGACGATGCTGCGCAAATTCCGCGCCAACGCGGCGACCGCGCACACCCCCATCGTGATCCTTTCCACCAAGGAGGAGCCGGAAATCAAGAGCGCGCTGTTTGCCGCCGGGGCCAACGATTACATCGTCAAGCTGCCCGACCGCCTGGAACTGCTCGCGCGCATCCGCTACCACTCCACGGCCTACTGGCACCGCATCCAGCGCGACGAGGCGTTTGAAGCCCTGCGCCGCAGCCAGCAGGCGCTGATGGCCAGCAACACCGCGCTGCTTTCCGCCAACGAGCAGCTCGGCAAGGCCGCCCAGGCCAAGAGCGATTTCCTG
>JAQTMF010000072.1 GCA_028714515.1 Chthoniobacteraceae bacterium | reverse complement strand
AACGGCGCGGTCCTTGGCTGGAATTCAATGTACTCATGCGCCCCGGGGAGGGCGGCCATCCAGGAAATGCCCGCGAGCAGCCCCTTGGCGATCAGCCAGTTGGCGTTGTTGAAGAGCGCGGCCAGCGGGGCCCAGACCATCCCCGCCAGGACGGAGGCCATCCCGAGGGTCATCATCAGCCACGCCGGGATCACCGCGAAGAGGTTGGCCGGAATGGTGGAGGGGCTCCAAAGGTGAAAGTAATAGAGCGTCAGCGGCATGGAGCCGATCCAGGCGATGGTGGAGACGGACGCCGCGTCCACGGCAAACCGCCGCGCCTTGCAACTCCACAGGAGCCACGTGGGCCAGAGCAGGCGCGGGACGAAGGGATCGGGGTCCGTCAGCGGCCGGAGCGCCTGCTGCGAGCGCGGCGCGAACGCCAGCAGGAAGGCCACCATTCCAAAGGAAAGCTGGAAGCCGGGGGTGAAGAGTTGGTTGGAATCCCACGCGAGAATCCCGAGTACCGCCGCTCCCAGCGTGTTCCAGGAAAGGGCGGGCCGGTCGAGGAGGAGCCCCAGGTAGACGACGGTGGCCATCAGCGTCGCGCGCAGGCTGCTGGCGGCGAGCCCCGTGGCGTAGCAGTAGACCCAGAGCGCCGGGAGGATCAGGCAAACCATGGCCCGGCGGCGCAGGCCCGCCACTTGCAGGACGTATTGCAGGACGCCCGCCAGCATCGCCACGTTCATCCCGCTGACGGCGAAGAGGTGCATCGTCCCGGTGTATTGGAAGAGCTTCTGGGTCTCCTTGAGCGAGTCGCCGCTGGTGCCGAGCACCATGCTTTGGATCAGCGCCACGAGTTGCGGCGAATCCTCGATATCGAGCGCCATCGTCCGCTCCATCCAGTGCCGCAGGGCAAGCGAACGGGCGATGAAGGGAGAGCCCCGGTCGTGTTCCATTACGCGCGCGTCGCGGGGGTAACGCACGCGCAGCTCGGCGTAAACGCCCCTCCGGTGCCAGACGCGGGGGCTGTCGAAGACGCCCGGGTTGCGCGGCGGCTCCAGCAGGTGCAGGTCGCCGGCGAGGGTCACGCGGTCGCCGTAGCGGGGGGCGTCGCCCGGCCAGCGGACGAGCACGCGGGCGGCGCAGGGGGCGCTCTTTTCCCCGCGCGTGAGCGACTGGAGCCGGACGGCGAAGCGCGCGGGCGGGTCCGGTTCGCCGTCCACAACGCCCACCGCCTCCACGACGCACCCTTGCGCGGGAATCCCGGCCGCCAGCGCGGGGCCGGGGCCGGAGGTAAGCGCCCAGGCGTGCCACGCGAAGAAGAGCGCGGCCACGGCGGCCCACGCGCAGAACAGGGCGTGCCGGGAGGCTTTGCGCCGTTGCCAGAGGATCGCCGCGAGGCCAAGGAGCAGAGCGCCTCCCGCAGCGCACGGCGCGAGGGGGCCGCCGCCGATCGGCGCGAGGCCGTCCGCCGTCACGATGCCCGCCATCGCGCACAGGGCGAGGGGCACGAGGGGTTGGGGCGGTTTCAGCGGCACCCCGCAGAGTGGGGAAAAACCGGCCGGGAAGGCAAGGAAAAGCCCGCGTCAGTTCTTGGGCGCGTTTCCGCCAATGGCCAGGTGAACGGTTCGGAGCAGTTGCCCGGCGCTATACGGCTTGGCCAAAAAGAACTCCCCGCCGTGCTGGTCCGGTTCCTTGTAGCTGGATTGCCCCGTGGAGGCGATGACGACGGCGGCGGGGTTGATCTCCTTGAGCGCCCGAGTGAGTGCGCGGCCGTCCATGCCGGGCATGGCGAGGTCGGTAAGCACGGCCTGGATCGCGCCGCCATGCTGGCGGTAAATCTCCAGCGCTTCCTTCGCGCCGGGAGCGCAGAGGACGCGGTATCCCTTTTTCTGGAGGATCGTCCCCGCCATTTTGCAGATGGAGACCTCGTCGTCCACGATGAGGACCGTCTCGCCGGAGCCGGAGGGAAGCGCCGATTTCTCCTCCGGCTTCGCGGGCCGCAGCGTTTCTTCCGTGGCCGGGAGGAAGATGCTGAACTTGGAGCCCTTGCCCAGCTTGCTTTCGATGGTGACAAAGCCGTTGTGGCTTTTGACGATGGCCAGGACGGTGGAAAGGCCGAGCCCGGTTCCTTTGCCCAGCTCCTTGGTCGTGAAAAAGGGGTCGAAAATTTTCCCGATGATCTCCTCCGGGATGCCGGTGCCGGAGTCGGCGACCATCATCCGCACGTGGCGGCCCGGCTGGGCTCCGTCGATCTTGGCGGCGATACCGGGGCTGACTTCGCAATTCTTCGCGCTGAGGCGCAGGGTGCCGCCGTCGGGCATGGCGTCGCGCGCGTTTACGCAAAGGTTCACGAATACTTGATGGAGCTGCGTGAGGTCGCCGGTGATGTTCCAGAGCCCCTCGGAGATCGACGAGGTGAACGTGATCGACTTGGGCAGGATTTCCTTGAGGATGCGCTCCACCTGGCGGATCAGGAAGCGCGGTTCCATCGGCTTGCGTTCGCCTTTCGCGCCCCGGGCGAAGGTGAGGACCTGGCTGACGATGTCCGCCCCGCGCTGGGCGGCTTCCTGGATGATGGTGATGAGTTCCTCGGCGGTCTGCCTGGAGGTGTCCTCGCGCAGCATGGAGGCGGACATCATGATGGGCCCCAGGATGTTGTTGAGGTCGTGGGCAATGCCACCCGCCAGCGAGCCGATGCTTTCCATGCGCTGGTTGCGCAGGAATTGTTCTTCCATGCGCTTGCGTTCCGTAACATCCCGGGCGATGCCGATGATCCCGAAGGCTTCGCCCTGTTCGTCGCACAGCGGCGTCAGCACGGTGTCGAAATACGCCGGTCCGTGGGGCCCGGGGAAACATTCCTCGATCCGCAACGGTTGCCGCGATTTCAAGACGGCGAGGTCCTGCTGGCGCACTTTGGCGGCGGTGTCGTGCCCGAAAATCTCACAATCCGGCCTGCCGGTGACATCGGCTTCGTTCTTGCCGATAAAGTGGGTCCACGCGCGATTGACAGCCAGGAAGACGCCGTCTTTGTTTTTCATCCAGGCGGGATCGGGGATGCCGTTGAGGAGGGCGCGCTGGATGTGCGTGCTTTCCAGCAGGGGGTGGCCGTCCGCCCGGCGTTTGGCGATTTCGCTCGCGATCCGGGTCTTGATCGCCAAAACATTGGCGGGACGTTTCCGCGCGACGGGCTTTTGCGCGGTTTTCCCGGCCGCGGACTTGAGCGGCGGGCGTGCCTTTTTCGACTTCCCCGTGACGCCTTTATGAGGAGGCGGCGACGGGAGATCTGAAGAAAGGTTCCGCGGGGGATTTGGGCTCATTCAAGTCGATAACTCGCGTTAATCAAGGTCGTTACACGACCATTTGCACCGATGGGTGTCAAGAATGACCCTCCGCGCTTCGCACAAACACGCACGACTTTTCCGGCCGAAACGCGAAACGGTGCGCGCGGGGTGAAAACAGAGGGGCAAAATATGCGGATTTTTATGTATTTGGATGGCAATGAGAGGGTGGGATGGCGTAGGAATTCCTCCATGCGCATTGGTCTTCGGTTGCTGGAACTGGTGTTTGGAAAAATCACGTGGAATCCGCCGGTTTGGTGGCGGGGATTTGGTCGGGCGGTGACTAGTTATCGGCGGCTTGCGGCCGCGCTCGTGGCGCTTCTCGTGGCCGTGGCGCTGGGCGGCCTGTGGGCGGACCATTATTACCGCCTCCTTCCCAAGCCCCGGCTGGTTACGCTTTCCGCGTTGCCGATTTCCGTGACGCCGTTGCAGGAGAAGCTGATTCCGCCGCCGTTGACGCTCCGCTTTAGCAGCTCGGCCGCGCCTTTGGAGGCCCTCGGCAAGCCGGTGGAAAAAGGGGTGCGGATCACGCCCCCGGTGCCGGGCGTCTGGCGCTGGGAGAGGGACCGCGCGCTGGTGTTCCGGCCGGAGGCGGACTGGCCCGCCGCCGCCTCCTATCACGTGGCACTGGAGCGCAATGCCGTGGCCCCGGGCGTGCAACTGGACTGCTACGCGCTGGACGTCGCCACGCCCGAGTTCGCCGCCGAGTTCAGGAAACTGGAGTTCTACCAGGACCCGACCGACCCGGCGCGCAAGCAGGTCGTGGCCACCTTCGAGTTCACGCATTCCGTGGATCCCGCCGCGTTGCAAAAGAACCTCGCGCTGGAAATGCTGGGCGGTTCGCCGGTCTGGAAGGAGGGGAACCCCGCGTTCGCCGTGAAGGGCGGGCTGCACAACCGCGTGGCGTACCTCACCACGGAGCCGCTCCAGTTGCCGGAAAAAGAGGACTTCATGAAGGTGGCGCTGCGCAAGGAGCTTACGACGGTGCAAGGCGGCGCGCGCCTTGAGGCGGGAATCGAAAAGAAAGTGCGCATCCCGGATTTGAGCCGCTTCTTTCGCGTCGAGAGAACCAAGGGGGAGATCGTGCGCGCCAACGACGGCACGCCGGAGCAATTCGTGATGGTGGAGACGAGCGCGGCGGCGGAGTCGGCGGAAATCGCCAAGGGTCTGCAAATTTTCCTGCTGCCCAAAAAGCAGGCCGCGGCCGGGACCGACAAGGACGAGGATTCCGAGGACAAGGATTACCGCAGCCCGCGCGAAGCCGACGCCGAGGCGCTCGGCCATGCCGAGCCCGTGCCGTTCACGCTCATCCCCTCCAAGGAGGAGCTTTCCAAGCTGCACACGTTCAAAATCCACGTGGAGCAGGACGGCGAGCTGTATGTGAAGATCCGCAAGGGAACGCTCGCGCAAGGCGGCTTCCCGATGGGGAGCGATTACGACCAGGTATTGCGCGTGCCGCAGCCGAGGGCGGAAATCGAGATCCAGGGCAGCGGCGGTTTGCTGGCCTTGAGCGGCGAAAAGAAGCTCTCCATCCGTTCCCGGGGCGTCTCCGCCGTCCGGTACGAGATCGGGCGCGTCCCGGCGGACCAGATCAACCACCTCGTCAGCCAGACCGATGGGGATTTCCAACACCCGGAATTTTACTATCCCCGCAGCAATGACGACGATCCGGGATTTAACGAGGATGACATCGCACGCTTTGCTTACGAGGTCGTGCCACTTCACAGCGAAAGCCGGTTCAAGGCGAACTACGCGACGGTCGACCTCGGCAAGCACCTCGTGGCGGAGGACGGCAGCCCGGCGCAGGGGTTGTTCTTTGTCAACGCGCTCTCGTGGGATCAAAAGAAAAACGAATCCATGGGTGACGCGCGGACCAGCCGTTTCGTGCTCGTAACCGACATCGGAATGCTGCTGAAACGCAACGCCGACAGCTCGCGCGACGTTTACTTGCAGTCGATCTCCGGCCGCAAGCCGCTGGCGGGCGCGGCGGTGGAGATCCTGGCGCGCAACGGCGTCGCGCTGGTGAGCGGGACCTCCGACGCCGGTGGCAAAGTGGCCTTTCCCGCGCTCTCTCCCGTGCCCAAGGGGGAAGGGGAAAAGGAGCCGGTGGCGGTGGTCGCCCGCAACGGCGCGGATGTCGCCTTCCTGCCGTTGGAGCGCAAGAACCGGCAGGAAAACGACCGGCAGCTCGACTTCTCGCGTTTTGACATCGGCGGCGTGGAGAGCGTTTCCGGCAAGGAACTCGACGCCTTCGTTTTCACGGAGCGCGGCATCTACCGCCCCGGCGACGTGCTTCACGCGGGCTTCATCGTCAAGCAGCGCGACTGGGCGGGAAGCCTGGCCGGGCTCCCGCTGGAAACCGAAGTGCGCGACGCCCGGGGGCTCCCCGTGCAGGTGCAGAAAATCGCGCTGCCCGCGAGCGGATTCGCGGAGCTGAGCTACCAGAGCGCCTACGAATCGCCCTCCGGCGACTACGCCCTCAATATCTACCTCGTGCGCGACGGCAAGCGGAGCCGGCTGCTCGGCTCGGCGCACGCGCTGGTGAAGGAGTTCCTGCCCGACCGGATGAAAATCGCCTCCAGTCTTCTCCAGTCGGAGAAACCGCTGGACGCCAGCGCCGCCGGGTGGATCGACCCCAAGGCCGTCCAGTCGGCCGTCACCCTGCGCAACCTCTACGGCACGCCCGCCACGGACCGCCGCGTGACGGGGCGCCTGGTGCTCTCGCCCGCCCGGTTCCAGTTCAGCCAATACAAAGACTACACGTTCTACGACCGCCTGGTGGACCGCGAGAAGCGGGTGCGTTTCCACGATGTGGAGCTGGGCGACCAGCAGACCGGCGAGACGGGCGAGGCGCGGTTTGACCTCGGCCTGGAACGTTTCGCCGACGCCACCTATGCCATGACGTTTTTCGCCGAAGGCTTCGAAGCCGAAGGCGGGCGCAGCGTCGCCGCGCGCAGTTCCGCCCTCGTCTCGCCGCTCCCCTACGTGGTCGGCTCCAAGGCGGACGCCGATTTGAGCTGCCTTGAAATGGGCGGCAAGCACGCCCTTGACTTCATCGCCGTGGACCGCGCGCTCAAGAAAATCGCGCTCCCCCATGTCACCCTCGACCTGTTCGAGCAAACGGATGTGGCCGTGCTGACGAAACAAGACGACGGCACGTATGCCTACGAATCCGTGCGCAAAACCAAGCTCCTGCGCAGCGAGGCGGCCCCGATTACGGAGAACGGTTTCTCCTACCCGCTCCCCACGGAGAAGCCCGGGCGCTACCGCCTGGAACTGCGCGACAAGGATTCCGGCGCGCGGCTCGGCTCGGCGGACTTCCGCGTCTTGGGGCGCGGCGGCGAGGCCAGCGTGCCCGATAAAAACGCGGAACTCGATGTCCAGCTCGCCTCCAAGCAATACAACGCGGGAGACGACATCGCCGTGAACATCACCGCGCCGTACACCGGCAGCGGGTTGATCACCATCGAGCGGGACAAAGTCTACGCCGCCCAATGGTTCCAGGCCGACACCCCCGGCAGCGTCCAGCACATCCGCGTGCCGGAAGGCTTTGAGGGGACCGGCTATTTGAACGTCTCCTTCATCCGCGGGCTCGATTCCAAGGAAATCTTCACGAGCCCGCTGAGTTGCGGCATTGTCCCCATCACGGTGAACCGCGAGAAACGGCGGCTGCAAATCGACCTGAACGCCGCCGCGCTCGTCAAGCCCGGCGAGCCGTTGCGCCTGCGTTACAAGACCGACCGCCCGGCAAAGATCGTGATCTACGCCGTGGACGAGGGCATCCTGCAAGTGACCGGCTATCAGCTCCCCGACCCGCTGGCCCACTTCTTCCGCAAGGCGGCGTTGATGGTCTCCACCTCGCAAATCGTCGATCTCCTCCTGCCCGAATACTCGCTCCTGCGTTCGGCGGCCTTTGGCGGCGGGGATGACCCGGGGCGGCTGAATCCGTTCAAGCGCGTCACGGAAAAGCCGGTCGTTTTCTGGTCGGGCGTGATCGACGCCGACGCCACGGAGCGGGAAGCCGTGTATGACGTGCCGGATTACTTCAACGGCACGCTCAAAGTGATGGCCGTGGCCTATGCCGCCGACACCGCCGAGGGTCCGCAAAACAGCAAGGCGGGAACCGCTTCCGTGGAGAAAGAGACGCTCGTGCGCGGGCCGTTTGTCCTCACGCCGGGCGTGCCGGTGCTGGCCGCGCCGGGGGATACGTTTGAGGCGGGCGTGACCGTCGCCAACAACGTCGCCGGGTCCGGTTCCGATGCGCGCGTGACGCTGCAAGTGGAACCCTCCGAGCATCTCGAAATCGTGCAGGCTCCGGCCGAGCCGCTCCTCATCCCGGAAGGCCGGGAAGTGAGCGTCGTTTTGACCGTGCGCGTGAAAGAGGCGCTTGGCTCCGCGAGCCTCCTCTTCACCGCCACCGACGGCAAGGAGAGCGCGCACCTGCGCTCCACGTTGAGCGTGCGCCCGCCGGTGCCGCTGATGACGCAGGTGTTGAGCGGGAACTTCACCCGGCCCGACACGGAGGTCGCCGTCGACCGCGCGATGTATCCGCAATTCCGGCGTCTCGACGCGGTGGTCTCCGGCGTCCCGCTGGGCCTCGCGCACGGGCTCGACGCCTACTTGAAGAACTACCCCAACGGCTGCTCGGAGCAGATCACCAGCGGCGCGTTTTGCCGGTTGATGGTGGGGGACGAGGCTGACTTTGCCTTGAGCCGCGCGGAAGTCTTCGCGCAGATGCAGAAGACCTTCGCCACGTTGCGCCGCCGCCAGAACGACCAGGGGGCGTTTGGATACTGGGCGGCGGGGGAGAGCCGGGGCATCGACTTCCTCTCCGTCTACGTGATGCACTTCCTCTCCGAAGCGCGGGAAGCCGGGTTCGCGCCGCCGGAGGATGTCTTCCAATCCGGCTTGAAGAACCTGCAAAAGATGGTGGTCCTGGAGCCGCGAGGGCTGTGCGAGGCCCGCACGCTGGCCTACGCCATCTACCTGCTCACGCGCGAGGGCGTCGTCACGACCAACTACATTCTCAACCTGCGCGACACCCTCGACAAACGCCAGCGGGGTCTTTGGCAGAACGACCTCACCGGCGTCTACCTCGCCGCATCGCTGGCGCTGTTGAAGGATGACGCCAAGGCGCAAGAGCTGATCGGCGCTTACCGGATGGGCGCGCAAAACGGGCGCGATTTCCGCCGCTGGGACGCCTTCTACCAGCCCTTCGGGGCCGACGCCCAGTATGTGGCGATCCTGGCGAGGCACTTCCCGGATCGGCTCAAAACGCTCACCGCCGAGCAGTTCCGGGCCATTCTGGAGCCGATCGGCGAGGGGCGTTTCAACACGCTGACGGCCGCCTATGCCGTCGTGGCGTTGAAAAGTTACTCGCGCCACCTGGCCGCGAACCCGTCGGTCCTCGGCGTCACGGAAATCGGCGCGGCGAACGGGAAGAAGACCGAGACCCCGCTTAAAACCACGGGCGGGCTCGTCCGGCGCGTTCCGTTTTCCGGCAACGCGCAGGCGCTGCGCTTCAGCGCCACGCCGCCCGTGAAGGGGCTTGGAGCGTTTTACCAGGTGGTCGAGACCGGCTTTGACCTGCGCCTGCCGGAGAAGCCCGTCCGGGACGGCCTGGAAATCTACCGCGACCTCGTGGACAGCCACGGCAGGCCCGTCAACGCCACCGACCGTCCCGCGCGGCTTGGCGAACCCGTCACGGTGCGCGTGCGGCTGCGCAGCCTCAACGGCCAGACGATCCCCAACGTGGCGATCCTCGACCTGCTCCCCGGCGGGTTCGAGATCGTCTCCACCTCCCTGCGCCCCGGCGTCCGCTCCGCCGGGTGCGATTACGTGGATGTGCGCGAGGACCGCGCCGTGCTCTTCACCAGCGCCGGGCCCGGCGTGCGCACGATCACCTACCAGATCAAGCCGTGCAACCGGGGCGAGTTCACCATCCCGCCGGTCTTTGCGGAGTCGATGTACGACCGCACGCTCAAGGCGCGCGGGCTCGGCGGGAGCATCCGGGTCGTCGAGCCGAAGTGAACGCCGTCCCGCGCCGCTGGAAAAGAGCCGCCGTGGGCTTGCTCGCGGCGGCGGCGCTTGCGGCGCTGGGCTGGCTGCTGCTGCCCAAGCCGCCGCTGCTTGACGGCGTGGATTGGTCGCGGCGGGTCGTGGACCGCGAGGGCGGCGTGCTGCGCGTGACGTTGACGCGCGACGGGAAATACCGTGTCTTCACGCCGCTGGAGGCGATCGCGCCGGAGCTGATCCGCGCCACGCTCACCCAGGAGGACCGCTTTTTCGCGCGGCACCCGGGCGTCAACGTCGTCCCGCTTTGCCGCTCCGCGTGGGCGCTCGCGCGGCATGGGAGGGCGCGCGCCGGGGCCTCGACGATCTCCATGCAGGTCGCGCGGCTCCGCTTCCGCCTGCACACGCGCACGCTGCCGGGCAAGGCCGCGCAAATCTTCCGCGCCGTGCAGTTGGAGCGCCACTATTCCAAGGCGCAAATCCTGGAAGCCTACTTCAACCTCGCCCCCTACGGGCGCAATCTGGAGGGGGCGGGCGCGGCCAGTCTCTTCTCCTTCGGCAAACCGCCCGCGCGGCTGACGCTCCCGGAGGCGGTAGCCCTGAGTGTGATCCCGCAAAGCCCCGCGCGGCGCGCGCTTCACGCGGACCGGGAGAACCCGGCGCTCACCGGCGCGCAAACGCGTCTTTTCGACCGCCTGGCGGCGCCCGCCGAAGCCCGGGCCTTCCGCGCGCGCGCCGTGGAGCGCCCCCCCGCGTTCGCGCCGCACTACGTTCTCCAGGCGCTGCGCGAGGCGGCGCGCAACGCGCCGGACCGGCTGGAAATCGCGACGGCGCTCGACCCGGCGGCCCAGCGCGTGCTGGAGCGGGGCATCCGATCCTATCTGGCCGCGCGGCGCGAGGAGGGGATCGTCAACGCGGCGGCGCTGCTCCTCAACGCCCGCACCATGGAGGTGGAAGCGCAGGCGGGCTCGGCCGATTTCTCCGATCCGGCGATTCGCGGGCAAGTGGACGGCACCAAACGCCCCCGCTCGCCCGGCTCCACCCTCAAGCCGTTTGTCTACGCGCTGGCGCTGGACCAGGGCCTCATCCACCCGCTCAGCCTGCTGGAGGACGCGCCGCGCCGGTTCGCGGAATATGATCCGGAGAACTTCGACCGCGGGTTCGCCGGGCCGCTGCGGGCGTGCGACGCCCTCGCGCGCAGCCGCAACATCCCGGCCGTCGCGCTGACGGCGCGGCTCGCGCACCCGGGTCTGTACGCCTTTTTGCAATCGGCGGGCGTGCGGCTCCCCCGCGCGGAATCCTCCTACGGCCTCACCCTGCCGCTGGGCGGGGCGGAAGTGACGATGCAGGATTTGGCGCGGCTCTACGGCGCGCTGGCCAACGGCGGAAAGCTGCGCCCGCTCCATTGGCTGCGGCCGCATGGCGACGACCCGGGCGCGCGGCTTTTGAGCCCCGAAGCCGCCTTCCTGACCCTGGAAATGCTGGGCCCGCCCGGGAATCCCCCGCTGGACAGCGCCGAGGCGGTGGAGCCCGTGTTCTGGAAAACGGGGACCTCCAACGGCTTCCACGACGCCTGGACCGTGGCCGTTTGCGGCGGGCACGTGCTGCTCGTCTGGATCGGCAATTTCGACGGCCGCGCCAACCCCGCCTTCGTGGGGGGGACGTGCGCCGCGCCGCTGCTTTTCCAGATCCTCGGAGCCCTGCGCGCCGAGGGCCGCATCCAGCCCGCGCCGCACCTGCCGCCGCCGGGCGCGAATTTGCGGCGGGTCGAGTTTTGCGCCGTCTCCGGGCAACTGCCCACGGCCGCGTGCAAAGAGCGCCTCAGCGGGTGGTTCATCCCCGGCATCAGCCCCATCGCCCTTTGCTCCATCCACCGCGAAGTGCTGGTGGACGCCGCGAGCGGCCTGCGCGTGGCGGCCGACGACGGGACGCGCCCGCTGCGCCGGGAAGTCTACGAATTCTGGCCCTCCAGCCTGCTCACGCTTTTTGCCGAGGCGGGGCTCCCGCGCCGCGTCCCGCCGCCCTTCCTGCCGGGATCGGGCGGCGAGGGAGCGGCGGCGCTTCCCGGCAAGCCGGTGCGCATTCTCTCGCCCCGGGCGGGCGTCGTCTACGCGCTGCGGGCCGGGGAGGAAGACCGGCGCGGCGTTCCGCTCCAGGCGGAGAGCGACGGCGATGTCGCGCGGGTCTACTGGTTCGCCGGGAAAGAATTTCTCGGGGTTTCGCAGGGCCGGGAACCGCTCATCTGGCATCCCGCGCCGGGCTCCTGGGCGGTGACGGCGGTGGACGACCATGGTCGCAGCGACGGCGTGCGCGTGAGCGTGCAGGCGGTGCAGATGCAGTAGAGCGTGTCGCAACGCACTTTTCTCCTGTTATTAGGAAATTTTGATATTTTGCTTGCGAGTGAGACGCAGTCGCAATACAAACCGAGCCCGTGCTACCCCAAAATCCCTCTCTTCTCGCTTCGCGCTGGCCGCTTTTCCGGGTCGCCTGCATGACCGGCCTCGCCTGGCCGGGGGCCTTTGTGGTATTCCAGGGCGGGTGGTTGCTGGAGTATATCCGTTTTCGTTTTATGCAAGAAACAACCCGTCCCTTTCTCGGTTCTCTCTTGGCTCTTGCCTTCGTGCCGCTGGCCGCGCACGGCGGCGATGCGCCTCCCGGCGCGCCCGAAGAGCCTAAGGCGCTTTCTTTCCCGGTTTCGTACTCCGGCGAGGTCCTGGGCAATCTCTCGGGCGGCTACAAGCAAGGGGCGATTGCCGAGGGGCTCCTCAACGTCGGCGTGCAGGGCGATCTCGGCAAGCTCATCGGCTGGCAGGGCGGCAGTTTCCTTGTCAGCATTCTGGACCCCCACGGGCCGAGCCTGACGGACAAGTATGTCCACGATTTCAATTACGTGAGCAACATCGACGCCTACGACAGCGTGAGGCTTTACGAAGCGTGGTTGCAGCAGGAATGGGCCGATGGAAAGTGGTCCATCCGGGCCGGGCAACTCCTAGCGGACACGGAATTCTTTGTTTCCGACAATGCCACGCTTTTCCTGAACGGAGCCTTCGGGGCGCCTCCGGTGGCAAGCCAGAACCTCCCGGCGGCGGTTTTCCCGGTGGCGGCCCCCGGGGTGCGGGTCCGGTGGAAGGCGAGCGACGCGCTCTCAATCCAGGCCGCGGTGTTTGACGGCGACGTGGGGGACCAGGCGGCAGACAATAAGCACGGCGTGGATTGGCGGCTGGGGCGCAACGGCGGCGTGCTGGTGATTACGGAGGCTGCTTACGCGTGGAACAAAACCGAGCAAACAACAGGGGACGATAAAAAGGAGCAAAAATCCACGGAGCCCACCGGTCTTCCCGGGGTGTTCAAGCTGGGGGCGTTTTTCCGCGATGCCGGGGCGGAAACCGACCTCACCGGCACCCCTCAGCGCACGGATGCGGGCGGCTACGTGATCGTGGACCAGCAACTCTGGCGTGAACCGGGGACGGAAGATCAGGGCTTAAGCGCCTTCGGGCGCATCGGCGGCGCGCCCGATGATCGGAACGCGGTGCCGTTTTATGCCGACGGCGGGTTCAACTACAAGGGGCTGATCCCGGGCCGGGAGAAGGATGTGGCGGGGCTTGCGTTCAGTTATACGAAGGTGAGTAAATACGCGTGCGACGACGCAGGGAACCCGGCGGAGGCGCATCACGAAACGATCCTGGAGGCGACTTACAAGGTCCAGGTGAAGG
>JAQTMF010000071.1 GCA_028714515.1 Chthoniobacteraceae bacterium | reverse complement strand
TCAGGGTGAGCCGATTGTTTGCGGTATACCGGGGGTGTCGCTGCGCTCGACCCCCGGCTAAAAATCTTTCAATCCTTCGGATTGATTCCTTTCTCTCGCGCTAAACAAATACCGGCACTCCGTGCCGCCCGAGGAGGGTGTTTTGTTCGCGCCCGGACGGACGGCACGGAGTGCCATCCCTACCCCGCCGCGTCTTTTTTACATGGCTTTGTAGTGGAGGCTCACCATGCGGAATACTTGCGAGGGGCTTTCCGCGCTGAAGTAGATCAACTGGATGGCGTTGCCGGGCTGGACCCATTCGTAGCCCGTGAGCGTCTGGATCACGTCGCCCTGGGGCGTTTTGGAGCGGGCGATCAGTTTGCCGGGGCCAAATTTGCTCTCCAGGCTCAGCCGGAGCTGCCCCAGGAAGGTATTGTATTCGGCGTCGAGCCACGCGGGGCTCTGGTATTGCAACTCCGCCTCCACCAGGCCGTTGTCGCGGAAGTAAAAGACGGTGTGTTGCAGGTTGGTCTGGATCAGGCCGTCCACGGTCCAGACTTCGCGCCCGTTGACGATCCGTTTTTCGACCACCTTGGCGTTGGCCGCTTTGATCGATTCCGCCATGCGCTCTTTGGACACGCCCCACGTGAGCCCGAAGGGGGGCTTGATGTCCTCTACGGCGCGCGCGGGGGGGGCCGACAGGCAAAGAAGGAAAACGAACGCCAGAACGATGCGATGCATGCAGGGGATTCGGCTACACGCGGGGGGGCCGGATGTCAATCCCGCTCTCTCTATGTTGAGGTTGAGGGAGGGGGCGGAAGTTGAGAGTTGAGAGTGGAGAGTTGACTCCCGCGCGGCCAACTTTTCCTTGGCAGCCCCCCCTTCCCCGTCCACACTTAATGCCATGGATTTTGTTGAAAAAGCCCGCCGTGTTTTCGAGATCGAACTCGCCGAGGTCCGCCGTGTCGGGGACCGCCTGGACGAGTCGTTCAGCCTTGCCGTGGAAACCATTCTGCGCAGCATCGAGGCCCGGGGGAAGATCGTCGTGGTCGGCGTGGGCAAATCGGGCCACATCGGCGACAAGATCGCCGCCACCCTCACCAGCACCGGTTCCCCGGCCGTGGTGCTCAACTCGCTCAACGCCCTGCACGGCGACCTGGGCGTGGTGGCCGACGGCGACGTCATCCTGGCGCTGAGTTTCTCCGGCGAAACCGAGGAACTCCTGCGCATCCTCCCGGCGCTGCGCCGCTTCGCCGTGAAAATCGTCTCCATCACCGGCAACCCCTCTTCCACGCTGGCCAAGCATTCCCACGTCCACCTGGACGCCTCCATCGAGGAGGAAGCCTGCCCGCTCGGCCTGGCCCCCACCTCCAGCACCACCGCCGCCCTCGTGCTGGGCGACGCCCTGGCCATGGTGCTCCTGCAGGCGCGCGGGTTCAAAAAGGAAGACTTCGCCCGTTTCCATCCCGGCGGCAGCCTGGGGCGCTCGCTCCTGCTGAAAGTGAACGAAATCATGCGCACCGGCGAGCAGCTCGTCCTGATGCCGCCCACCGCCACGGTGCGCGACGTCTTGAAGCGCATGGCCCACGCCCGCAGCGGCTCCGCCATCCTCACCCGGCCCGACGGCTCGCTGGCGGGCATCTTCACCCATGGCGACTTTGGCCGCTACTTCGACACCGTTCCCGATTTCCTGGAACGCCCCGTCAGCGAGTTCATGACGCCCAAGCCGGTGACGGTGGCCGCCGGGAAGCTCGCGGTGGAAGTCCTGCATGTGATGGAGAAACACGCCGTGGACGATCTGATCGTGATCGACGAGACAAGCGGCAAGCCGGTTCCCGTCGGGCTGGTCGATTCCCAGGACCTCGCCAAGTTCAGACTTGTATAAGCACAAGACCCCTGCTTTATTGAGCTTTCCTTAAGTTTACCTTTTTCTAATACCACATGGCAGCAGCAAACGATCTCCGCAAAGGCATGGCCATCCGTTACAACGGAAACGTCGCCATCGTCCTTGAAGTCATGCACCGCACCCCCGGCAATCTGCGTGCATTCGTCCAACTCATTATCCGCTACATCAACACCGGCAAATCCGCCGATGTCCGGTTCGGCTCGACCGATAAAGTGGACCTCGTCGATGTCTCCCGCCAAAAGCTCGAGTTCAGCTATAAGGATAACACGGGGTACAACTTCATGGACCCGGAGACGTATGAGACAATTTCGCTGAACGAGAACCTCCTCGCCGACGCGAAGGATTACCTCGTCGAAAACCTGGGCGTGGAAGTCCTCTACGCCGAAGGCAAAGCGGTGCAGGTGGAAATCCCCTCCACCGTCACGTTGAAGGTCGTCGAATCCGCCGAAGGCGTTCGGGGCGATTCCGCCAACAACGTCCAGAAGCCGGCCAAACTCGAAACCGGCAAAGTCGTCAACGTCCCGCTCTTCATCAAAGAAGGCGAGATGGTCAAAATCGACACCCGCACGGGCGCTTACCTCGGGCGCGCCTAAGCTCAACCTCTTCCCCTTGCGAATATGCCGCGGCTGCCCAAGCGCCCTGGAAACGCAAGGAGGAAAGTCCGCCGGCAGGCTCCAGGTTCCGCCACTCTCTTCAGCGGAGCCGGAGCGCTTGCCATGCCGGCGGTGGAACCCGCGGAGAGCCCGCGGCCCCGGCTGGTTGTCCCGACGCGCGTTCTCAACACGGCCATCGCCGTTTTTCTGCTGCCGCTCGTGGGCATCTGGAGCAAGACGTTCTTCTACGTCTTCGCGCGCGAAACCTTGCGCCACGACTACTGGGCGACGGAGGAGTTCTGGTTCTTCACGCTGGGGGCGGTGCTCTGGATCATCGCCTTCTTTGGGCTCCCGCGCCGCGCGGTCAACTACGCCTACGTTTTCGGGCATGAGCTGACCCACGCCATCTGGGTGCTGCTGATGGGCGGTCGCGTGAGTGAATTTGAAGTGCGGCGCGACGGCGGCCACATCATCACCAACAAGAGCAACGTCTGGATCGCCCTCTCTCCCTACTTTTACCCGATCTACAGCGTCGCCGTCATCGTTCTCTACGGGCTGGGCTGGATCTTCTGGGACATGGCCCCGTATACCCGCTGGCTCTTCCTCGCCCTCGGCATCACGTGGACCTTCCACATGAGCTTCACGCTCTGGATGCTCCCGAAAGGGCAAAGCGACCTCGCCCACCACGGCACGTTCTTCTCGCTGGTCGTGATTTACCTCATGAATCTCGCGGTCATCACCGCGCTGGTGCTGCTCACCGCGCCGCATGTCACCGTGCGGGGCTTTAGCCGGGAGTTCCTCCACAACACCGTCGAGTTTTCCAGTTGGATCGCCGCGCTTCTGCGGCGCTAATTCCCCATCCATGCCGCCAGATCCGGGGGCAAAGGGGAATGCCAGTCCAGCGCGCCGTCCTCGGGCGTTTCCAGCCGCAGGCGCGCGGAGTGGAGCGCGTGGCGAGGCAGCAACAATCGGCGCTCCAGGGCGGGCGTCCAGCCGGTTTCGATGAACTGCAAGTAGCAGCGCTCGTCGGGGCCGTAAATCTTGTCGCCGATAATCGGGTACCCCGCGTGGGCCAGGTGAATGCGGATCTGATGCGTCCGGCCCGTCTCGGGAAACGCCCGCACGAGCGCGAAGCGGGTCCCGGCGCTCGTCGGTTTCTCAAAGCGCCGCTCCACCCGGAAGCGCGTGACGGATTCCGCCCCCTCCGGGTGCACGCAGCGCTTGAGGTAAATGGCGGTGGGCCCCCGCTCTCCCTGCCGCAAGATCGGCGCGGAAACCGTGAATTCGTCCCGCTCCGGCCAGCCCCAGACAATCGCGAGGTATTCCTTGGCGATCGCGCGGCGCATCATCGCGGTATGGAAGCGGCGCGCTGCCTGCGCCGTTTTGGCCGCCAGGATGAGCCCGCTGGTTTCGCGGTCCAGCCGGTTAACGAGCGATACCTGGCCGCCGTTGGCCAGTTCAAAAGCGAGCAATTCGCGCAGGCCGTCCCACAGCGTGCGGGGGCCGCCCGGCTTCTTGGGGTGGACGAGCAGAAACGCGGGCTTGTCCACAACGACCCACTCGGCGCTCTCGTCCACGACGGCGAAGGGCCGCTTTGCGCTCATGGCTTGTCCCGTTTCCCGGGCACGCAGCATCCCCCTTTGTCCAGGAGGGACTGGGCATCGCCGGAGCCGAGCAACTTTTGGAGCTTCTCCCGGTCTTTGCGGAAAACGGGTTCCGCCGGGAGCGCCTCCCGCAGGCACTGCAAGTTTGCCTCCAGCGAGGAGGGCCGTTCCTCCGGCAGCGCGTAGATCATCCAGTTGCGGTAGCGCCGGGCGGTGACGATGCGGCGCTTGCGCAAGTACGCGAGGTGCTGCGAGATGAGCACCTGCGATTTGCCCAGCACGCTCTGCACATGGCACACGCAGAGCGGCGAGACGGCCAGCAGGTTCAAAATGCGCAGCCGCGTGGGATCGCTCAGGCATTTGTAGATCTCGATCAATTGCACTCCGGCACGATAAAGCGCCCCGAGGAGGCGTCAATCTCCGTCTTCCCGCCGCGTTTTCCTCCCGGCCCATCCCGGCGGAAAACGCGCACATCTCCCCTCTCCCTGTCGCCGCAGGGTTATTTCTTCCCCCTCTCTTGCCCGGGGAGGACTCCGCGAAAAGAGCCAGGCCTAGCTGGGAAGCGAGGCGTCGGACGAATCCGCTTCCTTGGGAACGGAAGCGCGATCAAGTTTCGCCCGCTTTTTTTCTTCTTTCTTCTTCTTTTTCTCTAGCTCTCTTTTCCGTTTTTCGAATCCGTAATTAATTTTCACTCTTTTTTAGATTATTCCGATTCCCAAGGGTTGGGTATCAAACATCTCCATTTAACCACTGGTTAAACCGAGAGTCCAATCTCTTGAGCATCGTGTCGATACTGCGCGAGGGATCGGTGAATTGCCCCCACTTGGCGGGGTCCACCGCCGGTTCCACGCCTTCGATCTCGATGATAAACTCCTCGACCAGTGCCGATTGCGCACGGTACGTCGCGCGCAGATGTTCTTTGCAGCGGGCAGCCGTCTGGGCCTGACGATTTTTGAGGCCGGGTCCCATTAGGCAAAAATCCCGGAAATACCGGGCGTTTGGAAAAGGTGGAAGGGTTTCGTCATGGCACCGATTTAGGCATCTGCGGAACGAAATTTCCAGAAAAGACATGCCGCGCGCTAAACAGATACGCGGCAACGGGCCCTCGCGAAGGAGAACGTTGAGAACCGCGGGGCATCGGCGTAAAAAGGGAGCGTGCGCAAGCCGTTTTCCCTCTTCGTGTTGCTCTGCCTGGGAGTGTTCCTCGGCATGGGTGCCCTCGCCCACGGGGCGGCGGAGAATATGCTTTCCGACTACGGCATCCGGCAATGGCGCGGCGAGGACGGCCTGGGGGAGGATATCGTCAACGGCGTCGAACAGTCGCTGGACGGGTATATCTGGTGCGTCACGCAGCACCGCATCCTGAAGTTCGACGGGCAGCGCTTTTCCCGCGTTGAACGGAAGGGCCAGCCGCCCGGAGCCTTCACCTGGCGCGGCGTGGCGGTGGATCACCGGGGCGCGCTCTGGTTTTATGGAGAGGGAGGCGTGCTGAAGTTCGACGGCCGCGCCTGGCGGACTTTCCTGGAAACGGAGGGGCGGGCGAAGCCTTCAATTTATGCCATGGAGGAGGATCCGAAGGGGGGAATGTGGGGGGTGAGTGAACAGGGGCTTTACCGTTTTGACGGCCCTCAGCCAGTCTTTTTCCAGTGCATTGTGGAGGGGATTCCCCTGGCCGTAGCGGAGATGGATGTCGCCCCGGACGGCCAGGCGCTGGTTGTCGCCGGGGATAAACAGGGTGCGCGGTTATTCCGTTTTCAAAACGGCGCGTATCTCCCGGAAGAGCTTCCCGCGGAGTACCGCGCGGAGGAGGTGCTAAAGGTGCATATCGGCCCTTCGGGAACCCTTTGGGTGGCGACGGCGAAGCATCTGCTGTGCAGGTCCGCCGGCTCCTGGCAGGCGCTGCCTTTCCCGGAAGGCCAATCAGACTGGCGGGAGACCCGGGCGATGCTGGAGCGCCAGGACGGAGAGCTTTGGGTCGGGACATTGCGCGGGCTCTTCCGCTGGCGCGGAGGGAACTGGAGCGAGCTGACGACGCGCGACGGCTTTTTCCCGTTCGCGGTACGGTTTTTGAAGGAGGACCGGGAAGGCGCGCTCTGGATCGCCGGGACGGGAGGGCTGATGCGGCTGACGCCAAAGGCGCTGCAAGTCTACACCTCGGGGCTCGGGCTGGACCGCGAGCCGTGCATCTCGCTTTTGCTCTCGGGATCGCAATGGTGGACCGGGATCGCCGGGGTGAAGCCGCTCGTGGGAACCCCGGGGAAATTCTCGCCCGCCGGGATCGGCGCGTTTCCCGAAAACACGACTGCCTCGGCCCTGCTCAAGGCGCGGGACGGCTCGCTTTGGATCGGCACGCATTCGCACGACCTGTGGCATTGGAACAACGGGAAAACAGAGGTGATCCTGCCCAAGAAGGGCTCGAATCTTCCGCTCCACGCGATCACCGCGTTGCTCCAGGACCGCTCGGGAAAAATCTGGGCCGGGACGCTGGGCGGGCTCGCGGTCGTATCCCCCGAGGGGCTCGTTCCCGCCGGGGCCGGAGCCTGGCATCCGAAGGACACGGTCAACGTGATTTACGAGGACGGCGACGGAACGATCTGGGTGGGATACCAGACGCTCGGGCTGCTCAAAATTCTCCGAGATGGGTCGCCGGTCTGGTTCCAAAAGGGGGACGGGCTGCCGGACAATTCCGTGCGCGCCATTTACCGGGACAAATCCGGCGCGCTTTGGGTTGGCACCTCGGCGGGGTTGATGCGCTGGGTCAAAAACCGGCAGAGCGTCTTTACCACGGCCCAGGGGCTGGCGGACGACGCCATTCGCCAGATCATCGAAGACGACTTCGGCTGCCTCTGGCTGGGAACCCGGGGCGGATTGATGCGGGTGAATCTGCCGGAATTCCAGGAGGTGGACAGCGGGGCGAAAACAACGCTGGCCGTCCGCTACTTCGGGCGCAGCGACGGCATGAAAAGCGAGGAATGCACGGGAGCCCGCCCCGTAAAGACGCCGGATGGAAACCTCTGGTTCCCGACGGCCGACGGCCTCGTCATGGCGGACCCAACGGCGCTGCCCAAGACGATGGAGACGCCGCTGGTTTATATCGAAGAGGTGCGCGCAGACGCCCAACCCGTATGGCCCGCAGACGCGGCGGACGCGGGGAAAGCGCACCCCGGGGCGATCCGTTTCCCCGCGCGGGCGCGCCATGTTCAATTCCACTTCACGGCGCTGGATTACTTCGCCCCGGACCGGGTCCGGTTCAAATACCGCGTCGAGGGTTTGGATGCGGACTGGTCCGCGCCCGACACCGCGCGCACGGCGTATTACCGGGAAATTCCGCCCGGCAACTACCGTTTCCGCGTGCTTTCGTGCAGCCGCGACGGGGTTTGGAGCACGGCGGAGAGTGCGTTGGCGTTTGCCGTCCCGCCGCTTTTCTGGCAAACGGTCTGGTTCAAGGCGGGAGCCGGGTCCGCCGGTCTCTCTGCCGTGGTATTACTGTTTGTCTGGAGAGAACGGCGCAAGGCCCGCCGCAAATTGCAACAATTGGAGCATGAACAGGCGCTGGAGCGGGAGCGCGCCCGGATCGCCCGCGATATCCACGACGAAGTCGGGGCGGGCCTGACCGAAGTGGCGCTGCTCAGCGAACTGGCCCAATCCGGCACCAAGGGGCCGGAACGAAAATATCTCGACGATATTTTCAAAACGGCGCGCGATCTGACGCGTTCGCTGGACGAGATCGTCTGGTCCATCAACCCGGCCAACGACACGCTGGAGAAACTCATTTCCTATCTCGTCGAGTTCGCCCGCGATTTCCTCGGCACCGCCTCCCTCCCCTGCCGCCTCGAAGTGCCCACAATGCTCCCGCCCGTCACCGTGGCCTCGACGGTGCGCCACCAGATCTGCCTGGCGGTGAAAGAGACCCTCCACAACATCGTCAAACACGCCGAAGCCAGCGAAGTCCGCATGGAAATCCGTTGGGAAGCGGATCGGCTGCAAATCTGCATCCGCGACAACGGGCGGGGCTTTGTACGCGGCGCCATCGCCGACCCCGCCGCAACGCGCGACGGGCTGGACAACATCGCCGCCCGGATGCGCGAAATCGGCGGCTGCTGCGAACAGCAAAGCGGGCTCGGCAAAGGAACGTGCACGATGCTATCGGTAGAAATACCGATTGCCAGCCAGCGGAGGGAGCCGCGATAGTTGGCAAACAACGCATGCCCATCACCATCGCCATTGTGGAGGACGATCCACGCATCCGAAGCACGCTCGCCACGATCTTGAGCCGCGAGGAGGACTGCCGGTGCGTGGGCCAGTATGGCTCCGCGGAGGAGGCCCTGCGGGAAATTCCCAAAGACCCGCCGGAAGTGGTCATCATGGATATCAACCTGCCGGGCATCAACGGCGTGGAATGCGTTCGCAGGCTCTCCAAACTGTCCCCGCGCTGCCATATCCTGATGCTGACAGTCTTCAACGACACCGAGACCATCTTCAACGCATTGCGAGCCGGGGCCGTCGGCTACCTCACCAAGCCCGTGCGGGCGGCCGAATTGCTATCCGCGGTACGCGACGTGATCGGAGGCGGCGCGCCCATGACAAGCAGCATTGCCCGGCTCGTCGTGCAATCGTTCCAAACGCCGCAACCCGCCGAAACGGAAGGCGAAGGGCTCTCGCCACGGGAACGCGAGGTCCTGGACTATCTCGCCAAGGGTTACCTCTACAAAGAGATCGCCGAAATGATGCAGGTGAGCTATTCGACAGTGCGCACCCATATTGAGCGGATCTACGGGAAACTCCACGTGCAGTCCCGCTCGCAGGCCGTGGCGCGCTATTTCGGGCACGAAGGATAGAGCGCCTCGGTCTTTACCTGTCGGTAGAACTACCGACTGCCAAAAATCTCGCGGCCTGAAATACTCTCCCTGCGCGGTCTGAGAGAAAAAGGGACGGCGAGGATGTGTTGTAGTAGCGCCTACCCCCCAGGGGCCCGCCCGGTTCATAGAACTTACATGGATTGGGCGGGCTCGTTTTTTTTGAGCGGTTTCGCTTTCGGTTACCGGCCTCGCCAACAGGGTCCGCCGGGAGTTCCATCGACAGGCGGAGCCGCTTTTCCGTGAGATCATTGATCCAACATAAATCACGGTTTCCCCATGAAACAAGAGAAGGGACCCGCGACAATCGGCGCGGCGCGACGAATGGGCATCGCCGCGTGCGGCAGATTTTCTTGGAGGAGTTGAGACTTGCGTAAGTCCCTGCGGAAAAAACTGCGCCCGTCAGGAGTCGAACCTGAAACCTTCTGATTCGTAGTCAGATGCTCTATCCAATTGAGCTACGAGCGCGTCTTTCGGGACCACGACGGCCACCGAATGGGAGGCAGACAATGAACGAACCGCCCCCAGAGTTCAAGCGTTTTTGTGAAAAAAACGTTCGAAAAAGGATTCCGCATCAAAAAGAGCCGACGGGACGCGCAAAGCAACACTGCGCGACCACTTGGCCACCGCACACGCTGCGGTCTTTTCCGGTCCCGCGAAGTCCAAAATGGTGCGCGATACAGGGTTCGAACCCGCGACTCGAACCCAGGCCTCTGTAAGGTGCCAGTCACTCTGTAATAGCATCTTCAATGTTATGTTTTGGCATCCTCGTTATGATGGCCCCATTTTGACCCGCGTATGGCCAGCGTCCACAAAGACCCACGCGGCAAGTCGAAGTATTGGTGATGTGCCTTCACCCTGCCCGATGGCCGCCGGGCATTTCGCAGCACCAAGACCACCGACAGAGCGGAGGCTCTGGCGATTGGCGAACGATGGGAGCGCCAGTCCTCCGGCATCTCTAAATCCCCTAAACTACAGAATAAAGCCTACATCATGGAGTCGTTCATCTCCTTGACCCAGCAAGCCAGCCAAGGGGAGTTCACCGAGGCCACCGCGCGGGGATTTCTGGGTGACATCCTAAAGGCTTCCGGGCAGGCACCGCCTAGAAATGTCACCGCCCGGGAGTTCCTCTTCAGCTGGCTCGAGTCCAAGGAGATCTCAAAGGCGAAGGGCACGCCCCGGCGCTATCCCAACGCTTGCGTCTAAAAGTCGCTTGGCGTTGACAATCTTAATATTTTTTTAATGGTTCCGGCCCCCCATTTAACTCACGGCCTCGAAGGAATAGCGGCATGTTGTCGTTATGAACCAGCGAGACTTTGTGCAGTTGGCAGTTTTTCTGGGCGGACTGTTTGCGGTGACCCCGTTCCTGGGGCGGTGGATGGCCGATGTTGTTTCCGGGGAGAAATCTTTGCCTTTTCTGAAGTCTGCCGAATCGTTGATCTACAGACTGGCAGGCATTGAAGCCCGGAAGGAGATGGGCTGGAAACATTACTTGGGCGCGCTCCTGGCCTTCAACACACTAGGCATTATCGCCGTTCTTGTGATCGAGATGACACAGGCATGGCTTCCGTTCAATCCGCAACACCTCGCCAATCTCCCGTTCCCGCTGGCGTTCAGCACGGCGGTCAGCTTTGTCACTAACACGAATTGGCAGGCATATTCGGGAGAGGCGACGATGAGTTACGGCACACAGATGTTCGCCTTGTGCGTTCAGAACTTCCTTAGCGCGGCGACAGGAATGGCGGTGGCCATCGCGCTGATCCGGGGACTCACGCGCCGTTCGAGCGGGTCGCTCGGCAATTTCTGGGCCGACTTGACCCGGGGAACCCTCTACGTGCTTCTGCCTCTGTCGTTCCTTTTCGCTTTGGTGCTGGTGGGACAGGGCGTGGTGCAAAGTCTCGCACCTTACGCCGAGGTGACAACCCTTGAAGGGGCAAAGCAGACGATTCCGCTGGGGCCTGCCGCTTCGCAGGTTGCCATCAAGCAGATCGGCACCAACGGCGGCGGGTTCTTCGGGCAAAATAGCGCCCATCCTTTTGAGAACTCGACGCCGCTGACGAACTTCCTGGAAATTTTCGTAATTTTCGCGATTCCGGCCGGGTTGACCTACACCTTCGGCGTCATGGCGGGGAACCGGCGGCAGGGATGGGCCATTTTCGGGGCGATGCTGGCGTTGTTCCTCATTGGGTTTGCCGTGGCGTGGCCCTCGGAGTTGGCTCACGATCCGGCAACCGGATTGACGGCTTCCATGGAGGGGAAGGAGACGCGGTTTGGTATCATGAACTCCGTGCTCTTCGCCACAGTGACGACCGATGCCTCGTGCGGGGCGGTCAATGCCATGCATGATAGCCTTGCGCCACTCGCGGGCATGGTAGCGCTAGTCAACATGATGCTCGGTGAGGTGGTTTTTGGCGGTGTCGGCGCGGGGCTTTACGGGATGCTCATTTTTGCCATCCTGACGGTCTTCATTGCGGGCCTGATGGTCGGGCGGACGCCGGAATACCTTGGCAAAAAGATTGAGGCCCGAGAGATCACCTGGGCCGTGGTCGCGGTGCTGGTTCCGGCAGTGGCCATCCTCGCGGGAACGGCCATCGGTTGCATCACGAAAGCGGGCGTCTCCTCCATCGCCAACCCGGGGCCGCACGGGTTCACCGAAATCCTGTATGCGTTCACTTCGGCTGTCGCCAACAACGGCAGCGCGTTCGCCGGGCTCAATGCCAACACCAACTTCTACAATTATCTGACTGCGCTGGGGATGCTGGTCGGCCGCTTCGCGGTGATCGTCCCTGTTCTGGCCATCGCGGGGAATCTCGCGGCCAAACAGGCCGCGCCTCCCTCGGCGGGCACCTTCCCAACTGACAGCGTCGCGTTCGCGCTCCTCCTGATGGCTGTCGTGCTAATTGTCGGCGCGCTCACCTTCTTCCCGGCGCTTTCGCTCGGCCCCGTGGTCGAGCACCTCCTTGCACAGGCGGGACGCACTTTTTAACAACCATGAAACCGAAGACTTCGCTTCTTGATCCGGCCCTTTTACGCCAGGCCGCCTTGGATTCATTCACCAAGCTGGACCCGCGCGTCCAGTGGAAGAACCCCGTGATGTTCGTTGTCTATATCGGGTCGATCCTCACGGCGATGTCCACCGTGCGGCATTTCTCGGGGTTCAATTTGCAAATCACGCTGTGGCTTTGGTTTACGCTGCTTTTCGCCAACTTCGCCGAGGCAACGGCCGAGGGGCGCGGCAAGGCGCAGGCCGCGACGCTCCGGGGGATGCGCACGAAAACCCATGCGCGGAAACTGGTGGATGGTCGCGAAGAATCGGTTCCTGCGGGAGAACTCGCGACGGGTGACCGCGTCGTTTGCGAGGCAGGCGATATCATTCCCGCCGACGGCGAAGTGATCGACGGCATCGCCAGCGTGAACGAATCGGCTATTACGGGTGAGTCCGCTCCGGTCATTCGCGAGAGCGGCGGCGACCGGAGCGCGGTGACGGGCGGCACACAGGTGATTAGCGACCGCATTGTGATCCTCATCACGAGCGAGCCGGGCAACACGTTCCTGGATCGCATGATCTCCATGGTGGAGGGGGCACAACGGCAAAAAACGCCTAACGAAATCGCGCTGGGCATTTTGCTCGTGAGCCTGACGTTTCTGTTTATCCTGGCCGTGGCCACGTTGCCCGCCTTCGCAGATTACAGCGAAAAAGCGGCGGGGCAAAGCGGGGTCGTGAATCTCTCGCTGCCCGTGCTGGTTTCGCTGCTCGTCTGCCTTATCCCTACCACGATTGGCGGACTCCTGAGCGCGATTGGCATCAGCGGCATCGACCGTCTCGTCCGGCGCAACGTGCTTGCGACGAGTGGCCGGGCCGTTGAGGCCGCAGGCGATATCGACGTGCTTTTGCTCGATAAAACAGGGACGATCACCTTGGGCAACCGGATGGCGTCGGCGTTTCTTCCCGTTGCGGGTGTGAGCGAAGAACGGCTGGCGGATGCCGCTCAACTCTCCTCACTGGCGGATGAAACTCCGGAAGGCCGCAGCATCGTGGTTCTGGCGAAGCAAAGATATGCCCTGCGGGGGCGCGAGGTGGCCGAACCGCACGCCCAGTTCGTCCCGTTTACGGCGCAGAGCCGCATGAGCGGT
>JAQTMF010000070.1 GCA_028714515.1 Chthoniobacteraceae bacterium | reverse complement strand
GGTCCACGATCTTGACGAGGTCGTGCTTGGAGAGCGTGTGGAAGACGATCAGGTCGTCAAGCCGGTTGATGAACTCCGGCTTGAAGATGCGCTTGGCTTCTTCCAGGATCTTCTCCCACATCGCTTCGTAGCCCGCGGCTTCGGCCGGGCCGACGGCTCCAAAACCGAGGGTGGTCTGCTTCTTGATCAGCTCCGCCCCGACGTTGGAGGTCATGATGATGATCGTGTTGCGGAAGTCGATCTTGCGGCCCAGCGAGTCGGTCACTTTGCCTTCTTCGAGGATCTGCAAGAGCAGGTGCATCACGTCCGGGTGCGCCTTTTCGACTTCGTCGAAGAGGATCACCGAATACGGCCGCCGGCGGACGGCTTCGGAGAGCTGGCCGCCCTCCTCGTAGCCGACGTAGCCGGGAGGCGAACCGATGAGGCGCGAGGCGGTGAATTTCTCCATGTACTCGGACATGTCGATCTGGATCAACGCGTCGCGGTCGCCGAACATGAATTCGGCGAGGCTGGCGGTGAGGAACGTCTTGCCGACGCCGGTGGGCCCCAGGAAGATGAACGAGCCGATGGGCCGCCGCGGGTCCTTCAAATCGGCGCGCGAGCGGCGCAGGGCCTTGGAGATGGCGGTGATCGCCTCGTCCTGGCCGATGACGCGCTTTTTGAGTTCGTCTTCCATGGCCAGCAATTTGGCGGTTTCGGCCTGCTCCATGCGGTGCAGGGGGACGCCGGTGGTCTTGGAGACGACGGAGAGGATGTCGTCGTCGCTGACGACCACTTCCTTCTCCTCGCGGGCTTCGCGCCATTCGTTGAGGATGCGTTCCAGCTTCTCCTTGGTCTGCTTTTCGGTGTCGCGCAGGGCGGCGGCTTTCTCGAAGTCCTGGGCCTTGATGGCGGCTTCTTTTTTGCCCCGGATCTCTTCGATCTCGGCCTCGATGTGCTTGACGTCCGGCGGGCGGGTCATCGCGGCGATGCGCGCGCGGGCTCCGGCTTCGTCCATCACGTCGATGGCTTTGTCGGGCAGGAACCGGCCGGTGATGTAGCGGTCGGAGAGTTTGGCGCAGAGTTCCAGGGCCTCGTCGGTGATCTTGGCCCGGTGGTGCGCTTCATATTTGGGCCGCAACCCTTTCAAAATCTCGATGGTGTCCTCGACGTTGGGCGCTTCGACTTTGACGGTCTGGAACCGGCGTTCCAGGGCGGCGTCTTTTTCGATGTGCTTGCGGTATTCGTTGAGGGTGGTCGCGCCGATGCATTGCAGCTCGCCCCGGCTCAAGGCCGGTTTGATGATGTTGGAGGCGTCCATGGCCCCTTCGGCGGAACCGGCCCCGACGATGGTGTGCAGCTCGTCGATGAAGAGCAGGATGTTCTTGCTGCGGCGGATTTCGTCCATGACGGCTTTGATCCGCTCCTCGAACTGGCCCCGGTATTTGGTTCCGGCGACCATCAGGGCGAGGTCGAGCGTCACCACTTTCTTGTCGCGCAAAATCTCGGGGACGTTCCCTGCGGCGATTTCTTCGGCCAGGCCCTCGACGATGGCGGTTTTGCCGACGCCCGCTTCACCGAGTAGCACGGGGTTGTTCTTGGTCCGGCGGCAGAGGATCTGGATGACGCGCTCGATTTCGTTGCGCCGCCCGATCACGGGATCGAGTTCGCCTTTGCGGGCCATTTCGGTGAGATCGCGGCCAAAGGCGCGCAGGGCGGGGGTTTTCACCTCGCCTTTTTTCAAGCCGGGCTCGGCTCCGCCGGGACCGGTTGCCTGCGGCCCTTCCTCCTCCGCCTCGCCTTCGGGCGGGGTGAAGTTCGGGTCCAGTTCTTTCAGGATCTCGTTGCGGGTCTTCTCGATATCGACATCCAGGTTCTTGAGGACGACGGCGGCGACGCCTTCGCCTTCGCGCAGGAGGCCCAGCAAAATGTGCTCCGTGCCGACGTAGGAGTGGTTGAGCGATTTGGCTTCCTTCCCGGCCAGCGCGAGCACTTTTTTGACGCGCGGGGTGTACGGGATGTTGCCGATGATCTTCCCCTCGGGGCCGGCTCCCACCTGTTTTTCCACTTCGGCGCGGACGGCTTCCAGCTCCAGCCCCATTTTCTGGAGGACGTTGACGGCGACGCCCTGGCCCAGTTTGATGAGGCCGAGCAGGAGATGCTCGGTGCCGACGTAGTTGTGGTTGAAGCGCTCGGCTTCTTTCCGGGCGAGAGCAAGCACTTGTTGGGCGCGTGGAGTGAAGTTATTCATGGTGCGTTTCTTCGGTTGGAGGCCTTGGGATGACGACCTTGCTCGTGTTGGGGATGGGAAAGGCTTTGAGTTTTTCGCGGATGATCTGGGCACGCAGGGTATCGCGCTCCTCGGGGGTGAGCTTTTGCTGCGAGGCGTTGCTTTGCAGGTGCGCGGGCTGGGTGACGGTGATGAGATCGTCGATGTCGTTCTGCTTTTCGGGCGGGAAGAAGCCGAGGTCCACGCCCAGTTTCAGGAACGAGAGGAGGTTGAGCGCCTCCTTGGAGCTCATGGCGTAGGCGTGCGAGAGGATGCCGAAGCCGCGCCCGATGTTGTCCAGAAGGGTTCCGGGCCGTTTTTGCACGAGGATCTGGCGGGCGTTCTCCTCGTTCTCGATGATGCGCTCGATGACTTTGTTGAGCTGGGCGATGATCTCTTCCTCCGGTTCGCCCAGGGTGATCTGGTTGGAGATTTGGAAGAGGTTGCCCATCGCTTCGGTTCCCTCGCCATAGAGGCCGCGGACGGCGAGGCCGATCTTGTTGATGGCCTGGATGACCTGGTTGATCTGTTCGCTCAAGACGAGGCCGGGAAGATGGACCATGGCCGAGGCGCGCATGCCGGTGCCGACGTTGGTGGGGCAGGCGGTGAGGTAGCCGAGCTGCGGGTGGAAGGCGTAGTCGAGCTTGGTTTCGAGGGCGCTGTCCACTTTGTCCAGCGCCTGGAAGGCGTTGCGCAGTTGCAGACCGGGCTGGAGGACCTGCATCCGCAGATGGTCCTCTTCGTTGATCATGATGCTCAACGTCTGCTCTTTGTTGACGACGACGGCGCTCCCGGCGCTCTTGGCGGCGTGTTCGCGGCTGATGAGGTGGCGCTCCACGAGGACCTGCTTTTCCAGCGCGGAGAGTTCCTGCAAGTACGACGAGAAGGCCCCCTCCATCTCGGGGAGGGATTCCACGGGCGGCTTGATCAGCTCCAGGATCTGGAGACGGTCGTTCTTCTTCGCCCACCCGGGGAAGGGGTGGCCGCTCAGGTTCCTCGCCAGCCGAACCCGGCTGGAGACGACGATCTGGTGATGCGGGCCGTCATTCCGAGCCCGCTCGCTGTTGCTCGAAAAAAGGCTGCTAATTTTCACGTGGTGTGTTCCAGTTCCCGCAGTTGATCGCGCAGAACGGCGGCGTTTTCGTAGTTTTCCTCCGCCACCGCTTTGTCCAAATCATGTTGTAGTTGTTTGCGCCGCGCGCCCAGCTCGATGCTGCGTTTGAGGCGGGCCGGGACTTTGCCTGTATGGATGGTCCGCCGGTGCATGGCTTTGAGCAGGCCGCCGAGTCCCTCCGCAAAGGTATCGTAGCAGACCGGGCAGCCGAGCCGCCCGGTCTTCTTGAAGTCCGCCTGGGTGAAGCCGCAAGCCGGGCAATGCTGCACCGGTTCGCCTTTTTCCACCTCCGCTTCGGCGCCCAGGCCGGGCAGAAGATCGACCAGGGCGAAGGAAAGCGGGTCGGTAACGCCTTTTTCTTTGGAGCAGGCTTCGCAGAGGTTCACCTTCTGCATCTTGCCGTCCACGATTTGCGTCAAGAACACCGTCGCCTGATTGGTTTTACAAACGTCGCAGAGCATGGTGCTTGGGAAATGTTAAATGTTCCTCCTCAATAGATCGGCGTGCCGGAGGCTTGTGTCAACTCCCGGTATCGCGCGATAAATTTAGCTGTCAGGGGGCCCGGTTTGCCGTTGCCGATGGGGCGTTTGTCCAGTTCCACCACGGGGATGATCTCCGCCGCCGTTCCGGTGAGGAAGGATTCGTCGGCGGTGTAGAGATCGTAGCGGGTCAGCATGGTTTCGCTGGCGGGAACGCCGAGTTCACCGGCAAGCTCCAGGACGACGTTGCGGGTGATGCCTCCCAAGCCGCCCGCGGAGACGGGAGGGGTGAGGAGTTTTCCTTTCTTGAAGATAAAAATATTGTCCCCCGTGCACTCGGCCACGTAGCCCTGCTCGTTGAGCATGAGGCCTTCGCCCGCCTGGCTGGATTCGATTTTGGCGAGGATGTTGTTGAGGTAGTTGAGCGACTTGACCGCCGGGCTGAACGCCGCGGGGGCGACGCGCCGGGTGGCGCACGTCACCATCGTGAGGCCGTTGTGGTAAAGCTCCTCGGGGTACAGTTTGATGCCGGAGGCGATGATGATGATGGTCGGCTTCCGGCAATTGGCGGGGTTGAGCCCCAGATCGCCCACGCCGCGCGTGACCACGGTGCGGACGTACCCGTCGCGCAGGCCGTTCTGGCGGCAGCTTTCGAGGTGGGCCTGCGTCATTTCCTCCTTGGTAAGCGGGATTTCGAGGTTGATGGCGCGGGCGGAATCGTAAAGGCGGTCGATGTGATCTTCGAGGCGGAAGACGCGGCCGTTGTAGAACCGGATGCCTTCAAAAATGCCGTCACCGTAAAGCAGACCGTGGTCGAACACGGAAATTTTGGCTTCGGCTTCGGGGTAAAACACACCGTCGATGTAGATCTTTTTCATAGGTTCAAAAAATAACTGCTGCCTCCCCGCGCGCATTGCGCCGGCCGTTCCAGCCCGCATCGGGGGAGGGGGTGAATCGGGCTTTTCTAGAAGGTCGGGCTTTTCAAAAGGCCATCCTCAATCTCCACCTTGCGGTCTCCGCGTTCGGCCAATCGGGCGTCATGGGTTACAACCACTAATGTTTTCTGGTTTTCCCGGACCAAGGCAAGCAGCAAATCGACGATCGTTTCCCCCGTTTTCGAATCGAGATTGCCCGTCGGTTCGTCGGCGAAGAGGATGGTGGGGTCGTTGATGAGGGCGCGGGCGATGGCCACGCGCTGCTGTTCGCCGCCCGACATTTCCGCCGGGAGGTGGAGTTTGCGCTCACCCAGCCCCACGCGTTCCAGGGCCTCCTCGGCGGCTTTCCGGGAGGCGCGGCCGCCGATCAGGGTAGGCAGCAGGACGTTTTCCAGGGCGGTCAGCTCCGGAAGAAGAAAATAGCCCTGGAAGACAAAGCCCATCCGTTCGTTGCGGATGCGGGCCGCCTCGTTTTCGCTGCCTTTGTAGAGTTCCCGGCCCTCAAAAGTGACGCTGCCGGATTCGGGGCGCTCCAGCCCCGCCAGGGTGTAAAGAAGGGTGGTCTTCCCCGCGCCCGACGCGCCGACGAGAAAGACGGACTCCCCTCGGCGTATTTCCAGGGAAATGCCGCGAAGTACCTCGATCTTGCGCGGGCCGATCCGGAAGGATCGGCGCAGGTCGCAGGCGCTTAGGTGGATGTCGCTTTGGCTCATGATTCTGCAACGCTAACGGGAAGTCGCGCGCTTGGCTAATCCTAAAAAGAACAATGGATCGGGGCGATCTGACGCAATCTGCTGGCCGCGAGCGCCTTTCGTCAAGCTCCACCGTATCCATTCGGATACGCTGAAGCCTTCCTCAAGTCATCTCGGCTCAGCATCTTACGTCATCTCATCCCCTCCCATCGTCCTTTTTAGGCTAATGGGAAATGTGCGAACCCGCGGCCGTGCGGACTTGCCGCAGCCCCTCGAAGAGCACGATGCCGACGGCGGTCGCCAGGTTGAGGCTGCGGGTCTGCGCGGCCATGGGGATCGTCAGGCGGCGTTCGGCGTTGGCCTCCAGCAGCGGTTCGGGGAGGCCCTTGGTTTCGCGGCCGAAGACCAGGAAGTCGCCCGCTTCCAGGCGCGCCTCGTAGTAGGGGCGGCGGCATTTGGTGGTCAGATACCAGAAGCGCCCCTCCGGGTGGGCCGCCTGGAGCTGCGCGAAGTTGTCCCACAATTCCACGCGCGTTTGCTTCCAGTAGTCGAGCCCGGCCCGCTTGAGGGTCTTGTCGTCGATGTTGAACCCCAGCGGGCGCACGAGGTGCAGGGTGGCGTCGGCCGCCAGGCAGAGGCGGGCGATGTTGCCGGTGTTGGGCGGGATTTCCGGTTCGACGAGGACGATGTGAAACATAAAAAGGGAGAGCACAGATAACGCGGTTTCGGCGATTTGGGAATCGGGAAGCCTCCGTCGGGGGCGAAAGCCGTTTTTTCGTCATTTTTGTCTGGGAATCCCCCTGGGCGGGGTGATAGCCTCGCTCTTCCCCATCATGGAAGAGCCTTTTCCCCCTGAAGTGCGTCCACGGTATCGAAAGGATTTTGCGGGATTTACAGAGGGCATTCCCGGCGGCAAGCCCCACCCCTCGGGAATGCATGCGCCTCAGTCTCTTGTGCCGTCCTTTTTGAACCTCATCCATTCCTGCCGGAATTCCCGCGAGTTCCTGGAGGCCGCCGCTGTCTTTTTCGCGCGGCATTCCGGCTGCCAGGCCGTGGGGATCCGCCTCGCGGAGGGCGGGGGATTCCCTTTTCGGGAGGCGCGGGGCTTTTCGCCGGAGTTCCTCGCTTCGGAAAACGACATTTGCGCCCGTGACCACATGGGCCGCCCCCTCCGGGACGTGCAGAACAAGCCCGTCTACCAGTGCCTCTGCGGCGCGATGGTCTCCGGGCGGTGCGCTCTCGCCAAAAACCATCTGACGCCCGGGGGAACTTTTTATGTGAACGACCTGGGCGGTTTCGTGGGCGGGCTTTCCCTGCGGGAGCGCAAGGACCATCGGATTCGCAACCGGTGCGCCGCGGCGGGATACCGCTCGATGGCTCTCTTCCCATTGATGGGCAAAGGGGAGCGCGTCGGGGTCCTGCACATGAGCGACACGCGCAAGGGCCGCTTTACCCCCGCGTTTCTGGCCGTGTGGGAGCGGCTGGCCCGCAAGTTTTCCCAGGCCCTGCAACGCTTCCTGGCCGAGGAGGCGCTGCGAGCCAAAGAGGCGGAGATGGAAAGGATGGTGGCCGAGCGCACGGCGCAGTTGGAGGCCGCCAATGCCGCGCTGCGCGAAAGCGAACTGCGCTTCCGGCAAATGGCCTCGAGCATCCGCGAAGTCTTCTGGCTGGCGGACGTGCAATACCCGGGCCGGATCCTCTATGTCAGCCCGGGCTGCCAGGAAATGCTGGGATACTCGGCGCGGGAACTCTGCGAGCATCCCAAGAAATGGCTCTCGGCGGTGTATCTGCCCGATCGCCGGCGCGTCTGCAAAGACTTCGCCTGTTTCCCATCCGACGGCGCCTTTGAATACCACGAATACCGGATCGTGCGCCCCGACGGAACCATCCGCTGGATAGGCAACCAGGCGAGCCCCGTCCTGAACGCCAAAGGCCGCGCCGTCCGCATGGCGGGGGTCGCCCGCGACATCACGGAAGTCAAACGCATGCAGGAGGAACTCCTCCGCATCAGCGAACGCGAGCAGCAGCACATCGGCCAGGAATTGCACGACGGCCTCTGCCAGCACCTGGCGGGCACGGCGCTGGTCTGCAAAGTCCTCCACAACAAACTGACCGCCGTCGGGAACCCGGCGGCGCTCGATATGGAGCGCATTTGCCAGCTCCTCGCCGTGGCCGTGGACGAAACCCGGCAGCTCTCCCACGGCCTCTACCCGGTGCGGGCGGGGGAGGGGGGGCTCGCGTCGGCGCTGGCGCGGCTTTCCAAGACGATCTCGTCGTTTTTCCCCGTCCGCTGCATCTTCCGCTCCGGCGGCAGCGTCAACGTCTTCCAGGAGCCCGCCGCCACGCATCTCTTCCGGATCGCCCAGGAGGCCGTCAACAACGCCATCAAACACGGCCAGGCCGAGAGCGTCCGCATCAGCCTCCGGCAAAAAGGGGGGCTGATTCTTCTGTCGATCGCCGACAACGGCGTGGGCATCCCGGAGCCGCTCCCGCCCACCCACGGCATCGGCCTGCGGATCATGGCCCACCGGGCCGCCGAGTTCGGCGGGCAGCTCACCGTCGGCCGCGCGCGCCGGGGCGGAACCGTGGTCGTCTGCTCGCATCCCGCCGAAGCCGAGGTGTCGTATTCCCCCGCGCCCGTGGGATGCCCGGGCGGCATGATGGACCCGCTGGACTGCGAGGATCGGCCGTCCCCCGCCGTGCGCGCACGGGCGGACTGCGTCTCGAATTCTTATTAACGGGGTGGAAAAAGAGGGGAGCCGGGGCCAAGTCGATCCTTGTCAGCACCCCGCAAATGCGATTCAATAGCTCCGAATCGGAACCGCTTATGAATGAAACCGCTATGAACCAGGACAGCGCCAGCAAATTCGAAGCAGGCAAAACCCACGCCAAACAAGCCGCCGAGGAGCTTCGCGCCGCCGCCGAAGAGAAGGCCGCGCAGCTTCGCTCCGTCGCGGAAGCCAAAGCAGCCGAGTTCCGTGCAACGGCGGGGACCAAGGTGCAGGAATACCGCACCAAGGCGGAGGAATCCCTCGAACAGGCCCGCACCCGGGCGCGTTCGCTCCAGGAGGAAGGCGAAGCCTACGTGCGGGAAAATCCGCTCCGGGGCGTGCTCGCCGCGCTGGGCGTCGGATTTGTCCTCGGGCTCCTGCTCCGCCGTTAAGAGCCGCCTCACCCCGCAGCGGGGACTCTGCTTCTCATGATGGGATCAACACCGCGGCCGCCAGAGGAGCGGCCATCGGAAACCGCCGGGCTATCCGCCCACTTGCTGGCTCTGCTGGCAAGCCTTGCCGCGTACTTCGGCGCCCGGCTGGAACTGGCCGGGCTGGAAGGGAAGGAAGCCCTGGGCACCGCGGTGAAAGCGGGGGCGGTATTGGGCGCCGGCTGTCTCTGCCTCTGCTTCGGCTACGCTTTTCTTTGGGTGGGGGCGATCACGCTGCTTTCCACCCTTTTCCCGTTCCACTGGGGATGGTGGGTGCTCGCCGCCGGGGGATTGCACCTCCTGGCCGCCATCGGCTGCGCCGCCGTCGCCGCCGCGCGCTGGAAAAAGCCGTTCTTCCCGGCCACGCTGGAGGAATTTAGAAAGGACGAGGAATGGCTGAAAAACCGGCAGTAACCCGCAAGGCGGAACTCGCCGCCGAACTCGCCCTCGCCCGCGTCCACCTCTCCCGCGCCGCGCGGGACGCCGGGGCGGACTTGAACGTGGCGGCCCGGCTCAAGGAATCCGTCACGCACCGGAAGCTCGCCTGGTTTACCGGGGCCGCCGTCGCCGGCTGGGTCCTCTCGCGGCTTCCCGGCCGCCGGAAAGCGCCCGCCGCGTCGAAGACACCGGAACTCCTCTCCAAGAGCGGCCGCGCCGGGGTTTGGCTCGCCATCCTAAACCTTGTTTTCAAACTCTTCCAACCGCTCCTCACCACGCTGGCCACCCGCAAAATCGGCCAACTGGCGTCGCGGAACGACTGGGAATGGCGGCGTTAAGGGTTGATACGGAGAGGGATACCGATCCTTTGCGTTTCTCTTTGCAAGAAGGGCGGAAAAGTCCATATATTTTCGCTCCCGCGCGATTTTGCATTGATTTCGTCGCCTCCCTAGTGTCGTTTTTCCTGCCTGCCAATGTCAGAAGCCCCCACTCCAACCCCCGCCGCCCAGGTTCCTCCCCAAATGCCCGCCCAGGGAGAGGAAATCCATACCCTGGAACACGTCGATCACTACCTTTACGTCGGCCAGCAGTCGTGCGTCTCGGACGTCCACCTCTGCGTCAACATGCAGCCCATCTGGCGGCGCAACGGTGAACTGGAGCCGATCTGGCTCAAAGCGCCCGTCCTGAGCGCCGCCGACACCGAGCGGCTCGCCATGGGATTTTTGAGCGATCTGCAAAAACGCCACCTCGCCGAGCGGGGCGACGCCGATTTCGCCTACAGCAACTCCTTCGGACGCTTCCGCACCAGCGTCGTCCGGCACCGGCTGGGCTACGACATGACCTTCCGCATCATCAACACCCAGTTGCGGACCATGGAGGAGATCGGCCTGCCGGACTCCCTCAAACTGCTCACCCAATACCACAACGGCCTCGTGCTCGTCACCGGGTCCGTCGGCTGCGGTAAATCGACCACGCTCGCCGCCCTGGTGGACGAGATCAACCGCAACCGGCACGACCACATCATCACCCTGGAGGACCCGATCGAATACGTCATCCCCTCCAAGGGCTGCCAAGTCACCCAGCGCGAAGTTCACACCCACACCAAATCTTTCGCCGCCGCCCTGCGCGGTTCCCTCCGTGAAGACCCGGACGTCATCATGGTCGGGGAAATGCGCGACCTGGAAACCATCCAGCTCGCCATCACCGCCGCTGAAACGGGCCACTTGGTCCTCGGCACCCTGCACACCGGCAACGCCGCCCGCACCCTCGACCGCGTGCTCGACGTATTCCCCACCGACCAGCGCGAACAAATCCGCGTCATGGTCAGCGAATCGTTGCGCGGCGTCGTCAGCCAGCAGCTCGTCCCCCGCATGGACGGCCACGGCCGCTCCCTCGCCCTCGAAATCCTCGTCAACACCCCCGCAGTCGCCGCCACCATCCGCGACGGCAAGACGTTCATGCTGCCCGGCATCATGCAGACCGGCCGCAAACTCGGCATGCAGCTCATGGACGACTCGCTGATGGCCCTCTACGACAAAGGGTTCATCTCGCAGGAAGAAGCGTATACCCGCGCCGAACAGAAACAGCTCATGCGGCAGCACTTCGCACACTGATTTCCCCCATGCCGTACATCGACCAATTTTTCAAAGTCCTCATCGAAGCGGGCGCTTCGGACCTTCACCTCGGCCAAGGCCAGCCGCCCAAGATCCGCCAGCACGGCGACATCATGCCGATCCGCAAGGAACCGCTCACGCAGGAAGAATGCGCCTACATGATGAGCGAAATCTGCGGGCCCGAACGCTGGGCGCGCTTTGAGGAAGCCGGCGACCTCGACTTCGCCTACGAAATGGACTCGGCCTCCCGCTTCCGCTGCAACTACCTCAAGCAGACCAACGGCTACGGCGCCGTCTTCCGTCTCATCCCGACGAAAATCCTCACCCTGGAGCAACTCGGCATCCCGGCGGTCGTCAAAGAATTCTGTAAACTGCGCGGCGGCCTCGTCCTCGTCACCGGCCCCACCGGCTCGGGCAAAAGCACGACCCTGGCGGGCATGATGGACTACATCAACGTCAACTACGCCCGGCACATCGTCACCATCGAGGAGCCGATCGAATTCGTCCACAGCAACAAGCGCAGCATCATCACCCAGCGCGAAGTGCCCGACCACGCCCCCTCCTTCCCCGTCGGCCTGAAAGCCGCCCTGCGCGAAGACGCCGACATCATCCTCGTCGGTGAAATGCGCGACCTGGAAACCATCTCCCTCGCGCTGACCGCCGCCGAAACCGGCCTGCTCGTCTTCGGCACCCTGCACACCAACAACGCGCGCAAAACCGTTGACCGCTTGATCGACGTATTCCCGTCCGACCAGCAATCGCAGGTGCGCACCATGCTTTCCTCCTCCCTGCGCGGCGTCGTCGCCCAGCTGCTCCTCAAGCGGTCCGACAAACCGGGGCGCGTCGCCGTCAACGAAATCCTCGTCGGCAACTCCGCCGTCTCCGCCATCATCCGTGAAGGCGCGACGCAGAAACTGCAAGACGTCATCGTCGGCGGCAAAGGCCAGGGGATGCAATTCATGGACGACGCCATCTGGAGCGTCATGCAAAAAGGCTACGTCTCCCCGCACGAGGCGTACATGAAGGCCATCGACAAAAACCGCTTCAAGGTCTTCCTGCCGCAAGAGGAAGCCGACCTGGCGAACTCCGCCGGCGCCGTCTCGTAACCGAGCCGGTTCGATCCCGGAGGCCGCGCGCAACACCGCCGCGGCCGCTCCCCGGAAGCGCCGTGGGCGGGCGGGGAAATAAGATTATCCGATTTGTGGCATTAAATATGCTATTGGGTAATGGTCAAATTTTTCCCCCTAAAACCAGCATATGGAAGAGCAAGGAAGTAACGTGTTGCACGATAAGGCGTTGGATGGCGGCGAGGAGAGCTTTGAGCGCTCCGATCTCGTTCCCTTCCTTCTCTTTGTTTTGATTCTTGCAGTCTCGTATTTTGGAACGATCCACTCGCACCAACAAGGCATCGCCTTGTTTTTGCTGTTGGTCGTACTGAATGGCGGGTTCCTTTTCTCCTGCATCCAGCTTGTCCGCAAGCTCCGGGCCAGCAAGCGGGCGGAGGCCGAGCGCGAAAGCCAGCTCCAAGGCACCAACGGCCGGCTCGCCCAAACGGAGCAAACACTGCGTGAGACTCGGGACGGCCTCGCCAAGAGCCAGGATGGCTTGGCCAAGACCCAGGGTGATTTGAGAACCGCCCAGGAAGAACTGACCCAGGCCAACGAACTCTTCGACAACTACAGCCTGCAACTGGAGATCACGACCAGCGAGTTGAAGGCCACGAAAGCCGAATCCGAGGCGATTCTCGCAAATGTGAAACAAGGGGTCTTCCTGATTGGCCACGACGGGACCATCGGCAGGCAATTCTCCCTGGAACTCAAAAAAATCTTTCAGATCGAAGAAGTCGCGGGCCGCGATTTCGTCCGCCTGCTGCGGCCTCTCATTCCCGAGAAGCGGCATCAAACCATCGGCAACTACCTCCAACTGCTTTTCAACCCGCGCAAGAATGAGAAGCAGCTTCAGCGGTTCAACCCCCTCAAATGCGTGGAACTCAACTTCCAGCGCCCCGAGGGCGGCTTCGCGCCCAAGCACGTCGAGTTCAACTTCCAGCGCGTCTTCAACGGCGACAAAATCAGCCGCGTCCTCGTAACCGCCGTCGATGTGAGCGAGCGCGTCCAACTGGAAAGCCGGCTCCGCGAAGGAGAGGAACGGCGGGAGAAGCAACTGGAACTCCTCTGCGATTTGCTCAACGCCGAAACCGCGCAACTGCGGGGCTTCCTCAAAGACGCGCAAGCCGTCATCACCGACGTCAACGCCACCTTCCGGGCCGCGTCCAACGACACATCCGGGCAGGAAACGACGCAAGACAAGGTCAACCGCGCCTTCCGGATCGTGCACAAACTCAAATCCCAGGCCGCCTCCCTGGGGCTCCGTTTGTTTGAACAGGAGGTCCACCAAATCGAAGACCTCTTCAACGAAGTCCGGCGCAACCCCCGCGCCACCAACGAAGATCTTCTCAATGTCCTGGTGGCGATCTCCCATTTCCAGGGCAGACTGGAAGAATCCGGCGGGTTGATCGAAAAAATCGCCGGCCTGCGCCATACCTTTGGAGGGGCGAACCAGTCGGCGGGCGAACAGCCTGCCCACAACACGCCTTCCGCCGAACTGATGCGCGGTGC
>JAQTMF010000069.1 GCA_028714515.1 Chthoniobacteraceae bacterium | reverse complement strand
GCCAATAGCATCCGCGCCGAGCTCCGCGCCGCGGGCAGCCGCGCCGAAGTGGACGCCGCCAGCAACAACATCAAGGGCAAGGTGCTCCAAGCCGAGCAGATGAAAGTGCACTCAATGGTGGTGGTGGGCAACCGCGACCTCGAAGCCGGGAACGTCAGCGTACGCGTCCACGGCAAGGGGAACCTGGGAGCCAAACCGCGCGCGGAAGTCATCGCGGACCTGATCCGGGCGGCAAAAGAGCGCCTCGCGTAAGCGTTTTTTCAAACGAAGCGACGGTAGGGTCGGCACTCCGTGCCGACCGCACGCGGGGCATTGTTTTGCACGCCCGAAAAGGAATCGCGCTCTGATCGGACGGCACGGAGTGCCATCCCTACCGTTCGGGCCACCCCGGTTTGCCTGTTATCGCCGCGCGAGCCGAACGGGGTCCGCCGCGTCGCGCGCGATCCATCCCTTGGACGCGTCCGGCAGCCGGACGTTGACCCACGCGCCGCGCTCCAGGAGCAACCGGACGCGGCTGCCCACGGGGAGCTTGGCGGTGGCCGTGGCGTTATCCGCCGGTTCCGTCCGGGCCGTGGCGGTATCGGCCGTCACAATCCAGAGCGCTCCCTGGCTGTTCTGCCACCAGAGGGCCGCGCCGCTCCAACCGAGCGCCAAAACGCACACGAGAGCGGGCCCCGCGGCGGCGCGCCGTTTCCACACCAACGGCGCGAGGCTGAAGCAAAGCCCCCAAAACGCGGCGGCGGCGAGCCACGCGGCGGTGTTCCCGGCCGGGTGCTCCAGCGCGCGGTCCACCCATGTCACCGCAGGCAGCTTGGCCCCGGTTTCCTCCCGCAAAAAACGCAGATTGGCCGCCGCTTCGGGGTGCCCCGGCTCCAACGCCAGCGCCCGCTCGTAGGCGAGGAAGGCGGACCCTTTTTCCCCCTGCCGGTAGGCGGCGTTGCCGAGGTTGTAAAATAGATTGGCGCTCCACGGGCCGGATTGCACCAGGGCTTCATACCCGGCGCGCGCCCCGGCGTAATCCCCTTTGTCGTAGAGCGCGTGGGCCGCGTTCAGGTCGGCCGGAGCCGCCGCCCGCGCCCCCGCGCAGAACAGCAGGAGAAGCAGGAAAATCCGGGCTCCTCTTGGCCCCTTGGTCTCTTTGCGTGCGACTTTCTCAAGCATGGCTCTTTTCAAATTCGGCAAGGATTTGGAGGACCCGTTCCCGCTGGTCCGGGTAGACGGCCGCGCCCGTTCCCGCGCCGACGCCCGCGTAGCGCAGTTCGTCATGCGCGGCAAAGAGGCGGCGCACTCCCTCGGCGGTTTCGCAATCCAGCGAACGGCTGGCGAGAACGGCCTCGGCATCCACGGCGGCGGGATCGCCCCCCACGGGAAGCCGCCCCAGGGCCGTCTCCAGTTGCAGGACGCGGATGGCCGCGCCGTAAAAATCGTCCGGTTTCGCGTCCGCGCGCCGGAGGACGCGGGCCGCTTCCTCCTTGGCTTGGCGCAGCCGCGCCGCCCGGCGAAGCAGGCCGTCGTTCTGCCGGTTCCGCCGCCATTGCCAGCCGCTCAACGCGAGCAAAGCCGCCAGGGGAACGGACTGGGATGTCCAGAAGCCGGAAGCGCGCCAGACGGGATCGAACCCGGCCACGTGCGCGCCGGGATCGATGCGCAGGTATTGAATATCCCGCACGGCGGGCGCGGGCGTGGCCGCGGGAGCCGCGCCGGAGGCGACGGCGGCCGGAACGGGCGCGGCGGGCGAAGGAGCGGCCGTGCCACTGACCGCCAGCGCGAGGCGTTTGCCGTGGAGCGTCTCGTAGCGCCCGCTCGACGGGTTGAAGAAAACGAACGTGACCGGCGGCGCTTCCGTCTGGGGCGCTTCGGGGATCAGCGCTTGCTCAAAGGTTTTCTCGCCGGAGATGCCCGCGTCGTCGTCGGCCTTGAATTTGCCGCTGGGCGGGTAAAGGTGCCAGCCGGTCGTCCCGGCCACGACGGGGGACTCCATCCGGTCGAAGTTGCCCACGCCTTTGACGACGCAGGTCAGCGTCACGGGGTCGCCCACGCGGACGTTCTCGGGAGCCGCCTTGGTTTCCAGGGTAAACTGCCCCACCGCTCCCGAAAATTCCTTGGGGCGGCCGTCCACGGGGAGCGGCTTCACTTCCATCTCCACCGGGTCCGGCCGGATGACCACTTGTTGCCGCTGCGGGAACGCGCCAAACGGATCGTTGAAGAAATCGTCCACGTCGGGAAGCCGCTGCCGTTTGGAAGGCAGGACCACCACGGCATTGATGTCGGCGGAAGGAAGGGCCAATTTGCCCGACTTGGCGGGCGTGAGGGCCGTTTTGAAGATCACGAGTTCCCATTCGCGCCCGTCTTTGGCCACGCGGCGCTGCTGGGGCTGGCCCAGTTTTTGAACCGTAAAGCCGTCCCCCGCGATGGAGGGCATCTGCGTCTGGCATTGCACCCGAGCGTCCACATACAGCCGCAGTTCCACCGGGATCGCCTCCCCCACGTAGGCGCTCGTCTTCGGCAACACCCATTCCGCCGAGGCGAAGGTCTCCTTGGACGCCGTGGCCGCGCCGCCTCCGACGGAACCCGCGCCCGCCTTGCCGGAAACCGTGAGCCGCAGCGGCTGGGTCGTAATCGTCTGGCCGCCCGCGGCGATTTGCAGAGCGGGGATCGCGAACGTCCCCTCCTTGAGCGGCGTGACGGTGTAGGTGTGCGTCACGCTGCGGGTCATGTTGAAATTATCCATCCTGATCTGCGAGGAGGTCCCCGAGGGGCGGATATCGAGGCCCTCGGCGCGAACGGCGGGCGCCGTTATTTTATCGGCCCCGTCCACGGTGATCTTCAGTTCCAGCGTCTCCCCCACCGCGGCGGTGGAGCCGGAAAGCGTGGCGGAAGCGGACGCGGCATCCGCGGCTCCCGGCATCCCGAGCAGCCCCAAAACCAGGAGAAAACCGACGCAAAGACGCAACGATGCAAGGAAAACGGGTTTCATTACCAATCTTTTAAGACAGGAGCGGCGCTCCGTTGTTCAGGTTTGAAAGGATGTTCCTCATCGCCTTTGAGGGAATCGAGCAGAGCGCGCGCCTGGGCGGGCGACATCTGACCGGGCTCGGCCTGAGCTTCCGCCGGTTCGCCTTGCTCCTTCCCGGGTTGAGAATCGTTCGCTTTGATCTCCCCGGAAAGTTTTTTCTCATCCTCAGGTTTGGGAGCAGGGGAAGGACGCTGTCCCGCTTGCTGGTTCTTGGACTGCTGATCCTTGGATTGCTGATCCTTGGATTGCTGATCCTTGGATTGTTGATCCTTGGATTGTTGATCCTTGGATTGTTGATCCTTGGATTGTTGATCCTTGGATTGTTGATCCTTGGATTGTTGATCCTTGGATTGTTGATCCTTGGATTGTTGATCCTTGGATTGTTGGTCCTTGGATTGCTGATCCTTCGATTGCTGATCCTTGGATTGCTGGTCCTTGGATTGTTGATCCTTGGATTGTTGATCCTTGGATTGTTGGTCCTTGGATTGTTGGTCCTTGGATTGTTGGTCCTTCGATTGTTGGTCCTTCGATTGCTGGTCCTGATTATCTCTTTGGTTGTCTTTCTGCCGATCCTGTTGATCCTTTTGCTGCGGCGGAGGTGTCGGCTTCGGCTTGGCGAGTTCCTTCCGGGCGATTTGCAGATTCGTTTGGGCGGCCCGGTTGCCCGGTTCCAATTTGAGCGCCTCTCCCAGGTGTTGCACCGCGTTTTTGAGATCCGCCTCGCGCTCCCGGCTTTGCTGCGTCTCGTCGCGGCCGAACGCCCGTTTCAGCAGCGTGGTGCCGAGATTCTGCTCCACCTTGGCGCGGCGCTGAGGATCGGTGACGGCCAGCGCCTTGCCGAACGCGGTGGCGGCGGCTTCCAGATCGCCCAGGGCGAAATCGGCCGTCCCTTTGTTGAATTCGAGTTCGGGAAGACCGGGGCGGCGCTTCAGCCCTTCTTCAAACTGTTGCAGGGCCTCCTTGTAGCGGCCTTGGTTGTAAAGTTCCTCGCCGCCGGGAGCCGCCTGCGCCGGAGACGCGCCCGCGAGGCACAAAGCCGCCAGCGCCAGCGGGAACACCCCGGCTCCGCGCCGCCGTTCGTTGAGCAGAAGCGAGAAAATCAAGAGGGCGATGCCGAGGCCCAGCGGCCATTGGTAGCGCTCGATGGGCCGCTGCGACATCCGGGCGTCGAACGCCCCTTCCTTCATTTTGCCCAGCCCGGCCTCCACCAAATGGCGCATGTCCGCCGGGCCGTTTTGCAGCCGGGTGTAAAAACCGCCCGTGGCCTCGGCCAGCGCGGTGAGCGTCGCCTCGTCGAGGCGCGATTTCACAAACTGCCCGTCGGGCCCTTTCACGAATTCCGTGCCGCCGTTTTCTCCCGGCACGGGGATGAGCGCGCCGTTGGCGGAGCCGATGCCGACGGGGAAGATCCGCACCTTCCCGGCCGCCTTGCGCGCGGCGTCGAGCACGCCGGAGCCGAGATCCTCGCCGTCGGTGAAGAAGATCAGCGCGCGCTGGTCGCTCTCCCCTTTGCCAAAGCCGTCGAGCGCCACGCGGATCGCCTCGGCCAGGTTGGTGCCGCCCAGCGGAATGATGCCGGTGTCGAGTTCGTTGAGCGAGGCGAGCACGGCGCTGTCATCGACCGTCAGCGGCGCTTGCAAAAAGGCGGACCCGGCGAACGCGATCAGCCCCACGCGGTCCCCCTCCAGCGCCTTGAGAAGGTCCTGCGCGGCGAACTTGGCGCGGTCGAGACGGTTCGGCGAGACATCGGTGGCGAGCATGGAGCGGGAGACATCCACGGCGATGAGCACGTCGCGCCCTTTCCGTTTCGCCTCCTCCCAGGTGAAGCCGTAGCGAGGCTGGGCCAGCGCGGCCGCGAAGCAGGCCAGCGCCCCCAGCGTCAGCGCGAACCGCACGCGGCGCTTGCAAAGGCTGACGCTGCCCGCGAGAGCCGCTTGCAGGCGCGAAGCCACGAGCGCCCCGAGCAACTGGCCCCGGCGGCGTTCGCCCCACGCGTAAAGCGCGGCGGCCAGCGGCAGAAAGGCGAGCGTCCAGAACCACGCCGGAGCGCCCCAGGTCAGCGTTTCAACGTTCATGGCAGCCTCCTCCAAATGGTTTGCCCAAGCACGGTCTGCACGAGAAGCAGGAGCGCGCCCGCCCCCAGAAACCCCGGGAATAGATCGCGGTATTGGCGGTATTGTTTCGCTTCAAACGTCGATTTCTCCAGCTTGTCGATCTGCGCGTAAATGGCCTCCAGGGAGCGCGTGTCGGTGGCGCGGAAGAACTGGCCGTCGCCGATCCGCGCGATCTCTTTGAGCCCCTCGGCGTTGAGCGGCTCCACCTGCTGGTATTGCACCATGCCCATGAAGTTGCGCCCCGCGGGAATCCGCGCCACGCCGTCGCTGCCCGCGCCGATGGCGTAAATGCGCGCGCCGACGGCCTTCGCGGCCTCCGCCGCCGTGGGGGGCGAGATCCGGCCCGCGTTGTTGTCGCCGTCCGTCAGCAAAATCAGCACGCGGCTTTTCGCCACCTTGTCGCCGCGCAGGCGGTTGGCGGCCATGGCGATGGCGGACCCGATGGCCGTGCCGTCTTCGACGAGCCCGATTTGCACGCGGTCCATGTTTTGCAGAAGCCACTGGTGGTCGAGCGTCAGCGGGCTCACCAGGTAGGGACGCCCCGCGAAGGCGATGATCCCGATGCGGTCGTTGGGCCGCCGCGCGATGAACTCCTCGGTCACTTTCTTGACCACGGAGATCCGGCTCGCGGGCCGGCCGCCGATGGTAAAGTCCTCCGCCTTCATGGAGCCGGAAACGTCCAGCGCGAGGAGAATATCGACGCCGCTGGCCTCCACGCTGCTCAGCGTCGTGCCTTTCTGCGGCCGCGCCAGCGCGATGATGAGCAGCGCGAGCGCGAGATAAAGGAGGCCGGTGAGAAACTGCCCCGCGCGGCTCTGCGCCCGCCCGCCCAGGGCGCGCAGCGGCTCCGTGCTGGAAAAGACGACCGTGGGAGCCCCGCCCTTACGCCCCTTCAAATACGCAAGCACGGGAACAAGCAGCAGCAGCAAGAGCCACCACGGATGGACAAGGGCGATCCCGAAATCGGCAAAGGGGTTCATCAGGCAACCCCTCCTTCCACAAACCGGCGCGCCTCATCCAGCAATTGCCCGCTGTCGGCGCGGGAAGCGGCCACGCGGGCGAATTTGATGAGGTCCGCCTTTTCCAAAAAGACGCCCAGCAGAGCGCGGTCGGCCTCGGAAAACCGGGGGCTCTGCGCCGCGGCGGCGAGGAACTCGGGCGAAGTCTGCTGCGTGGCGCGCACGTGGAATTCCTCGCTCACGAACCGGCGCAGCACGTCGGAAACCGCGATGCTGAAAGGATACGGCTCCGCGTGTTCCGCATCGCCCCGCAAGCGTTCCAGGGCGGCCAGGGCCCGTTCGCGCGGCGTGGGCGGCGGCGGCACAGGCCGGTTGCGCACCCAATGGACGATGCCCCAAACAAGCGCGGCAAGCACCACCAGCGCGGCGGCCGCGACGGAAGCCACCATCCACGGCGGATACGGGAAAACGTAAACCGGCGGCGCGAGCGGAGCCAGCTCCGGCGTGGGCGACGGCGCGGCCTGTTGCGGCAGGGCAACCTGGGCGCCCGCGGGCACGGATATACAATAAATGAGGAAGGCAGGAAGACAGGAAAGGAGCCTTCCGGATTTCTTGGCAATGGAGTTTGGGAACGCGAGAAAATGCCCGCAGGGCTTTCCTTTCCTGGCTTCCTGGGTTCCTAATTTCCCCCTTTTCACCGCCGCCTCCTTTCGCGGGTGCGGAAGAAAGTCCGCAGGGCGGGCAGGTAATCCACGTCGGTGGAAAGGGCGATGGAGTCGATGTGCTGCCGCCGGAAGGCGCGCGCCCATTCCTCCCGCCGCCGCTCGACAAAGTGGGCATAGGCCGCGCGCACGGAAGCATCCCCGGTATTCACTTCCACCTGGTCGCCCGTCTCGGCATCTTCAAACACGACGAGCCCGGCGTTGGGCAGCTCGGTTTCGCACGGGTCGAGCACGGGCAGCGCCACGAGGTCGTGCCGCCGGGCCGTGGCCCCAAGCTCGCGGTCGGCCAGGTGCGTCTGAAAGTCGGAAAGGAGGAAAACGACGGCCTTGCGCGTCAGCACGCGGTTCAAATAGTGGAGCGCCGGAGCGGGCGCGGTTCCCCGGCCGCGCGGTTCGAAGAAAAGGATTTCGCGGATGAGCCGCAGGGTGTGGATGCGCCCCTTTTTCGGCGGGATGTAGAGTTCCACGTGGTCGGAAAAGAGAAGGAGCCCCACTTTGTCGTTGTTGCGAATGGCGCTGAAGGCGAGCACGGAGGCGACTTCCGCCGCCAGTTCGCGCTTGGAAAGCCGCACGCTGCCGAACGCGCCCGAGGCGCTCACATCCACGACCAGCAGCACGGTCAGCTCCCGTTCCTCGGTGAATTTCTTCACGTAAGGGTGGCCCAGGCGCGCGGTGACGTTCCAGTCGATGGTGCGCACTTCGTCGCCGGGCTGGTATTCGCGAACTTCCTCGAAGTTCATGCCCCGGCCCTTGAAGACGCTGCGGTACTGGCCCGCGAAGGCGGCTTCGACCAGCCCGCGTGTCTTCAATTCGATCCGCCGGATCTTGGATAAAATGCGTTTGGCGTCCATCGAGGAAAATTGAAAGAGGAAGGGTGAGCGTGAAGAGACGGCGCGGTGCGAGGTCGGTTTTCACTCAACTCGCAACCTCCGCCTCTCTCAACCTCTACTTACGGCACCGGCAGCCCCGCGAAGATGCGCTCGATGATCTTCTCGCTGGTGACCTCCTCGGCCTCCGCCTCGTAGCTAATAATGATGCGGTGGCGCAGCACGTCGAGGCCGACGTTTTTGACATCCTGCGGCGTGACGTAACCGCGGCCCTGGATGAAGGCGCGGGCCCGGGCGGCCAGCGTGAGGGCGATGGTGGCGCGCGGGCTGGCGCCGTAGCGGATCATCCCGTCCAGCGGCAGCTTGTAATCGCCGGGCGTGCGGGTGGCAAAGACGACATCGACGATGTAATCCTTCACGCGGTCGTCCACGTAAATCTCGTTCACGACCGAGCGGGCGTGGATGATCTCCTTGGGATCAACCACGGGCGTGACCTCCAGTTTCGGCGCGGAGGTGGCCATCAGGTCGAGGATTTGCCGTTCCTCCACCTTGGTGGGATAGCCGACGCTCAGTTTCAGCAGAAAACGGTCGAGCTGGGCTTCGGGAAGCTGATAGGTCCCCTCCTGCTCCAGCGGGTTTTGCGTGGCCAGCACCAGGAACGGATCGGCCAGCTTGTGCGTCGTTTCGCCGATGGTGACTTGCCGCTCCTGCATCGCCTCCAGCAGCGCGCTCTGCACCTTGGCCGGGGCGCGGTTGATCTCGTCGGCGAGGATCAGGTTGGAGAAAAGCGGCCCGTGCTTGACGGTGAACTCGCCCGAGCGCGGGTTGTAAATGAGCGTGCCGATCAAGTCGGCGGGAAGGAGGTCGGGGGTGAACTGGATGCGCTGGAAGCCGGTCTGGATGGCGTTGGCGAGGGTCTTGACCGTAAGGGTCTTGGCCAGGCCGGGAACGCCTTCCAACAGGACGTGGCCATTGGTCAAAAGCCCGGTAAGGAGCCCTTCCACCAGGTATTTCTGCCCCACCACGACCCGGGAGACTTCCTCCTGGAGGGGGGCGATCCACCGGCCCGCGTGCCGGACCTCCGCCGTGATTTCTTCAGTCGTTTTCGTCATGTAACGGTTTGAGACACTACACGACGCGGAACGTTCGATCAAAAAATCACGAACGATCTCTTAAAAAAGGCAAACTTGACTGCTTTGCGCGGGAACAAATCCGCCCCGGCAATGTTCACGAATTCAAGACGATGAGGAAAAGACAGGGATGAATTAGGAAACCAGGAAGAAGAGAAGATGCAGAACTCTGTTTCCTGGATTCCTAATTCTTTTTAGTGAATTCGTGAACAGGCCCTAATACCGGTGCACGGGCGAGGTGCGCACGCCGTATTTGAAGGGGTCGGGGGTGAGCGTGAGGCCGATGACCTCCGCCGTGTTGCGGAAGTCGAACGGCAGCGGATAGCCCGTGCCCGGCTTGCAATCGCGGCCCATCACCTCCGCTTTGGGATTTGTCTCCATATCAAACTCGTAGATCACCCGGTGGCTGCGCACTTCCGTGACCCGGACGTGGAGGCACAGCAGCGAGCGGCGCGTGACGGAATTGCCCAGGGGGCTCCACCAGCCGGGGGAATACCCGCTCTCGATCCGGCCAAACTCTCCCTCAACCAGCCAGCCCAGGGGGGCCGTTTCCCCCGGCTTCAACACGCGGGCGGGGGCGATCTTCGCCAACTCCTCCTGGAGATCGTCGGCAAACTCTCGCGGAGCCAGCGCGGCGCGAATGGGCGCGTTGCCGCTGGGCGTGCAACGGTCGAACATCCCCGGGGCGATGCAGAAAGGCCGGATGTAAATCGCCTTGGGAGGCTGCACGCAGGGAACGGCCACCTGCGTTTGCGTGACCCGCACGCCGGTTCCCGAACACGCGGCGAACAGAAGCGCCGCGCCCACGACCGCAAAAACAGCAAAGGAGGTTTTCATGGCTGGCGCGCATTCTGCCCCCGGGCGCGGCCGGAAGCGAGACGGCTTTGGCCTCGCCCCCCTCAAACGGTAAGCCCCCGAGCCGGTTCGGGGGAGTTTCCCCGAGGCGCGTCCAGGGAAGCAGGATGAATCCGGGGGACGGCGGCGTTTTTTCATGGTATCTCTAGGAAAGACCTCGTTATCTTCCCGTTCGTAATAGGCATGGAGTTTTTGATTCTCGCGGCGCTTCTGGGCGCGCTCATTCTCAGTTCGGCTTTCTTCTCGGCAATGGAGACGGCCTTCTTCTCCTTGCAGCCCGGGCAGCTGCGGCGGATGGAGAACCGCGTCCTGGCGGCGGACCTGGAGCGCCTGCTCGCCAACCCGCGCCGCCTCTTGAGCGCGCTCTTGCTGGCCGACGCGTTTGTCAATCTGCCGCTGATTCTCCTCTCGCTCTTCACCTTGCGCGAAGCCGTGCCCGCCCAGTTGCCCTTCTGGGCCTGCACGCTGGCCGTCTTCGCCGTGGTGGTGATTTTGTGCGACCTCCTGCCCAAGGCGGCGGCGCTGCGCGCTCCCCTGGGGGTGGCGGCGCTGGGGGTGCGTCCGCTGGGGTGGCTCCTTCCGGTGCTCGACCCGGCGTGCCGGCGTTTGCAGCGGGCCAGCGAAAAGGTGGCCAACCGGCTGACCCCCAAGGCGTTGGACATCCACCAACCGCTGGACGAGGAGGAACTCGGGACGCTCATCGAGCTGAACGCCGAGGAAGGGGCGTTGCGGCCGGAGGAAAGCGAGATCATCCAGGAAATCCTCAAGCTGGGCGAAAAAACCGCGCGCGATTGCATGACGCCCCGCACGGACATGTTCGCCATCCCGGACGACCTGACCAACGACGAAGCGCGGGCCCGCCTGCGCGAGCAGTCCTTCCGGCGCGTCCCCGTCTTTGCCGACACGCCCGACAACATCCTGGGCCTGTTGGATGTGCAACGCTTCCTGCTCACGCCGGGGCTCCACTTCACCGAACAGTTGACCCCGCCCAGCTACGTCTCGGAGACCATGAAGGCGCTGGACCTGCTCCACAGCTTCCTGACGCACCCCCAGCGGCTGGCCGTGGTGGTGGACGAATTTGGCGGCACCGAGGGGGTCGTCTCCCTGCCCGACCTGGTGGAGCAGATCATCTCCGACGCGATCCCCTCCGCCGACGAGGGCCTCTACATCGAGAACGCGGGCGACCACCGGCTGATCGTGGCGGGCAACGCCCGGCTGGACGACTTGGGCGAGCGCGTGGGCATCGACCTGGAAACCGAGGGGATCGACACCATCGGCGGCCTGATCTTCAACCAGCTCGGCGCGCTCCCGCGCCTGGGCGAAACCGTGGAAATCAAGGGCCTGCGGTTCACCATCCAGCGGGCCACCAGCAAGCGGATTCAGGAAATGCTGGTGGAGATCCCGCCCGCCCCGGCCGCGCCCCTGGAAGAGGAAGAAGAGGAGGGCGAAGCGTGATTCTCTGGCTTTCCATCGCGGGGTTGTGGCTCATCGCGTTTCTTTTCTCCGGCATGGAGGCGGGGCTGTTGAGCCTCAACCGCGTGCGCCTGCGCAACCGCGTCAAACACCGCGACCGCAACGCCCTGCGGCTCCAGAAACTGCTGCGGCAGCCGGAGCGCCTCCTCTTGACGGTCGTGATCGTCACCAACCTGGCGAGCATCTGCGCCATCACGCTCGGCACGGCGTCCCTGGTCGGCGTCCTCGGGCCCGCGGGCTTCGCGGCGGCGTTCGTGCTCTTCCTGCCGCTGTATCTCTTCGGCCTGGAGCTTTTCCCCAAGGCGCTCTTCCGCCGCTTCCCCACCTACGCCCTGGCCTTTCTCTCCACCCCGCTGCGCTTCGCGTTCCTGGCCCTGGGGCCGTTCTTCCGGCTCGCCAAGATGCTCGGCCAGCCGCTCCTGCGCACCCGCGACAACGCCACCACCAAGCTCTTCGCCGCGCGGGACGACTTCAAATATGTCACGCTGGAGAGCGAACACAGCGGCGCGATCACCGCCGCCCAGCGCCGCCTGATCCACGGCGTGGTCGATTTCCATGCCGTCACGGCGCGCGACCTGATGCAGCCGCTCTCCGATTTCCCCACCACCGCCCACGGCGCGAACGTGGCGGCGCTGGCGGCCGCCAGTTGCCGGGGGAGCCGGGAAACCTTCCTGGCCGTCTCGGAGAGCGGGGAAATCCTGGGGCTCATCCCGTTGTTCGACCTCACGCTCTCCTCCTCCGCCCCGGAGACCAAGATCAGCCCCTACATCCGGCACATCCCGCCGGTTAAAGCCTCCGAATCGGCCCTGCACATCCTGCGCAAAATGCGCAACGCGCGCGCCCGGGCCGTGCTCGTCATGGAGGGGAATACCCCCCTGGGGCTCGTCCTCGCCGACACCGTCACCCGCCGCCTCGTCGCCGGCGGATAAACGCCGCTATTCCTCCAGGGTGTCGATTTTCTCGGCCACCTGGAAGTCGAGTTCCGTCAGCCCCCCCTCGCTGTGCGTCGAGAGGACAAGCCGGACCTTGTTCCAGCGAATGTCGATGTCCGGGTGATGCTCTTCTTCATCGGCGATCTCCGCCACGGCGTCGACAAAATCGACCGCCTGGTTGAAGTCGTCGAACTCGAACGTCCGTTCCACGGAAGTCCCGTCGGATTCCCATTCCGGGATCCGTTTCATCATCTCCTTGAGATTGGATTGCGCGATCAGAGCAGCCATAAGCCTGAATGATGGTTTGTTTTTCTCCTTCGGCGGCGCGCGGATATCCGCTGCCCCCGCAACGGTGACATCGCCCTTGAACGCCGCGCTGCGTGGGTGTAAAAACACCAATCACCCCATGGGAAGCCTCCAAAGCAGTATTGTTGAAACCACCGGCCATACGCCACTCATCCGTCTCAACCGCCTCAGCGCGGGTCTGGAGGCGACCATCGCCATCAAATGCGAATATTTCAACCCGGTCGGCAGCGTCAAAGACCGGGTCGGCCGAGCCATGATCGAAGTGGCGGAGCGGGAGGGGAAAATCGGTCCCGGCACGCTGATTGTCGAGCCGACCAGCGGCAACATGGGCATCGCGCTCGCTTTCGTCGCCGCCGCGCGGGGCTACCGGCTCGTCATCACCATGCCCGACACCATGTCCATCGAGCGCCGCACGCTGCTGGCCATGCTGGGAGCGAAATTGGTGCTCACCCCCGGCGCGGAAGGGATGCCGGGGGCCATCGCCGCCGCCGAGAAAATCGTCAAGCAAAACCCCGGCGGGTGGATGCCCAGCCAATTTGACAACCCGGCCAACCCCGAGGCTCACCGGCTGACCACCGGCGAGGAAATCTGGGAACAGACCGCGGGCCAGGTGGACATCTTCACCGCGGCCGTCGGCACCGGCGGCACGCTCACCGGCGTGGCCCAGGCGCTCAAGGCTCACAAGCGGGAGGTCCAGTCCATCGCCGTGGAGCCGAAAGACTCGCCCGTGATCAGCCAGGCTCTGCATGGCGAGCCGATCAAGCCCGGCCCCCACAAAATCCAGGGCGCGGGCGCGGGCTTCCTCCCGGCAAACCTCCACATGGACATCGTCGATGACGTGATCCGCGTCACCAATGAGGATGCTTTTATCATCGCCCGGCGGCTGGCCAAGGAAGAGGGCATCCTGGCCGGTATCACCTCCGGCGCAAATGTTTGGGCGGCCATGGAACTGGCCCGCCGTCCCGAAAACAAAGGAAAACTGATCGTCACCGTGGCCGCCTCCACGGGGGAACGCTATCTCTCCACTCCCCTGGCGGCCGAAGCCCT
>JAQTMF010000068.1 GCA_028714515.1 Chthoniobacteraceae bacterium | reverse complement strand
TCCGCGAGCCGGGTTGATCCGGCTTGTGGAGAACGCTTGCAAGCCTAGGCGCAAAGGCTCCCGCCGGTCTATCGGAGGCTCTCCTTTCCTGCCATAGGACGGCTGGGGGCATCCCGTAGGCGCTTGTCCGACAGCCCCGCTTTTGCCGGGCCGCGATGGGATTGCGGGATTCTCTCCCAATGGACCGCCTTTATCATACGTTGAAAGAGAGCAGCCGCTATTTGTTGCTGGCCGCGCTGGTTTATGCGCCGTGGGCTTACGGTTGCACGCTTCCGTTGACGGCGGTGATGCTGGACGCTTTGCTGGCGACGGCGGCGGGGCTCCGGCTGGTCTCGTGGGCGGCGGGGCGGCGCGGGTTTACGCTTCCCCCGGTGCCGTTCGCTTGCGCGGCGGCGCTGGTTTGCCTGGGAGGATTGCTGGCTTGGAACGCGCATTTCCGGTTCGACCCCGCGATGCACACTTTCGCGGCGGTTGCCGGGGCGGTGAACGGGTTGCCGGGCGGGATTGACCGGGCCCGGGCGCTGGCGGGGACGCTGCATGCGGCGGCGCTTCTGGCGGGCTTTCTTTGCTTTTGCGACGCGGCGCGCAACAAGATGTGGCGGCGGCGCTTGCTGAGCGGGATGGCGCTGACGGGCGCGTCGATCATGCTCCTGGGGCTGCTCCAGCGGGCGACGGGGGCGGCGATGATCTTTTGGCAGCCGGGGCCCGCCGGGAGCCCGTTTTTCGGCACGTTTTATTACCACGGCAATGCCGGGGCGTTTATCAACCTCGTTCTGCCGCTGTGCGCCGCGTTTGGCGGCCGGGCGCTGTACCGGCCGGGGGCGGAAGGGGGGCGGGCGCTTTGGATTCCGGCGTTCCTGCTTTGCGTCGGCGCGGCGGCGGTGAATGTTTCCCGCGCGGGCTCGCTTCTGAGCGCGGTGTTGGTGGCGGCGGTCGCGGTGTTTGAGCTGTGGGCGGCGCGGGGGCGGCTGTTTTCATGGCTCGCGGCGGGGATCGCGGCGTTGGTGATTTGCGCGGCGGCGGCGGGGCTGGCGATGTCGGCGGGCGGGGAGATGGCGTGGGCGAAGTGGGGGATGTTGAAGGCCCAGCTCAACGAGGATAATCCGCGCTTTCTGGCCGCCACGGTTTGCAAGGAGATGGCGCGCGATGCGGGGCCTTGCGGATTCGGGCCGGGGACGTTTGCGATCGCGTTCCCTCACTACACGGGCTCGCTGGGGTATCCGCTCCGGGGGGTCTGGCTTTTCGCCCACGAGGATTATTTGCAGACGGCGATCGAGTGGGGTTGGATCGGGGCCGGGCTTTGGGGAATGCTGCTTTTTGGCGGCGTGGCGCGGCTGCTGTGGCGAGCGCACCCGGAGCGGGACGCGCGTTTGCGGTTCGCCTGCGGCCTGGCGTTGGCGGGGATGGCGCTCCACGCGCTGGTCGATTTTCCCTTCCAGATCCCTTCGCTGCAACTTTACGCGGCGGCTCTCCTTGGCGTCGCGTGGACGCGGGAACCGCTCAACGTCCCTCAAAAAGCCGTTCGGCGGAATACTGCGGCAGACCGGCCCGGCCGATTTTCCCCTTCGTTTTCTCTAAATTGTAGGGAACCCGGCGGAATTGCACCCAGCGGGCTTCGGGATGGAAGATGGCGTAGCACGCGTCGGGGTTTCGGTCCCGGGGCTGGCCCACGGAGCCAACGTTGATGAGGATTTTGCCGGTTTCCGGGAGTTTGATGCGCCCTTCGCCGTGCCGGATGGAGAGTTGGTGGGGGCCGTTGGACTGCCAGAGCATCGGGTCGTGGGTGTGCCCGCAAAAACAGACGGGTTGTGTCTGGGCTTCGAAGTGGATGGTGGCGTCTTCGGGGCTGAGGACGTACCACCATTCGCCCGGGGCGTCGAGCGAGCCGTGGACGAATTCGCACCCGTCTTCCGCGAGGGTCAGCGGCAGGCTGGCGAGCCACTCGCGCTGTTCCGGGGTGAGGCTTTGGCGGCAAAGCTCGATGCCCGCGATGGCGGTGGAGTTCATTTCCTCGAAATCCTCTTCGCAGGCCGCGGCGGCATCGTGGTTGCCCTGGAGGACGGGGCAGCCGAGGGCGCGGACTTTTTCCAGGCAAGCCGCCGGGTCCGGGCCGTAGCCGACGAGGTCGCCCAGGCAAACGCGGCGGCGAATTTGCAACGCATCCATGTCCGCCAGTACGGCCTCCAGCGCTTCCAGGTTGGAGTGTACGTCGCTAAAGACGGCCATGGCGGGTGAATCTGGCATAGGATCCTTTTAAAGTAAGGCTTTGGAACGGGCGCGTCAATGGAGGGGGGAAATGGGCAGTGAGGGATTCGAACCCCCGACCAATAGTGTGTAAAACTACCGCTCTACCGCTGAGCTAACTGCCCCTTGCGAACCGTGGTGCAAGGTCATATCCGGGGCCTTCGCGCGAGGCAAGCAAATCCGGCGTTCTCGTGCTTCTTCGGCCTTTCTATTTGACTATCCAGTAACTGCCTGGCGAAAAAAAATTGTCGCGTGGGGGGCGGGCGGTAGAGTCGGCGTTTCTCAACACGTTTCCTCCCATGAAAAATCTTTCCGCCCGTTTGGGCTCTTTGTTGGCCGTCTCCCTGGTGGCGCTTTCGCTTTGCCCCGGGATCATTGCCGCGGACGCGCCGCCCGCCGCTCCGAAGCCGTTTGACCACGGCGACGATCCCAACGTGGAGTTGTTTCAATACAAGGACAAGAAGGTCGTTCCCGATTCCAACGTGCAACGGCCGCTGGCCAAGCTGGAGTTGAAGGACAAGATTTACCACGGCGTGCTCCTCAACACGGATACGCAGGCGTTGTTCGATGCGCGGTACAAACAATACGTGGAGGTGGCGGGGGCCAAGCCTTCGATGATTGGCTGCTTTGCCTCGCGCTGGTCTGTTGGCACGGAGATACCGGCGGAGAGTCTGCGCCATCGCCTGAAGGTGATCGATTCTATTCCCAATGTGGTGCCGTTTATTAAGCTCTACACGGGGGATTGGAAGCCGGGCGGCCCTTTCATGAAGGCCGACGATATTCTGGCCGGGAAGGAGGATGCTTACTTTATCGAGCTTGCCGAGATTTCGCGGGACTTCAAAAAGCCGTTCCTGTTTAGCATCAACCACGAGATGAATGGCGATTGGTTCTTTTTCTCGGAGCTTTACAAGGGGCAGCCCACGGACTGGACGGCGGAGAAATACAAGGAGGTTTGGCGGCGTATTCACCGGATTTTCCGGGAGCACGGGGCGACGAATGTGGCCTTTGCCTGGTGCCCGGGCGCGATGGGGCGGAAGTTTGGAAAATACGACGCGACGAATGGTTACAAGGCGTATTACCCCGGGGATGAATATGTCGATTGGGTGGGTGCGAGCTTCTACAATGATGTGAACCATTACGCGCTGGACAACCTGGCGATGACGTATCCCAACAAGCCGATTGTCCTGGCGGAATGGGGGACGGAGCCGCCCCGGGGCGCCTGGTATCTTCCCAAGCCGTATCCGGGGGACGCGGAGCATATGCGCAGGACGTTCGATTTCTGTCTCCACCGTTATCCCAACATGAAGGCGATAACTTATTTCTACTGGGGCAAGGATGTGGATATCGAGCGCGTGCCGGAACAGGTGGAGATTTACCGGAGGGAGATCGTGAATCCGAAATTCCTGAATAACTGAGGTGCTCGGTTTACGAATTCAGAGAAAATCATCCGCAGATTTCACAGATTAAAAGGCAGCAGAGTCTTTCTGTAATAATAAACGACAAAAGTCCGGCCAACTTGCTTGTCATCCCGACCGCGGGGAGGGACCTCGCAAACGGCTCAACGCTTTCCATTCTTCGGAATCCTGAAGCCTTGGAGAGATCCCTCGCAAGCTCGGGATGACACGTCGGGATGCGCCGTTTTCATTCTCTGACTCGAATGCGGATAAACCTCTTCAATCTTTTCTTGAAATCGCCATAATATCGCGGATATTAGCGATGTAATGGCACGACCTCGCACTACTCAACTTTCCGCGCCTCAAAGCCGGATCGCCAAAGCTATCGCCTCGATTGAGCGCGACGGTTTCCCCGCTTCGATGAGCGGTCTTGTCCGTGAATTGGGCCTGGCGGGGAGTTCCAGCGTGGTGCCGACGCTTCGGATCATGGAGCGCAATGGGTTTGTCTCGATCGCCGGGGGCGGGTGCACGGGCCGCGATCAGCTTGTAAAGCTGACTCCCAAAGGGCGCTATGCCATCGCGGAAGGCGGGCTTCCCGTGCTCGGCGTCATCCGGGCCGGTCCGCTGGAGGAGGCGGTTGCCGAGCCGGAGACGATCCTGGAGGATCACGAGTTGCTGCCCTACCGGCCGGGCGATTTTTTGCTGCGGGTCCGGGGAGACTCGATGATTGGCGACGGGATTCTTCCCGGCGACCATGTGTTGCTGCGGCCCCACGCGCAGGTGGGCCAGGGGGAGATCGCGGCGGTGATGGTGGGCTGTGACGAGGGGGAGTGCGAGGCGACTTTGAAGCGCTTCTATTTGGAAGATCGCGGCCGCGTGGTCCGGCTCAAGGCGGGCAACCCGGCCTACGCGGATATCGTGGTGCCCGCGAACGAGGTGAGAATCGCGGGAGTCTTTCGGGGGTTGATCCGTTATGCAGACCGCCGCACATGAACAAGGGACCAAGGAGGGAAAAATCACGGCGCTGCGGGCATTGCTGGCGGAGAAGTTCCCGCAATCGGCCCTCAGGGCTGGCGGGGTTCTCCCCGCGGCCCTGGGAACCGGTTTGCCCGAGTTGCGGCGCGGGGTGGTGACGGAGGTTTCGGGGTCCATCGGCTCGGGCGCGCTTTTTTTGGAGGCGCTCCTTGCTTCCGCTCAAGCGGAGGGGACGTTGGTGGCGCTTGTGGACGGCCAGCGCGGGTTCGATCCCGCCGCGATGGGGGGGCGGCTTGCCCGGCTGCTTTGGGTGCTGTGCCCGGACGCGGCGACTGCCGTCAAAGCGGCCGATCTGCTTTTGCGCGATGGTAATCTGCCGCTGGTGGTGCTCGATCTCCAGTTGAACCCGGCCAGGGATCTGCGCCGGATTCCGGCGACGACGTGGTACCGCTTCCAACGCATTTTGGAGCCGTCGGCGTCGGCGTTTGTCGTCCTCACGGCGGATCCCCTCGTGAGCAGCGCGGCGGAGCGCTTTGCCTTGCGCAATCGCTGGACTTTGCGCGCCATGCAACAGCGCCGCACGGAGTTGAAGCTGGTGGTGGAGTGCGCCCACCGGCGGATTGCGGGAGGCAATGCATCCGCGTTCGCCCCCGAGGAACGGCAAATTGCCTGAAGCCCATGTTTTGCGCTCTTTTCAGCCCGGGGTATCGGCTGGCGGCGGCTCTGCGCTACCGCGAGGAATCGCTGGGGAGCCGCCCGGCCGCGGTTGTCGATTCGGAGGGTTCGGCCACGGTGGTGGTGGAGCGGACGCCCGCCGCGGCCAGCGCCGGAGTGGAGGAGGGGATGACGCCCACGCAGGCTTTGGCGCGCTGCCTGGATCTGCAAATTCTGAGCCGGGCCCCGGCGGCGGAACGGTCTTTGGCGGAGACGCTTCTGGGGGTTGCCTGCGGGGCGTCGGCTTATGTGGAGGCGACGGCTCCCAATCTTTGCACGCTCGATTTGCAGGGCTGCCGCCGCGCCGAGGGGATGGACTGGGCGGCTTGGGGGGAGGCGCTGCGGGCGCGGGTGGCGGCGCTGGGGCTCGGGGCGCGCTTGGGGATCGCGGGGAATCCCGATCTCGCCCTGCTTGCCGCGCAATGTGCCGACGCGGAGAACCCGGTGCGGGCCGTGGCCGATGCGCCGAGGTTCCTCGCGGGGCTTCCGTTGCGCTTGCTGTCGCCGTCCGCGCCCGTCGCCGCCGTGTTGGAAGGCTGGGGAGTTACGACGCTGGGCGAACTGACCCGGTTGAAAAGGGTTCAGATTGCGGCGCGCCTGGGGCCGGAGGGAGCCCGGCTTTGGGACCGGGCGTGCGGACGCTCCACGCGGTTGCTGCGGTTGGTGCGCGCGCCCGAGCGTTATGAGGAGGCGTTCGATTTCGAGCAGGCTTTGGATACGGCCCAGCCGCTCCTTTTTCTGTTGCGGCGGTTTGTGGATCAGCTCGCCGCGCGGTTGGATGACGCGGGCCTGGTGGCGGGGGAGATGCGGCTCGCGTTGCCTTTGAGCAATGGAGCCCGTTATGAGCGGCTTTTCCAGATCCCATCGCCCACGGCGAATGCCGATGTGCTGTTCCGCGTTCTCGACACGCATTTCGAAAGTCTCCGGCTGGAACAAACCCTTGTGGGCGTTCGGCTGACGGTGGAGCCGGTCCGCCCCGAGCACCGGCAATTCCGGCTTTTTGAAAACGCCCTGCGCGATCCCAACCGGTTTGCCGAGACGCTGGCGCGCATCAGCGCCGTGGTTGGGAGCGGCAACGTCGGCGTTCCCGAGCTGAAATCGACGCACAAGCCCGACCAGTTTACGCTCGCGATGCCGGACTTTGGCGCGCCGCCCGCGCCCGCCCTCCCCGGCGGCCCGGCGGCGGTGGGCCTGCCGTTGCGCCGCTTCCGCCCGCCGCTCCCCGCCCAAGTGCACGAGGCGGCGGAGGAGGCGCGGCGTCCCCGGTATGTCGTGTCCGAGCAGGCGCACGGGCGGATCGTGGATGTCCTGGGGCCTTACCGCCTCTCCGGCGACTGGTGGGAGACGGGGTGGAGCGCGGAGGAGTGGGACGTGCAGATGGAGGACGGCGGTCTCTTCCGGCTTTCGCGCCAGGGCGCATTCTGGACCGTGGAGGGCTGTTACGATGTCTAATTTTGTAGAGCTTCACGCCCGGAGCGCGTTCAGCTTTTTGCGCGGGGCTTCGCAGCCGGAGCAGCTTGCGGAGCAGGCCGCCGCGCTCGGGATGCCCGCTCTCGCGCTTTGCGACCGCGACGGCGTGTATGGCGCGCCCCGGTTGTTCGCGGCGGCGAAGGAGCACGGGTTGCGGGCGATTGTCGGCGCGGAGCTGACGATGCTGGACGGCACGATTCTGCCGGTGCTGGTGGAAAACCGCGCGGGCTACCGGAATCTATGCCGCTTGATCACCCGGGCCAAGTTGCGCGGGACCAAAGCGGAGGCGCCGGTGGCTTGGGAGGATCTGCCGGAATTCGCCGAGGGGCTTGTTTGCCTGACGGGCGACGAGGAGGGGGCGCTGCGCCAGGCGCTCGAACGGGGCGACCTGGACGCGGCGGAATCCGGCGTGCGGCGGCTGCGGTCGATCTTCGGCGAAGGGAATGTCTACGTGGAAATCCAGCGGCATCTGGAGCGAGGCGAGCAAGTCGTGAATGGGCTGCTGGTGCAGCTCGCCGAAGCGCAACGGCTCCCCCTGCTTGCCAGCAATGGCGCGCTTTATGCCGAGCGGGCCCAACGCCCGGTGCTGGATGTGCTCGCGTGCATCCGCCACCACACGCATCTGGATGCCGCCGGCCGGCTCCTGGCTTGCAACAACGAGCGCGGGCTGAAGCCGGCGCGGCTGATGCAAACGCTCTTTGCCGATCTCCCGGAGGCGCTGGCGAATACCGGGGCTCTGGCGGAGCGGCTGCGGTTTTCGATGGAGAACCTCGGCTACGAATTTCCCCGCTACCCGGTGCCGGAGGGGGAGACGATGGATTCGTTTTTGCGGAAGGTCACGCTTGCCGGGGCGCGCACCCGCTACGCGCGGCTGGGCGGGCCGGTGATGGACCAGCTCAACCGCGAACTGGCGCTCATTGAGAAACTCGGGTTCGCGGGGTATTTCCTCATCGTCTGGGATATTCGCAATTTCTGCGTGGAGCACGACATCCTGATGCAGGGACGCGGGAGCGCCGCCAACAGCGCCGTCTGCTTTTCGCTGGGGATCACGGCGTGCGATCCCCTTGCCAACCATCTCCTTTTCGAGCGGTTCCTGAGCGAGGGGCGCAAGGGGTGGCCGGATATCGATCTCGACCTCCCCAGCGGCTCGCGGCGCGAATCGGTGATCCAGGAGCTTTACCGCCGCTACGGGCGGCACGGCGCGGCGATGACGGCCAATGTCATCACTTTTCGCGGCAAGAGCGCCCTGCGCGAGATTGGCAAGGCGTTGAATCTCTCGCCGGATGTGCTGAGCCGCTTTTCGGGGCTGTACGCCAGCGGGGATTTCCCGCATACGCTCGATCTCCAGGCGCACTTGCAAGCGGCGGGGCTGCCGCCGGAACACCCGCGGGCGGCCGCTTTTCTTGCGTTGTATCCGCGGATTTACGGGCTGCCACGCCACCTCGGGCAACACTCCGGGGGGATGATTATTTGCCAGGGGATGCTCGATTCCATCGTTCCGCTGGAGCACGCCTCCATGCCGGGGCGCGTGGTGGCGCAATGGGACAAGGACGATTGCGAGGACCTGGGCATCGTGAAGGTGGACTTGCTGGGGCTGGGGATGATGTCCGTCTTGCAGGAGAGCCTGCAACTTTGCGGCGACCGGGGACGGCCCGTCGAGATGGCGGCGCTGCCCCGCGACGATGCCGCCGTGTTCGAGCTGATGCAGAACGCGGATACCATCGGCGTCTTCCAGATCGAGAGCCGGGCGCAAATGGCCACGCTCCCCCGGCTGCGGCCCGCCTGTTTCTATGACATTGTGATTGAGGTGGCGATTATCCGGCCCGGGCCGATCCAGGGCGATCTGGTGCACCCTTACTTGAACCGCCGCGCCGGGCGGGAGCCGGTGGACTGTATCCACCCGCTGCTGGAGTCGGTGCTCAAGCGTACGCTGGGCGTGCCGCTTTTCCAGGAGCAGATCCTCAAGGTGGCGATGGTGATCGCGGATTTCAGCGGTGACGAGGCGGAGGAACTCCGGCGGGCGCTCGGGTTCCACCGTTCGGATGAGCGGATGCGGAAGGTGACCGTCAAGCTCCGCGCCGCGATGGAGCGCAAGGGGATCGCGCCGGAGGCCATTGAGAAAGTGCTGCGCGCGGTCGGGTCGTTCGCGCTGTATGGGTTCCCGGAGAGCCATGCCATCTCGTTCGCCAACCTGGTCTGGACCAGCGCCTGGCTGAAGGTGCACCGGCCGGCGGAGTTTTTCGCCGCGCTGCTCAACAACCAGCCGATGGGGTTTTATTCGCCCGCCACGCTGCTGCGCGACGGCAAGCGGCGCGGGCTGCGCTTCAAGCCGGTCTCCGTGCTGCACTCGCAGTGGAAATGCACTTTGGAAGGGGAGCGCTGCATCCGGCTCGGCCTCTGTTTGGTGCGCGGGTTGAACGCGGGTCATGCCCGGCGGATCGCGGCGTGCCGTGCGGAACGGCCCTTCGCCTCGCTGCACGACTTCCGAACGCGCACCCGGCTTGACCGGGATGAACTGCGTTTGCTGGCCGGGATCGGCGCGCTCAATGGCCTGGCCGAGCACCGCCGCGACGCGCTTTGGCATGTGGAGGAGGCGGTGGATCCGGGCGATTTATTTTCGTGGAGCGGCGGTCAAGCCGGGGAGCCGGACGCCGCCGGGGAAGCGCCGCTCGCGCCGATGACGCCCGGCGAACGGGCCCAGGCGGATTACCACGGGACGGGGCTGACCGTTGGCCCGCACCCGATGGAGATTGTTCGCGCCGATCTGCCGCATGTTTGGCGCGCGGCGGATTTGCCCTACGCCCGGAACGGCCAGCCCGTGCTGATCGCGGGGAACGTGATTTGCCGCCAGGGCCCCGGCACCGCGAAGGGGATTGTTTTTGTGAGCCTGGAAGACGAGACGGGCATCGCCAACGCCGTCATCCCCGCCACGCTTTTTGAGAAACTCCGGCTGCTCATCACGCAGGAGCATTTTCTCATGATCTCCGGCCGCGTGCAGAATATCGATCATGTCATTCACATCCGCGCCACCGGCGTGCACCGGCTGGCCAAACCCGAACTCCACGGTTCTTCTTCCCATGATTTCCACTAACGGCATGGAATCGGATACGCCCCTTGCGAACGCCCCTTCCCGGGGATACTTATTCCCACTCCCCTTGAAAGAAATCGTTCCAGTTCATCACAGTCTGTCCGCCCCGTCGAGCCCGGCTCCGTGGATGGATGATCTCAATCTTCAGCAGCGGACGGCGGCTGCCGCGCCGGACGGGCCTTTGCTGGTCGTCGCCGGGGCCGGAACGGGCAAGACCAAGACGCTGGCTTACCGCGTTGCGCATTTGATTTCCCAGAACGTCGATCCCGCCCGGATCATGTTGTTGACGTTCTCGCGCCGGGCCTCGGGTGAAATGCTGCGCCGGGCCGCCGCGGTGGTTTCCGCGTTGCCGGGCGGCCGCGCGGGCTCCCGCGCGGGCGTCGAGCAGGTTTGGGGCGGCACGTTCCACTCGATTGCCAACCGGCTCCTGCGGACCTACGGCGGCGCTGTCGGCCTGGACCCGAACTTCACGGTGATGGACCAGCCGGACGCCGAGGATTTGATCCATTTGGTGCGGTATGAGAAAGGCTTCAGCAGTTCGAAGAAGCGTTTCCCCAAGAAGGGGACCTGCCTGGCCATTTACTCCCGTTGCGTCAATAGCGGCGATCCGCTCGAAGAGACGCTGCCCGCTTATTTTCCGTGGTGCGCGGAATGGCGGGAGCCGCTGAAGGAGCTATTTAAGGCCTACGTGGACGCCAAGCAGGCCCGCAATGTTCTGGACTATGACGACCTTCTCTTGTTCTGGTTCTACCTGCTGGGCGATCCGCATTTGGCCGAACAAATGGAGGACCGTTTTGACCACATCCTTGTGGACGAATACCAGGATACCAACCGGCTCCAGGCGCGGATCATCCAGCGGATGCGACGCCGCAATCATAACCTGACGGCGGTGGGCGACGACGCCCAAAGCATCTATAGTTTCCGCGCGGCGGAGGTGCGCAATATTCTCGAATTTCCGCAACAGTTTCCCGGCACCACGCAGATCGTGCTGGAGCAGAATTACCGCAGCATCCAGCCGATCCTGGACGCCACCAACCAGCTCATCGCGCTCGCCCAGGAACGCTATACGAAGGACCTGTGGTCGGAGCGCGCGGGAGGCCAGAAGCCGAATCTCGTCACCTGCGAACGGGAGGAGGATCAGACGGATTTTGTGGTCGAGAAAGTCCTGGAGCATTACGAGCAGGGCATCCCGCTTCGCAAGCAAGCCGTGCTCTTTCGCACGGGCCACTGGGCGGACCACCTGGAGGTGGAGTTGACGCGCCGCAACATCCCCTACCGGAAATTCGGGGGATTGAAGTTCCTGGAAGCGTCGCATGTCAAAGATTTGCTGGCGTTCCTGCGCGTCCTGGAAAACCCGCGCGATCAGCTTGCGTGGAACCGGTTGTTGAACCTGCTCGACGGCGTGGGGCCCGCGATCGCCAGCCGGTGCTATGAGTTTGTCGGAGCCCATGGCGGCGATCCGCGAACGCTCGTTGATTTCCCCGCCCCCACGGCGGCCCGGGAAGCGTTCTGCCAGTTGGGCGCGTTGTTCGGGGAGTTGCTGGGCGCGGGGAGTCTTCTTCCCGTGGCGTCGGAGGTGGAGCGCATCCGCGCCTTTTACGATCCCCTTTTCGAGCGGCTTTACGAAAACCCGGAACCGCGCCGCCGCGACTTGGAACACCTGGAGGCCATCGCCCGCGCCTACCCCAGCAGGCAAACGTTTTTGACCGATCTCACCCTGGACCCGCCGAACGTGACCGGCGACTTCGCCGGGGCTCCCGCGCTGGACGATGACTGGCTCACACTCAGCACGATCCACTCCGCGAAGGGGTGCGAGTGGGACGTCGTGTATCTCATCCACGCCTCCGACGGCATCCTGCCCAACGATCTTTCGACGGGCGACGCGGCGCAGATCGAGGAAGAGCGCCGCCTGCTTTACGTCGCCTGCACGCGGGCGCGGGACCGGCTCTACGTCACGCACCCGGTGCGCTATAACGTAAAAAAAGGCTCGCTGCGGGACGCCCATACCTACGCCCAGCTCACCCGGTTTATTCCGCCCGGGGTGCGGTCCTTTTTCGAGCTGCAGAGCCGGGCCCAGGGCTGCACCACGGATTCGGCGGCGACGGTTTTGCGCCTTGCCGATATCCGGAGCGCGATCCGCTCCATGTGGGGATAGGGCCGCGCCGCACGCTTGACATGAGGCGTCAACAGCCGATCTTCATTCGGTAAATCACCAACGAATCCATTCAAAGATGTCCGCCGTCTCCCGCCTTTTTTCCGTCATCTTCTGCGCCTTGGTCTGTCTTTCGTCTCCCTTCGCTTTGGCCAAATCCACGAATTCCGCCGGCACCGCGCTTCCTTTTGGCGTGCTCTTCCAGGGGCGGGAGAAGTTCGATCTTCTCGTGGCGAGAGCCGCCAGGGAGAACTGGAGCAACCTGGAGATGGGGGAGCGCGTCGCAACCGTCGGCAAAGCGCTGGTGGGCACGCCCTATAAATCCTTCACCCTGGACATTGACGACCGGATCGAGGGCGTCTCGGTCAATTTCACGGGCCTGGATTGCTGGACTTTCTTTGAAACCTCGCTGGCGTTCGCCCGCATGATCGCCGAACCGCGCGAGAATTGGACTCCCGAGCGGTTGCTCCACTATGTGGAATTGGATCGCTACCGGGACGGGAAATGCACGGGGGCTTACTTGTCCCGGCTCCATTACCTTGAAGACTGGGCGATCGACAATGAGAGCCGGGGGCTCGTCAAGGATCTCACGCGCAGCCTGGGCGGTTCCAAAGTCGCGCACCAAGCCTCCGAGATGACCCACGGATGGAAGCAATACCGCTATCTGCGCTCCAATCGCGCGCTTCTGCCAGGGATCGAGCGCATGGAGGCCCGGATAACCGGCCTGCCGATGTATTGCATCCCGATCAGCCGGGTGAAATCCGCCTCGGAGAAGATCCGCAGCGGCGACATTATCTGCATCGTCTCGAAGGATGGGGGGCGCAATGTCGCCACTTCGCACGTCGGCCTCGCCCTTCGGGATTCCGGCGGCAAGGTGCATTTCATGCATGCCTCCTCGCCGCGCAACTATGGGAAGGTGGTCGTTGACGACGAGATCGACCGGTATTTGCGCCGATACAAAACGGATGTCGGCATTATGGTGGTGAGACCGCTTCCGGCCCGCACGCCTTTTCAATGACGGCGTAGGCGTTGTGGTTGTGGATGGACTCGAAGTTCTCCGCTTCCACGCGATACCACCGGATGTTGGGCTCCCGCTCGGAGCGGGCGGCGACGTTGCGCACGAGGTCTTCGACGAAGACGGGGTTCATGTAGGCGCGCTCGGTGACGGCTTTTTCGTCGGGCCGCTTGAGCAGGGAATACAATTCGCAACTGGCGCACCCTTCGACGAGCTGGATCAAGTCTTCGATCCAGATCGGCTTGCGGAAGCGGACGGAATACGTGACTTGGCCGCGCTGGTTGTGCGCGCCGTATTCGCTGATCGCCTTGGAGCACAGGCAGAGGGTGGTGACGGGGACGATGACGGTGGCGACGAAGTCAACGGTTTCGCCGTCGGTGCTGGCGGCGAAGCGGACGGTGTAGTCCATCATGCCGACGGCTCCGGTGACGGGGGCTTTTTTCT
>JAQTMF010000067.1 GCA_028714515.1 Chthoniobacteraceae bacterium | reverse complement strand
TTGCGCGGGAGTCTGGAGGCGGCTTTGCGGGATCTGGAGGCGCCGGAGATGGCGAAGGCAAGCGAGGAGGCGCGGGTGGAGCGGCGGCAGACGCTGATCCGGGCGCTGTTGCTGGCGAATCCGGCGTTGCCGCTGGATGAATACGCGAGTGAGCAGTGGGGGGTGAGTCTTTTCCAGGGGCGCGATGCGCTGTATGTGACGGATAGCGCGGGGCATCCGCCGGCCGCGATTCGCAAGGGGTTTGAGAAGGTGGAATTGGTGGCGGTGTGGAGGGAGGAGCGCCGGGGGCTCCCATTGCGCTTGATTTGGGCGTTCTTATGCCATAATTACCGCAGCCTGCCATTATGAGCCAAACCGAGCCCGCGGTGTCCGTTGTGATCCCGCTTTACAACGAACAAGACAATATGGAAACCCTCCAACGCGAGCTGCACGCGGCGTTGCGGGGGCTGGATTACGAGATCGTATTCGTGGACGATGGTTCCAAGGACGAGACGGTGCGGCGCGTGGAGGTGCGGCCGGAGGTGCGGCTCCTGGAGTTTGAAAAGAACGCGGGGCAGAGCGCGGCGATGTACGCGGGGATCCACGCGGCGCGCGGCAAGGTGATCGCGCTGCTGGACGGCGATTTGCAGAATGACCCGGCCGATATTTCGCTTTTGCTGGCGGAGATCGGGAAGGGGGCGGATTTGGCGTGCGGCTACCGGGCGAAGCGCCGGGATACGGTGGTGAAGCGGATTACGAGCCGCGTGGCGAATTTTGTGCGGAGCCGGTTTACGAAGGACGGGGTGCGCGATACGGGGTGTACGCTGAAGGCGATGCGCCGCGAGTGCCGCGATGCGCTGGTGCTCTTTTACGGCATGCACCGGTTTATCCCGGCGCTGGTGAAGGGGGCGGGCTACCGCATTGTGGAGATCCCGGTGAACCACCGGCCCCGGACGGCGGGGGTCAGTAAATACGGGCTCGGGAACCGGGCGATCAAGGCGACGGTGGATATGTTCGGTGTGCGCTGGCTGCTTTCGCGCCAGGTGAAGTTCAAGGTGAAGTAGCGGGGGTGATTTGACGCGGCGCGCCCGGCCGGGTCTTGCGGTATGGGCGGGAGTGGCCAACGATGGCGTCAATGGAACCCGAACTGGCGGCCCCGGAGGCCGTGGAATCAATGCAGGCCGCACCCGTCGCGGGTGCGGGGAGTGAGAAGGAACGTGAGAAGTCGGCGCTTTTGAGCCGGATGGATGGAACCGGGGAACCGGAGGAGGGGCTGGAGGAGGCCGAAACGGAGGAGCCGGTGCAGCCGGAAGCGCCCGTGGAAGATGCCGCCGAAGCCCGGGAGGCCGAACTCGCGGCGGCGAGGAGCGAGGCGCGCCAGGCCGTGGCACGGGAGTTCCCGGAGGCGCTGGCGGAGGGGAGCGAGTTGTTCGAGGCGTGCCGGGAGGAGCTGGAGTATTTGCGCGAGGCGCAGAGCCCGCTGGCGGAGGATCCGCAGGCGGAATACAAGATCGCCCGCCGGATGGCCCGAATGCTGGGACACGCGCAACGTCCGCCGGTTCCCGAAACCCCGAAGGCGGCTCCGCGCCGGAAGATCCGGCCGATGCCCGCCGGTAATGCGCCGGTGGAGCCGCCCGCGACGACGCTGGAACGCCGGGTGGCGGGGGCGAAGTCGACGGGGGATATGCTGGAGCTGATGCGGGAGATCGGTACGCCCTTCGAGGCGCTTCTGCGGCGCAACTGAGCGCCCGGCGGGCCCGGGGTGTTGGGTTGGCAATGAAAGCCTGCCCGAAGAACCCACCGGGAAGAGAGATGTTCCCAAATGGAGTTTGGGAACGAGATAGGACTTTTCAAAGGAATTGCCGGGCGTTCGCCCGGTGACGAGTGAACAACCAAACAAGACAAAGGATACATGCCTACTAGAAATCAAATCACGGCGACGGGACTGGAATCTTACCGGTCGGTTGCCGCAAGTAATGTCGGTCAGCTTTTTTCCCGGTTTATCGACCTGGCGGTGGAGGAGGAGGATCTCTTTTCCTTGCTGGAAGGGGATGAGAATTCGGATCGCCCGATCTGGATCAAGACCGATCTGAGCAAGGGGGGCGGGGATAAGGTGTTCTTCAATACGATTGCGTCTCTGGGCGGCGACGGGGTGCACGGCGATGAGGTGCTGGAGGGCAACGAGGAGGCGCTCACGATTGGCAGTTATTCCTGCCAGGTCGATTTTATCCGGCACGCGGTGGGGCTGACGAAGAAGGATATCGAGTTCCTGGCCGCAGGACGGAGTATCGAGGCCGCGGCCGCTCCGCTGGTGGCGAAGTGGCTTGGCCGCAAGCGCCAGCGCGATATGCTGATGCGCTTTATCACTTCCTCCGTGGGGCTCAATACGATCCGCCCGAATAACAAGGCGACCCGCGACGATTTGACGGAGGACGACGCGCTTTCCACCGGCGTGATCGCGCAGGCCAATGCGATCGCGACTTCCATCGGCGCGCGGCCGGTCAATATTATGGCGACGGGTTACTCGAAGGTGTTCGAGTATCTGTTCCTGGCGACGGAGGATTCTCTCGCGCCGCTGGCGAACAGTTCGAGCTGGCTCCAGGCGCAGCAGAGCGCGGGGTTGCGGGGCGATGAGAACGTGCTCTTCCGGGGCGGCTATACGCGCTGGAACGGCTCGACGATTCTGCACCACAAGGTGGTGGACGCCGATACGCCCGGACCGATCGGGAGCCCGCTTTTGCCGAAGGCGCTGCTGGGTGACGCGGTTGCCGCCGGTACGTCCGTCTTTTCCGTGACGGGCGGAGGACGGGCGGCTTCGGGCACGGCGAATAAGTATTTCGAGTGCTTCAGCGGTGCTCCGTACCGTTATCTGGAGACGGACAGCGCGACGAGCAGCGATGCCAATACGTACTATTTCATCATTGTGAATGTGACCGGACCGGACAAGGGCAAGTGGGGCTTCTACAGCTACACGGGCTCGGCGAATGACGGCAACAAGATCACGATTGCGAACCGGCTCGGCTCGGCGTCTTCCGGCGCGCGGGTGACGGCGATGGGCGGGCTGACGTGGAACGCGGCGAAGAATACGGACGTGCATCCGACGGGTTCGGTGGTGCTCCAGGCGAACAAGAACGGGATACCGGTGGGCTACAGTGTGTGTCTTGGCGCGGGCGCGGGATTGCGCGCCTACGGTTCGCTGCGCCACGAGCTGGTGCAGAATACGTCGGACTATGGCCACCGGATGGGCTGGGCTTACCAGTCGATTTACGGCCAGCAGGTGCGGCGCGATTCGGGGATTACGGGGAGCAACCAGCCGCGCGGTTATGTGTTGGTGGAACACGCGGTGAGCGTGGCCAACGCGCCGCTGGTCTAGGATCCTCCGCTTTGTTTGATGGGGTGAGGTGTGGGCGCGACGCGGGGCGGGGATACGGATGTCCCCGCCCCGCAAAGGCCCGCTTTGCCGCTCTTTTCCTTGTGCTTTGCGCTGTTCGCGCGGGCGTTTCTTTTTCTTCTTTCCAATTTTCTCATGTTTTTCTGTCTCGAAATTTTGGGCGAAAGCGCCTTTCACAAATACCTCGTCCAGTCGGGCTGGAGCGGGCGGGCGTATGTTTTTCGCTATAACCGGCCCACGCGTTCGCATGTGCGCGCTTACCGCTGCCTGGAGGATTATCTGGCGGAGCGGGTGGATGTGCATAAGGCGGCCAATGTCTGGCCGCTGCTCGGGAATTTGCTCCCGGCGGAGATGGTGGAAGACCACGTGTTTGCGGAGGTTCCCGGGGGTGGCGGGGCTTCGGCTCCCGTCTCCAGGGCCGCGGCATCGAAGCGCCGGGGCCGGAACGCGGCGGTTAAGGAAACGGAGGAGGTCTAGGATTATGGCTTTAACGGTGCATCAATTGGCTTTGCGGCTGGCGAAATATCTCGGCGTGACGGCGTTCGACCCGGGCGACCGTTCGAATACGGACCCGCTTGTGCATGCGGCGCTGCGTCCGGGGGATCTCGATGACGTGGTGGCGTGCCTTAACGGGGCGTTGCAGGAGTTCTGGGAGCTGGCTCCGCGCGGGGTGCGGGCGTTGTATCCGGAGGGGTGCCCGGCGGTGACGGCGGCGGATGTGGGGGCGGCGACGGATCCCGGGGTGACGGTGTTGCTTCCGGCGGGTTGGGAGGAGTCGATCCTCTTTCCGCTGGCGTTGCGGCGGCTGAGCGCGCACCCGGATTTCCAGCAGCAGGCGGCGAAGCCGGAGATCGAGCGGCAGGCGGCCTGGGCGACACGGATCATCCTGGGGCTGGAGGAGGGGCGTCCCGAGGCGGCTTCGATCGGGACGGGCTTTCGGTAGTTTTTTTCAACTCTCAATTTTTGACTCTGAACTTCTTTTTCCCATGGCTTCTCAATCTGTTCCGTTCCGGTTTCCGACGCAGTCCGCGGTGGATGTTGAATTGGTGGAGGAGGTGCCTGTTCGCGCCGGGGTGGCGGTGACGGGGGCCTCCGAGTTGGAGGCGGCGTATGGTTCGCCGCATCCGAGGGCTCCCGGGCACCGCTTGGTGTGGCAGGAGCCGGTGCCGGGGCGCGATGGGGCGCTCTTGATGCGGCGGACGTACCGGCGGCTGCCGGGGGCCGAGCTGGCGGGGGAGGCGGTGCGGGCGAGTTCGTGGGGGGCGGCGGCGGTGACGACGGCCCGGGATGTCCCGGCGGGGACTCCGGCGGATACGGGGCTGAATGTGCTGGAGAGCGTGGTGGAGCCCAAGGACGCGCAGGTGGCCCGCAAGCGGACGACGACGGTGGAGTGGCCGGTGCTGGTGGGGCGGTCCGTGGAGCCGCAGACGGGGACTCCGGTGACGGTGACGCGCCGGATGGTGGCGGCGGACGCGCCGTTGCCGGAGGCCTCGCCGTTGACGCTGGACCGGAAGGTGGAGGAGGTGAACAAGTGGCGCAGTATCCAGATCGTGACGAGCCTGGATGCGCTCCCGGCGGCGTATGTGGAGTATAAGGACCGGTCTTTCCGTTTCCCGGGGCTGTTTTACGGGTTTGACGCGACGGGCGGCGGCGGGGTGACGAAGCGGGACGCTTTCAGCCGGACGGTGCCCGCGCGGGTGGAGGTCGGTTTCGCGGAGGAGGCGTCGGAGCCGGAGTTGTTTATGATCGTGCCGGTTTCGTGGAGCTATCCGCTCAGTTTTGACGTGAGCGACGTGCTGACCAACGGGGAGCATTTCGAATACCCGGTGAAGGACGAGTTGGTGGCGCTCGACGTTCCGCGGAGTTCGCCGAGCCGGGCGGATTATGAGGCGCAGATCGGCTCGTATGTGACGGTGGCCGGCGCCTGCGAGCGCTGGAAAGGGGGGCTCTGGCGCACGGAACTCTGGAAGATCAAGCTGTTGTAGGCATGTTCTGGTTTCGGACGGCGCATCCCGAGACGGGGGAGGCGCTGGAGGTGGCGGCGGTTTATATTCCGCCCCGGCGGGGAGCGCGCGATGGGTATGGTGTGCCGCTGGAGCCGGACGACGCGGAGGAGGTGCGGGTGTGCGAGGTGCGCCGCCACGGGGGCGAGGTGGTTGACTTTTCGGCTTTCCAGGAGGCCCTGGAGGCGCAAGCATGGCGGTGTGCAACGGAGCCGGATCCGTGAAAAAGCGAAGTTTTGTGAAGAAAGCCTTGTCATTGGCCTCCCGCCATGGCACTTTTTCCGCCTTTCTTTTCGAGACGACTATGGCTTACGCAATTATAAAAACCGGCGGCAAACAGTATAAGGTCGCCACGGGCGATGTGATCGAAGTGGAGAAATTGGATGTCCAACCGGGCTCCGAAACTCGCTTCGCGGACGTTCTTTTCTACGCCGATGGCGCGGAAATCAAATCCGACGCGGCTGCCCTCAAAGGAGCCTCGGTCGCCGCGGAAGTGGTTGCCCAGACAAAGGGCGACAAGGTGATCGCTTTCAAATATCGCCGCCGCAAGGGGTATCACCGCACGGTCGGCCATCGTCAGAAGCTGACGAAGGTCAAGATCACCGCTATCAACGCTTAAAATTTCGACTTCATATGGCTCATAAAAAAGGTCAAGGCAGTGTAAAGAACGGGCGCGACAGCGTAAGCAAACGCCTCGGCGTCAAGAAATTCGGCAGCCAGGCGGTGGTCGCCGGCAACATCATCATCCGCCAGCGCGGGACGAAGTTCCTGCCGGGGCGTGGCGTTGGCATCGGCCGGGATTACACGATCTTCGCGATGATCGACGGCACGGTCCGTTTCGACCGCGAAGGCCGCCGGGTGAATGTGGACGCGGTTCCCGTGGTCGCATAAGTCGCTCGAACTCATTCATTTTAAAGGCGCTTGGGATCTCTCCCAAGCGCCTTTTTTTTGCCAAAATTGGGGAAGGCACCCGGAAAAAACGGCGTTTTTTCTCATTTTCCGTATTTTGTTACCCGCGCGGCCGGGGGGTGATGCACGAAATAGCAGTAGGGGAGAACCGGAGTGCTTCTCCCGTGTAAACCTAAACCGGCGAAAGAAAATGCTATTTGAAGAGTTTCAACACCTGGCCCGCCTCTCTGTTGTCGACGCGCTCGACCCCGATGAACAGGCGCTGTTTGATGCGGGCCGCTTGGCCTTTGGGAGGGACGCGGAGCTTTTTTTGAAGGAGTGCCGCAAACTGAACGCGGTGTTCGCGCTCAGCCTTTCCCCTTGCGCTCCAGATCCCCGGACCAAGGCGCGGCTGTTTGCCCGGATCCGGCGGGAGACGCGGGAGGGGGGATTTGTCCGTTTTCCCTGCCAGGAGGAAGCGCCGGGGCTGGAGGCGTTTTCGCTGGGGAGCGTGGATCGGCGCTAGATTCCAGCGCCGCTAGTTCTTCGGGGTGCGGATGACGATCTCCACGCGCCGGTTGGGGGCTTGCTCTTCGCGGGTGCCGGTGGCGGGGACCGTGAGCCGGGTGCTGCCGAGCCCTTTGGCTTCGATCTTGGCCGGGTTGAGCTTCATGTTCTCGACGAGCCACGCTTTGACGGCGTCGGCGCGGGCCTGGCTGAGTTTCTGGTTGTAGTCCGCCGGGCCGAAGGAGTCCGTGTAGCCCTCGATGGTGAAGGTGGCGTTCGGGAGGCTGTGGCGCGGGATGCGTTCGATGAGCGCGCCGAGTTTGCCGAGGGTTTTGACGGCTTCGGGGCGAAGCGTGGCGCTGTCGTATTCAAAGAGCGCGCCTCCGGGGCCCGCGCCGGATTTATCCGAGATGTGCAGCGGACCGCCGTTGCCGGTGAAGGGGCCGGATTGCGCGAGCAGTTTGTCGATCTCGCTGGCGTCCGGGCCCCCGGTGCCGTTGACGGCCGATTCGGGCAATTTCCCGCCGTTGCCCGCGGCGATTTTGGGCGCGTTTTTGGGGCCGATCTGGTCCGGCAGGGAGGCGATTTCCTGCTCCACCTGCGCGTTGGCGCCGGGCTGGTTGATTTTGGCGGCCTCGACGCGCGGTTTTTCGGCGGCGAAGGTTTTGGTCAGGTCGCCAGCGGAAGCGGGCGCGGAGGGGGTGAGCCGCACATCGTTGGGGAGGGTGTCGGCGCTCGGTTTTTCCTCGGAAAGGACGGTTTTTGACGGATCGGCGAGGTTGGCCGGCTTGGGCGCGGGGGTTTCCGCCGGTTTGAGGAGTTCCTCGGGGATCGTCACCTTTTTGACGGTGAAGGCGCGGGGAACGAGCCGCTCGGTGGTGGGGCTGGTGAAGGTGAAGTGCGGGAGTTCCTTGGTTCGGAAATAGACGAACAGCGCGCCGTGGACCGCCAGGGAGAGCACCAGCGCGACAAGAAACCATTTGCGTATTGCGCGAACTTCGGTTGCGTTGGAAGGTGACGAGGATTCCATGACGAGTGACAAAGGATACACCAAACCGTGGGGGGCTCAATAGAAACGCCATGACACCCGCGCATTTGTCCCCAGGGAAAAAAGGCTGGATCGCCGGGCTGCGGGAGCATCTGCGGCGTGTCGTCCAGTTGCACGATACGCCCCATTCCATCGCCGGGGGCGTGGCGCTGGGGGTGTTCTTTGGCTTTACGCCGTTTTTGGGGGTCAAGACGCTGCTGGGGATCCTGGTGGCGTGGGTGGTCCGGTGCAGCCGGGTGGCCGCGGCCGTGGGGGTGGCGCTGCACGATGTGATCATTCCGCTGATGCCGGTGCTCCTGCGGCTCGAATACGAGATCGGTTTCTGGCTGCTGAACCATCCCCACCGCTGGCCGCAGCATTTGCTTGTGGATCACCTTCACGTTCAGCAATGGCTCCATTGGGACGTTTTCACGACGGTGATCTGGCCGACGTTCCTCGGGTCGCTGGTGATCGGCGGGCCGGTTTCCCTGGCGGTGTTTTTTGTCACGCTGCGGATCGTGGCGCGCGCCCAGGCCCGGCGGCGGGCGGCGGACGCGGCGGCGCTGGATCTGGACATCGACGATTTCGAGTAGACCCGGCGCGCGGTGTGCTTCCGCCGGATTTCCGGATTGCATCCCCGGCCCGTTCGCGGTTCCATAGACCTTTTCCGCTCTCACCGTTTTATGAAACGCAAAAAGATCGTTGTCATGGGCTTTACGGCCGGGTGCCCCATCGCCGGGGTGATCTGGCAGCATGTGCATTATATCGTGGGCCTGCAACGTCTCGGGCATGAGGTTTACTACATCGAGGACTCCGCGCGCCTCCCCTACAACCCCGTGACTTGGAGCGTGGACGAGGATTACTCCTACGCCGCCGAGGTGCTGGGGAAACTGGCCGCGCAGTTCGGGTTCGAGGGCCGCTGGGGCTATTGCGCCCGCTTTTTGCCGAACACGCCGTGCGCCGGGTTGCAGAAGAAGGAGATCCTCGATCTCTACCGCGACGCGGATGCCATCTTGAACGTCTGCGGCTCCCAGGAATTCAACGAAGACCTCGTGGGCAACGACCGGATGCTGTATGTGGAGAGCGATCCCGGCGTGGAGCAGATCAAGGTGGACAAGGACACCGCCGATACCAAGGAATACCTGGGCCGCCACCGCGCGCTCTTTACGTTTGGCGAAAACATCGGGCAGCCGGACTTCCCCGTGCCGCTCCACGGCCGCACGTGGCTGCCGACGCGCCAGCCGGTCGTCACCGACCTTTGGAAACCGGAGGGGACTCCCCCCGGCGGGGCCGTTTTCACGAGCATCGCCAACTGGAATACCAGCGGGAAAAAGGACATCGAGTGGCGCAAGGAAAACTACCTCTGGAGCAAGTCGCTGGAGTTCCTCAAATTCGTGGACGCCCCGCGCTGCTCGCACGAGCCCTTTGAGCTGGCCACCGACATCAAAGACCCCGCCACGCAGGCGCTCTTCCTGCGCAACGGCTGGCGGCTGACGAGCCCGCACGCGATGAGCGTCGATTGGAACGATTACCTGCGCTACATCCAGCACTCCAAGGGCGAGTTCACCGTCGCCAAGGACCAGTATGTGCGGCTGCACACCGGGTGGTTCAGCGACCGCACGGCCTGCTACCTGGCCGCCGGACGGCCCGCCATCACGCAGGAAACCGGGTTCACCAAGTTCTACGGCGGCAAGGAGGGGTTGTTATCCTTCCAAACCATGGAGGAAATCACCGAGGGCGTGCGCGCCATCAACGCCGACTACGCCCGCCACAGCCGCGCGGCCTTGGAAATCGCCAAGGAAGTCTTCGAGGCCGAAAAAGTGCTCGCCGATCTGTTGCGGCGCGCGGGAATCTAGTATCTTGTCACGCGTAAAATGTCGCATTCAGCTTGTCTTTTTGGCCCAGGGCTGCGTTGTCAGCCCAAGTCGCTATCTTCAGATAGCGCCATGGGCTTCCGCCTTGCCCTGAACCAAAAATCCGGCGCTCCATGCGCCATTTTCCTTCTGACAAGATACTAACTCATGGCCATTGATTTTTCCAAAACCCTGATCGCGCCGTCGGTGCTGGCGGCGGATTTCACGCGGGTGGGCGAGCAGGTGCGCGCGGTCGAGGCGGCCGGTGCGGACTGGATTCACCTCGATGTGATGGACGGCCATTTCGTGGACAACATCTCCTTCGGCCCGGCCTTTTGCGCCGCCGTGGCGAAGGCCGTTTCCCTGCCCGCCGACGTGCATCTCATGATCGAGCGGCCCGGCCATTACCTGGACCGTTTCCTGCCCACCGCGCGCAACGTGACGCTCCATGTGGAGGCGGGCGAGGGACACCTCGCGGAGACGCTGCGGCGGATTCGCGCGGCGGGCTGCACGGCCGGGATTTCGCTGCGGCCCGGCACGCCGTTCGCGGCGGTGGAACCGTATCTGGACCAGATCGACCTGCTCTTGGTGATGACCGTGGAGCCGGGATTCGGCGGCCAGTCGTTCCAGCCGGAGATGCTGGGCAAAATCGAAACGGCGGCGGCCGAGCGCGCGCGCCGGGGGCTGGCGTTCCACATCCAGGTGGACGGCGGCATCAGCGCGCCCCAAGCGAAACTGTGCGTTGCCGCCGGGGCGAACGTCCTCGTCGCGGGCACATCGGTCTTTGGCAAGCCGGACTACGCCGAGGCGATCCGGGCGTTGAGATTCGAGCATTGAGCGGCGCCGCGCCCCTTCTCTCTCTCAACCCTCAACCTCCTCCCCTCTCAACATCCCCGTCACTGCGCGCTTGCTTCGGCGGTGCCGCCTTGCAGCAGGGCCAGGACTTCGCCGACCAAAAAGAGCGAGCCGGTGATGAGCACGCGGCGGCCGGACGCTTGCGCGGCGGCTTGGGCCCGCTGCAACCCCTCGGCGGCGGACCGGACCTCCAGGCACGGCGTGGCCGGGGCGGCGGCGCGGACGCATTGGGCGAGCGCGGGGGCGTCGCACGTGCGGATGCTGTGCACCGGCGTGACCACGAATTCGGCCGCCAGCGGCGCGAGTTCCCGGCAGATGGCGGGCACGTCTTTGTCGCGCAAAACTCCCAAGAGAAGGACGGGGCGCTCCTCGCCGTAGACTTCGGCCCAAGTTTGCACGAGCCGGGAAGCGGCGGATTCGTTGTGCGCGCCGTCCAGGATGAGGGGGATGCCCGTGGGCCCCGCGATCCGCTGGAACCGGCCCGGCCAGATGACGCTTTGCAGCCCCTGGGTGATCGCGGCTTGCGGAATGGGCATCCGCGCGGCTTCCAGGATGGCGAGGGCGAGCGCGGCGTTGAGGCGCTGGTGACTTCCCGCCAGCGCGACTTCCCGCGTCACGGGTTCGGCGGCCCAAGCAAAAGAGGCGCCCACGCGCGCGGCGGTTTCTTCCAGGACCCGCGCGGCTTCGGGCGGCTGCGGGGTGCTGACGGCCGGGACGCCCGGCTTGAAGATGCCCGCTTTTTCGGCGGCGATGGCGGCCAGCGTCTCCCCGAGGTATTGCCGGTGGTCCATGCTCAGCGACGTGATCGCGGTGACGGCCGGGGTGAGTGCGTTGGTGGCGTCGAGCCGCCCGCCAAGCCCCGTTTCCAGCACGATCACCTCGGCCCGCTGTTCCTGGAACCAGGCGAGCGCGAGCGCGGTGGTGAGCTCGAAAAACGTCGGATGCGCGGGCCAGCCGGAGACGATCTCGCGGATGCGCGTCAACCCGGCGGCGATGTCCGCCTCCGGGATGGGCGCGCCGTTGACGCGGATGCGTTCGCGGAAGGTGACGAGGTGCGGCGACGTAAAAAGAGCGGTCCGTTTGCCCGCCGCGCGGCAGATGGCGTCGAGCATGGCGCAAACCGACCCTTTGCCGTTGGTCCCGGCGATGTGAAAGATAACGGGGCCGTGGGCGGGCGCGGGGTCGATGCCCAGCGCGCGCACGAGGCGGGTGATGTTTTCGAGGCCCAGCTTGATGCCGACCGGTTGCGTCGCGTAGAGCCACGCGATGGCTTCTTTGTAGGTCATTGCGTTTACGCCCTCGCCACGGTGGCAACCCGCACGGAGGCTGCGCCGGCCTCCCTCAAAACGCGCGCGCAGGCGTCCACCGTCGAGCCGGTGGTCAGAACGTCGTCGATTAACAGAAGATGAAGATTCCGCACGGGACAATTTTGCCGCAATTGGAAGGCATCGCGCAAGTTTTCCATGCGTTCTTTGCGGTCGAGGCGCGTTTGGGAGGGGGTGAAACGGACACGCCGCAGGCAGTCGGAAAGCGGAATGCCGCTTCGCCGGGAGAGCGTCTCGGCCAGGAGACGGGCCTGGTTGAAACCGCGCTCCCGCTGGCGCGCGGGGTGGAGCGGCACGGGCACGAGCCGGTCGGGAGGGGGGTCTTGGAGGCGCGGGTCGCCGAGCGCCTCCGCCAGCCACCCCGCCAGGACGCCCCGCAGGTGGACGGCGCGCTGGTATTTGAGCCGGTGCACCAGTTCGCGCACCGGCCCGGCGCTCCGGTAGCGGGAGACGGCGCAGGTGAAGGCAAAATGCCGTTCGAGGCACGAGGAACAAACGAAAGGGCCGCTGATTTGGCCCGAAAACGGCGTGGAACAGACAGCGCAGAGCGTCCCCTTGAGCGCCGGGGCCTGGGCCCGGCAGGCGGCGCAAAGGTGCTCGCCCGAGGGAGTGGCGGCGCGGCAGATCGCGCAATGGGGAGGGTAAAGCAGATCCAGCACCGCCGTGCCCGCGCGGCGAAGCAGGGGGAAGAGCGGCGGCAGCATGGGAAAAGTTTCCCGCAAAGACGCCGGGGCGCAAAGGAAAAACAAGACCTCTTCTTCGCGCCGTGGCGTCTTTGCGCGAGGCCCAAGATTCGCCTTTTGCGCGGGCCGCTTTTCCGGCACCCTTGTCTCCCATGCTCTTTCTTGTCCCGACTCCCATTGGCAACCTGGGCGACATGACGCTGCGCGCGCTGGACGTGCTCAAAAGCGCCGACGTGATCGCCGCCGAGGATACCCGCCACTCCGGCCTGCTCCTGCAGCACTTCGGCATCGCCAAGCCGCTCATCTCCTACCACGAGCACAACGAGGCCCGGCGCACGCAGGAGTTGATGGAGCGGCTCCGGCGCGGCGAGACGGTGGCGGTGGTGTCGGACGCCGGGATGCCGGGCATCTCGGACCCCGGCGCGCGCTTGCTGGGGGCATGCATCGCCGAGGGGCTGCCATACAGCGTGCTCCCGGGGGCGAGCGCGGTGATCACGGGGCTGATCGGCTCCGGTTTCTCTGCCGAGGCGTTTTATTACGGCGGCTTCCTCCCGCCCAAGAGCGGCGGCCGCGAGCGGGAGTTGGAAGCGGCGGCACAACGCCGCGAGACGAGCGTTTTTTATGAAAGCCCGCACCGTCTTTGCAAAACGCTGGAAGCCGCCGTGCGTCTCCTGGGGGAGCGTCCGTTGTGCGTCGCGCGCGAGCTGACGAAGACGTTCGAGGAATACCGGCGCGGGACGGCCGGGGAGCTGCTGGCCCACTACACGGCGCATCCGCCCAAGGGCGAAATCACGCTGCTGGTGCGGGGCCTGAGCGCCCGCGAGTGGCGGGACAAGGGCCGCGTCAGCGCGGAGGGGTGAGTCGCCCCGCGCGAGTCATCCCGAGCATCGCGAGGGATCTTGCTCTCCAAGGCTTCGGGATCCCGAAGGATGGAAAGCGCCGAGACGTTTGCGAGGTCCCTCCCTGCGGTCGGGATGACAAGCACGTTGGCCGGGCTTTTGTCGTTTATTGCGCGAAACGGCGCATCCCCCCGTGTCATCCCGAGCTTGCGAGGGATCCCGCCAAGGCATCAGGCTTCCGAAGAAAGGAAAGCGCCGAGACGTTTGCGAGGTCCCTCCCTGCGGTCGGGATGACAAGCAAGTTGGCCGGCCTTTTGTCGTCTATTTCGCAGATTTACACAGATTCCAGAA
>JAQTMF010000066.1 GCA_028714515.1 Chthoniobacteraceae bacterium | reverse complement strand
GCCCTTGACCGGCTGGCCGTGGGACGCACCGTGATTGCCATTGCGCACCGCCTCTCCACGATTTTGAATGCCGACCAGATCATCAGCATGGTGGACGGCCATATTGTGGAAAAGGGAACCCACGCGGAACTCTTCGCGCAAAATGGCAACTACCGGCGGCTGCACGACCTGCAATTTAACAAGCACGACAACGAAGTCCCCGTTCTTTCCTAACCGTATGTCTCTCCCCCGCCTCTTCACCCTGACCCTTGCCGGGCTGTTCGCAGCCGTCCTCGCCGTCCCCTGCCACGCCCAAGAGGGAGGCACTCCCATCAAGATCACCAGCACCCTCCACGACGACGGCTCGCGCACCGACACGCAGAAGGACCTCGACAACCGCACGGAGGAGACCAGGACCTACAACGCCGCCAAAAAACTCGTCCAGCGCTGGGTCTATTCCCTCGACGACCAGGGGCGGGAAGTGGACGGCGTTTGCTACGACGCCAAGGACAAGGTCATCGGCCGGGTAAGCTACAAATACGACCCGTTCGGGCATGTAGGCGAAGTGACGGAAAAAACGCCCAATGGCACGGTGGTGCGCCGGACCGTCTACCATCGCAATCCCGACGGCAAAGTGACCGGCACCGACACCTTTGACGCCCAGGGCAACCCGGTGAACCCGAAGCCCGCCCCCGCCCCCAAAAGAGGCCGCTCGCGGTAGGGATCTTCGCGACTCCCGATTGCCGCTTTGCGCTGGAGGGCCGGACCTGATATGCTTACCGGGTTATGGCTTTCGAACTCGCGTCACATTACCAGCCGATGGGCGACCAGGCCCAGGCCATCGCCAAGCTGGTCAAGTCGGTCGCCGCGGGAAACCGCCACCAAACGCTGCTCGGCGTCACCGGCTCGGGCAAGACGTTCACGGTCTCCAACGTCATCACGCAGATCGACCGTCCCACGCTGGTCATCGCCCACAACAAGACGCTGGCCGCCCAACTTTATAGCGAGTTCAAGCAGTTCTTCCCCCACAACGCCGTCGAATACTTCGTCAGCTACTTCGATTATTACCAGCCGGAGGCGTATATCCCGCGCACGGACACGTATATCGAAAAAGACTCCTCCATCAACGAGGAGATCGAGCGCCTGCGGCTTTCGGCCACCAGTTCGCTGCTTTCCCGGCGCGACGTGGTGGTGATCGCGAGCGTCTCGTGCATCTACGGCTTGGGCTCGCCGGAGGATTACCTCAACATGCTGGCCGAACTGCACACGGGCCAGGCGATCACGCGCGAAGCGCTGCTGGCGAAGCTGGTGGAGATGCTCTACGAGCGCAACGACATCGCCTTTACGCGCGGCAAGTTCCGCGTGCGCGGCGACGTGGTGGAGGTCTACCCCGCCAGCGCCGACGAGGAGGGGCTGCGCATCGAGTTCTTCGGCGACGAGATCGACCGCATCGCCCGCTTCGACCCGCTCACCGGCGAGGCGTTCGCCCAACTGGAACGCGTCGTCCTCTACCCGGCCAAGCAATTCGTCACCCCCTACGACAAGTTGCAGACGGCCATGCGAACGATCCGCGCGGAACTCGACGAGCGCGTGGCCTGGTTCGAGGCGCACGGGCAACTGCTGGAAGCCCAGCGCATCAAAATGCGCACCGAGTTTGACCTGGAGATGATGCAGGAAATGGGGTTCTGCAGCGGCATCGAAAACTACTCGCGCCATCTCTCCGGCCGCCCGCCGGGCTCGCGCCCGTTCACGCTGCTCGACTTCTTCCCGCGCGACTTCCTCTGCGTCATCGACGAATCCCACGCCACCGTCCCGCAAATCGGCGGCATGTTCGAGGGCGACCGCTCGCGCAAAAGCGTGCTCGTCAACTACGGCTTCCGGCTCCCCAGCGCGCTCGACAACCGCCCGCTCAACTTCAAAGAGTTCATGGAGATGACCAATCAGCTCATCTACGTGAGCGCCACGCCCGCCGACTTCGAGCTGCGCAACAGCGTGGCGGGCAACACCGGCTATTTCCCCGGCAAAAAGGAGGCGCTGGCCAACGGCGATCCCGAACCGGCCGCGTTCGCCGGGGAACGCCAGCTTTCGCGCACCGACCAGCCGCCGGAACTGTTCGATGTCCACACGCCGGGCACGCTGCTCATCGCCGAGCAGATCATCCGCCCCACGGGGCTGCTCGACCCGCAGATCACCATCCGCCCGCTCAAGCACCAAATCGACGAAACCATCGAGCTGTGCCGCGAGCGGATCGAGAAAAACGAGCGCGTGCTCGTCACCACGCTCACCAAGCGGACCGCCGAGGATCTCGCCGATTACCTGCGCGACGTGGGCCTCAAAGTCCGCTACCTCCACGCCGACATCGACACCATCGAGCGCGTGGAGATCCTGCGCGCGCTGCGGGCCGCCGAGTTCGACATCCTGGTCGGCATCAACCTGCTGCGGGAGGGGCTCGACCTGCCGGAAGTCTCGCTCGTCTGCATCCTCGACGCCGACAAGGAGGGCTACCTGCGCAGCCAGACCTCGCTCATCCAGACGGCGGGCCGCGCCGCGCGCCATGTCAACGGCCAGGTCTACCTTTTCGCCGATGTCGTCACCAAGAGCATGGCCAAGCTGATCGCCGTGACCGAATACCGGCGCGCGAAGCAGATGGCCTACAACGAGGCGCACGGCATCACGCCCACCAGCGTGAAACGGGCCGTGCAGGAGAGCCTGCACATGATCCTGAAAGGACGCCAGATGGAGGAATCCGTCGTGCGCGAAACCGGCGCACGCTTTGACGTGGGCGAACTTCTGCGCGAGCTGGAAAGCGAGATGGTCGAAGCCGCGGGGAACCTGGAATACGAAAAAGCGGCTCTCTTGCGCGACCAGATCGCGGAACTCAAGAGCGGCACCGGTCTCGACAAAATCGAGCCCAAGCGCAAGCCGGTGAGCTACTCGGCGGGGAAGAAGCACGCCGGGAAGAAACCGGCTGGAAAGAAGGCTTTCTAGGGAGGGGCTATAGCCCTCCCTGCCGATTACGCCTTGAGCGGCAGCGCATCCGCGTCCAGAAGCCCCCCACGCCCATTCCGCCAAACAACATCGCCCACGTCGAAGGCTCCGGCACCTGCGAAGGATTGATTTCGTTGCTGTCGAGCGTCACGGCTCCGTTAAGAGCGATCACTCTCCCGTTTTCCACATTGGCCCCCGTATTGAGGGTGTCACTGGCCAAGGAGATAATATTCCCGAAAAATTCGGCGTTGGTCATAAGGGTTGTCGAACTGCCGACCTGCCAGAACACATTGGCATCGATTCCGGCACCGGCACCCGTCACAACTACTTGAGACCCGATCCCCGCGGTCAGCGTGCTCCCGATTTGAAAAACGAAAATCGCGTTGGCGTCCGACAGAGTATTCAGGGTCAGAATCCCGTCCAGAGCGGCCGATGAATCGAAATGGTAAACGCCCGCTGTAAGCGTCTGTGTGCCCAAATTCACCCCCGTTAGGTTGGCGGTTGGCGTGAGTCCCGCAAGAGTATTGTAAGCGGCAGTGGCGTCAATCCGGGCTTGTACCGCCTCCGCATCATTGTAGTGAATCGTTCCGTTGACTACTCCTGGAGGGAAACCGGTGATCGAAGGGGTCGGACTGAGGGCCACGTTTCCCTCGATGACGCTGGGGCCGGTATTGGTAACCCCCGCATAGCTGATGACGGCAAAATTCGCTGCCGTTCCCCAGAAACCAGGGTCTCCTGGAGCTTGCCCTTTTGCACCCATTGAGGCTGCCAATAAGCCTGAAATCGCTATCGCCGCGACAATAAGCAGGCTGGGTCTCCTTGGATGGCTTTTGTAATTTGGTTTTTTGGTGATGGCAACTGGTTGAATTGGACTTCCCGCGCGGTTGGGGGTGGATAATTTCATTGGGTTTTAGGGGTGCTTGGTTTCCAGGGAATCGCCGACAAAGGAACTCTTGGTCGTGTATGCACCGTAATTATCCAAAAAAAATCGATAGCGGATCCCCATGCCTCGCGAATTTTCGCTGCTCGTTCCCAATTTGGTATCTGTTTGGCCGGGTAAAATAGGAAGCGCGGCTCAAGAGAGAGAACCCCGGTTCCAGACGTTAGCCGGTGGTTGAGGCGCATCCACGCGCCGACACCACCGGGATTCGCCCCGCCATGCATTCACCCTGGAAGGGCGAGCTGATGGCTCGACCAAACCGGGGATGTCGCTCCGCTCGACCCCCGGCCAACCTCTTTCAATCCTTCGGATTGATCCCTTTCTTGCGCGCTAAACAGATACCCAAGTGCAACTTGGGAACGAGAATGCAACCAGGATGCGTTCCGCCTATTTGCGGGGCGTTGGGCCTTTTGGCTCCTTCGGCTTCTTCGGTTTTTTGGTTTCTTTGCGCTGACTATTATTACCTTTGCCCATATTGACTCCCAGGGTTCGAATTGATTGCGATTGCGCCGCCGGGAAGAACCCCGCGACATCAAATATGCTCGCGCAGGAGACGCGATCTCACAACTCAAAAACCGGATTTCATCCGGCGGCGCGGCAAGAATGGGGCTTTCCGCGAAACCGCCTCTCCGCAAAAATCTGCGTGAATCTGCCAAATCTGCGGTTACTCTGCCTCTCCTTAAAGCCGTGAAATCCTCGAAAACGCTCTCCACCTCTCCGATCAAAGTCGGCCTCATCAGCCTCGGCTGCGCCAAGAATCTCTCCGACGCCGAGGTGATGCTGGGCGGCATTCTGCAACGCGGCATGGAGATCACGTCCGACGCCGGCGAGGCCGATGTGCTGATCGTCAATACCTGCTCGTTCATTGATTCGGCCAAGGAGGAGTCGATTGAGGCGATTCTGGAGGTCAACCAGCAGCGCGGCCTGCACAAGAAGAAGGCGGGCCAGAAGCTGATTGTCGCGGGGTGCATGGCCCAGCGCTTTTCCAAGGAACTCGCCAAGTCCATGCCGGAGGTGGACGCCTTCATCGGCATCGACCAGATCGCGCAAGCGGGCGAACTCATCGAAGAGGTGCTCGCCGGGCCGTCGCCGGCGGCCGAGGGCGAATGGGAGCCGCTGAATCTTGTCGCGCAAACCAAGCCGGTCTACATCCCCGATTACGACACGCCGCGCTTCCGCCTCACGCCCGCCCACACGGCCTACGCGAAAATCGCCGAGGGGTGCAACCACCCGTGCTCCTTCTGCGTCATTCCCGCCATGCGCGGGCGGCACCGCAGCCGCACCATCGAGAGCGTGGTGGAGGAAGTGCGCGGCCTCGTCGCCCAGGGGGTGCGCGAGATCAACCTCATCAGCCAGGATACAAGCTACTTCGGCATGGACCGCTGGGAAACCCGCCCCCGCGCCAACCAGCCGGTCGATCCCTCGCGCGGCCCCACCATCGCCGGGCTGCTGGACGCCTTGCAGCAAATCGAGGGCGACTTCTGGATCCGCCTCCTTTACACCCACCCGGCCCACTGGAGCGACGAACTGATCGCCGCCATCGCCCGCAACGACAAAGTGGCCCGCTACATTGACATCCCGCTCCAGCACATCCACCCCGACATGCTCAAGGCGATGCACCGCGAGACCTCGCGCGAACACATCGAGCGGCTGATCGGGCGCATCCGCGCGGGCATCCCCGGCATCGCCATCCGCACGACCTTCATCGTCGGCTTCCCCGGCGAAACGGAGGAACACTTCCGCGCGCTGCTCGGCTTCATTGAGCAGACGCGCTTTGAACGGCTCGGCATCTTCACCTACTCGCGGGAGGAGGGCTCGCAAGCCGCCAAGCTGGAGGGGCAGATCCCCACCGTCACCAAGAAAGCCCGCTTTCGCAAGGCGATGGCGCTCCAGCAAAAGATCGCGCGCCAGGTGGCCAAGGGCTTTGTCGGCCAAACGCTGCGCGTGCTGGTGGAGCAGCCGCTCATCGCCCGCACGGCCGCCGACGCGCCGGATGTGGATTGCCGCGTGCTCCTCGCCCGCCCGCTCCCGGTCGGCACGTTCGCCGAAGTCCCCATTACGGGAACGCAGGATTACGACTTGGTGGCGAAGTAAAAGACGCGGAGAGGTCCTCCGCCCTCGCCGCTACAACGCCAGCTCGGCCAGCCGCTTTTTCAGCAGTTCGGCGGGCCATTGGCCGGGGACCTGCGCGCGGTCCAGGAAGCCGTAGTTGAGCACCGACCCGGCCCGGGCCAGCACCAGCCGCGACACTTTCCCGAACGTCCCCATCCCCATGACGGCCAGCGCCGGAGCGGAGGCCCCGCGCGCGGTCAGAAAATCGAGCAGCACCGCCGCGTCGCGCGCGCCGTTGGCCGTGGCGGCGACTTTGAACACGTCGGCTCCCGCCCGCCGGGCCGCGCGGCGCAGCGCTTGCAGCTTCGCCAGGGTGGGCGTCTTGCGGAAATCGTGATGGGAGAGGATCACTTGCGCGCCCTGGGAACGGGCGGCGGCGAGGACGTCTTCCAGCGCCTTCGCGCTGCGCAGCTCCACATCCACGAGGCTCGCCTGGGGCAGGAAGCGCCGGTAGAGCGCGCGGCGTTGCGCGGCTCCCAGCCGGCCCGCGCCTCCCTCCAGCGGATGCCGGACGGTCAGCAGCAACGGCGCGCGCAGGCGCTCGACGCTCCGCTCCAGCAGGTCGCATTTCCCGGCTTCCGCAAAAGCGTCCACCCGCAATTCCAGGAAATCGACCGCTCCCCGCGGCAGCTTGAGAGCCGCCGTCAAGGCCGCCGGGCTATGAATCGTCCCGACCACGCGGCCGGGGGAGAGAGGAGCAGACATTTTAGGAAAAAAACGAGATGGATTTATCGAAACCGCGTAGGATAATTTGCCACGAAGCATGACGGGTAGGAAACAAGAATTTAATCTGCAGCTCTATCAGATCCTCGACGCCCTTCTCCTGGCCGTTGCCTTCTGGGCTGCCTATGTTGTACGGCAGCAAAGCCGCCATTGGTTTCCGCTCGAATCCCTCGGGCCGTTTTCCGACAACCAGTGGATCATTTTTATCATCATGCCCTTTGGGCCGATCCTGCTGGAGTTGCACGGTTTTTACGTCAACCCGCTGCAGAAAAAAATCGGCCGCTCGCTGGCTCAGATGGCGAGCGCGGCCTTTTGGCTCGCCCTCCTGGTCGCCGGGTGCGTCGTCTTCTTCCGGCTGACCGTCCCCAGCCGCGCCGTGTTGCCTTTCTTCGGCTTCTTCGCCGCCTTGTTCCTGACGCTGCGGGAACGGGCGACGGTCGCCATCTACCGCGGACGCACCCGCAACGGCACCCACCGCGAACCGATCCTGCTGGCGGGCCGCCCCAGCGACATCAAGGCCCTGCGCCAGGCGCTCACCCCGGCGCAGTTGATCGAGACGGACATCATGGGGGAGATCAACATCGAGACACAGCCCGTCTCGGCGCTGATCGACGCGATGCACAAATACTCCGTCAACCGGGTGATCTTCGCCGGGGGGCACTCCAACATGCTCCGGCTCCAGCAGGCGATCGGAGCCTGCGAAATCGAGGGCGTGGAAGCCTGGATGGTGGCCAATTTCATCCGCACCTCCATCGCGAAGCCCACCTTCGACGCCATGGGCAATGTCCCCATGCTGGTCTTCCGCACCACGCCGTCGGTTTCCTGGTCGCTCCTGCTCAAGAGCCTCGTGGACCGGCTCGGCGCGGCCGTCCTGCTCATCCTCACCAGCCCGCTCATGCTGGCCGCCGCGCTCATCATCAAGCTGACTTCCCCCGGCCCCGTCGTCTTCCGCCAGGAGCGTGCCGGGAAAAACGGGCGACCTTTCACGATGTATAAATTCCGCAGCATGATCACCGATGCCGAAATGCACCGGGCGGAATTGGAATCGCTCAACCAAATGAGCGGCCCCGTCTTCAAAGTCGACAAAGACCCCCGCGTCACCCCCTTCGGCCGCTGGATCCGCCGCACCAGCGTCGATGAACTCCCCCAATTGCTGAACGTCATCGTGGGCGACATGAGCCTCGTGGGGCCCCGGCCTCTCCCGCTTTACGAAGTGGCGAACTTTGAAAACGCGGCCCAGCGGCGGCGTCTCAGCGTCAAACCGGGGCTGACGTGCCTGTGGCAGATCAGCGGGCGCAACGACGTCCAGAGTTTCGACCAATGGGTGAAACTCGATCTGGAATACATCGACAACTGGTCGGTCTGGCTGGATTTGAAGATTCTTTTCCGAACGATCCCGGCCGTTCTCTTCGGGTCCGGCGCACGGTAGAAAACGCCCTGAAAAGCGCTCTCCAAGCGGGCCTTGGCGGGAGGAAGCGGACACGCCCGGCTGATTTTTTTCTTGCACCTGAGCCAGGAGGCGGTATTTTCTCCCATAGATTTTCAAAGATGTTCTGGGGGGAACATGAGCCCTTCGTGACCATTCGGTCGCGGGGGGCTCAATCTTTTTAGGGGGACGCCCCCGGGTGATTCCCGCCCCTTTTTCTCCCGATGGATTTTTCACACCTCACCACGCAACAATGGGTTCTTGCCGCGGCGGCGGCCCTGCTCGCCGGGTTGGCGAAAAGCGGATTCAACGGCGTGGGCATGCTGGTCATGATCCTGATGGCCGACGCCATGCGCGGGCACGAACGGGAGTCCACCGGCGTCGTGCTCCCGCTGCTGCTTTGCGGCGACTTCTTCGCCGCGCGCGCTTTCTACCGCGATGTCCGCTGGCCGATGCTTCTCAAGCTGCTCCCGCCCGCCGCCCTGGGGATCGGCGTCGGCTATTTTTGGATGACCCGGCTCGACAACACCGGGTTCCGGCCGCTGATCGGCGGCATCGTGCTGGCGCTCACGGCGCTGCATCTGCTGCGGCAGGCGATGCCCGGCCCCTTCCAGAGCGTTCCGCAGCGCCCCTGGTTTATCTGGACCATGGGAACCACGGCGGGCGCGACCACCATGCTGGCCAACGCGGCCGGGCCGGTCGTGACCCTCTTTTTCCTGGCCGTGGGCCTGCCGAAGATGGCCTTTGTGGCCACCGGCGCGCTTTTTTTCCTGATCGTGAACCTCATGAAAACGCCCTTCAGTTTTCATCTCCAGTTCATCACGCTCCCCTCGCTTGTTTTCAACGCGATGCTGGTCCCCCTGGTGGCGCTGGGCCTCTGGGGCGGACGCCATTTGCTGCGCCGGATCGACCAGCGCGTGTTTGAGCGGTTCCTGCTCGTCCTGACGGTATTGAGCGCCCTTCACCTGATCTGCGCGTAGCCAAAACCAAACGGTTTTGGGACGATTCCGCGCATTTTGCTTGCGTCTTTGGCCGTGGGGGCGTAAACAAACCGCCCCTTGCCTTCTACGGCCTCCGGATTTTCCGGAAGCAGCGCAAGCAACGGCGGGTTGGTAGCTCAATGGTAGAGCAGCGCCCTTTTAAGGCGTTGGTTGTGGGTTCGAGTCCCACCCAACCCATTTCTTCCCTCCGGCGATTTTTAGGGATCCTTGTTTTTCAAAAATCTTATGCCGACACCGACCGCATCCGAACAGATTGAACAGCTCGAAAAGAAAATTTCGGAGCTGAAACGTCAGGCGCTGGCCGAACTCAACGAGAAGCTGGCCGCCGCCCAAAAAACCGTGGCCGACCTCGAAAAACAGCTCGCCGAGCACACGGGCAAGCCGATTGCCGAGGCCTCCCTCGTGGCCGCTCCCGCCCGCCGCACCCGCCGCCCTTCCATCAGCGACGAGGATCTCAAGCCGCTGATCCTCAAGGCGATGGCCCAAAAGGGAATCACCGGCCTCAACGCCAAGGAGATCGCGGACAGCGTCGGGCAGGACCCGTTGCGCATCCGCAAGTTCATCGCGCAAAACCCGGCCGTTCTCAAACGCCAGGGGGCCGGTCCCGGCACCCGCTTTTTCCTGCGCTAGCAGCCTCTCCTCCGCAAGGGGCACAAACATAGTACAAACCCCGCCTAGCATGAGGCGGGGTTTTTTGCTTAAATAGGGGCTGCCATGACGACGTTCTCAAAGCCCAGCCTCTCCGCCTGCCTTGCCATGGCGAAGTCGTGGGGACTCGCCATCCTCTGGATGTTCCTCATCTTCCTGGCTTCGGCCGACAGCCAATCCGTTGCCCGCACGTCCCGGATCATCGGGCCCTTCTGCCGCTGGCTGTTCCCCAACGTCACCTTCAACCAGGTCGAAACCGTTCAGTACATTGTCCGCAAGGCATCGCACATGACCGAATACGCGGTGCTGGCGGTGTTGCTGCTCTACGCGCTGGCGGCGGGCAAGGGCGACGCCCGCAAGTGGATCTCCCCGGCCTGGGTGCTTGCCGTGGCCTATGCCTCGGCGGACGAATTTCACCAACTTTTCGTCACCGGGCGCAACGCGTCGGTGGTGGATGTCATGATCGACGCCGCCGGAGCGGCCCTGGGCCTGTGCCTGGCGGCGCGATTCCTGCGTCGGCGCGAGCGGGATGCGGCGGTGCCGGCGGCCCCCGGCTCAGCCCCCGCCGATCCGACCACCCTCGCCGCCGCCGCGCCAGAGCCGCACCCCGCGCAGCCGCGGCCCAGCTACGCCGACCAGATCCTCTACACGCTGGAGGGGCAGGACTTCGAGAACCGCACCCGGGTGCACCTGAGCGTCCAGGACCGCTTGCAGCGCGAACACGGCGGCCGGCTCATCCTGGGGCGCAATGGCGAGGCCGCGCAGCTTTGCCTTAAAAACACCAGCGTCTCGGGCCGCCACCTGGCCATCACCTTCCGCAGCGGCCAGTTTGAAATCGAAGACCTGGGCTCCTCCAACGGCACCCGCGTCAACGGCCGCAGACTGACGCCGCAACAACCCGCGCTGCTGGCCGATGGAGACCGGATCGAAGCGGGCGAGGTCTTGCTCCATTTCCGGCGGCTCGCGTAGGCCTCCCGCCCGATTCTACATCCATCATGGAAACCCATCGCCTCGCACTTCCCAAGGGCTTCCGGCTGGCGCACTACGAGCTGACCGGCGTGCTGGGCAAGGGGGGCTTTGGCATCACCTACCTCGGGGTGGACCGGCACCTGGGACGCCGGGTGGCCGTCAAGGAGCTGATGCCCGACTCCATCGTCACGCGCGTGGAGGGGCTGATGGTGGTCGCGCAAAGCGAGACGCTCGTCCCCAATTGGGAATGGGCCAAGGCGCGTTTCCTGGAGGAAGCGCGCGTGCTCGCCGGCTTCCAGCACCCGAACATCGTCGAAGTCCACCAGCTCATCGAGGCCAACGGAACGGTCTACATGGTGATGGATTACATCGAGGGCGAGAGCTACGAAAAACGCCTCCGCCGCATCGGGCACGAGCCGGACGAACGCAGCATGCGCCTCTTTTTGGAGCCGCTGCTGGACGGTCTCGAAGAAGTCCACGCCGCGGGCCTGCTCCACCGCGACATCAAGCCCGACAACATCCTCCTGCGCCGCGACATCCAGCCGATCCTCCTCGACTTCGGCTCCGCCCGCAAACTCCTGGAAGGCACGGCGGTGATGACCTCGCTCGTCACGCACGGCTATTCGCCCATCGAGCAATACCAGGTAAAAGGCAAGCAGGGGCCGTGGACGGATATGTACGCGCTCGCCGCCGTGGCCGCCCGGGCGATCACCGGCGAAAAGCCCCCGATGTCGGCGGACCGGATGAGCGACGACGATTTCGTCTGGCTGAGCTACCGGGGCCTCAAGGAATTCAGCCCGCTCTTTCTGCAAGCCCTCGACTGGGCCCTGCGCGTCAAACCGGCGGAGCGCCCGCAGAATATCAGCGAATGGCGCGCCAGCTTCGGATGGGCCCCCATCGCGAGCTTCGCCAGCAAACGCACCCCCGCCGCAACGGCTGACGCGGAGGAAAAAACGACCCTGGAAGCAAGGCCGCAAAAGGCGCCTCCCGCCCGGCCGACGGAACGCCCGGCTCCCAAGACCACCACGCTCGGCCCCACCGCGCGCCCGCCCCGGCCCTTAACGGCCCCGGCTTCAAAGCTCACCTCTCTCCCCCTTTCCCGCTCCAAGACGGTCCAGCCGCTCCCGGCTGCTTCCCCGGTGCCGTCCCCCGCCAGTGCCGCCCCGGCTTCCTCCTTCCCCTCCCGGCGGCCCGGCTTCATTCTGTTGGCGGTGGCGGGCGGCCTGGGCGTGCTGGCGCTGTGCCACCGGCCCGCGCCGCCCATTGTCAATGCCCCGGCGTCCACCCCCTCCCCGGCGGCGGCCACCCCCTACAAGCCCGTCGCCTACACCCCTTTTGTCAACAGCCTCGGGATGCGCTTCGCCCCCGTCCCCGGCACCCGCCTCCTCTTCTCCGTCTGGGATACGCGCGTCAAGGATTACCGGGTGTTCATCCGGGAAACCGGCAGGCAATGGCGCGCGCCCGATTTCCCCCAAACGCCGGACGACCCGGCCGTGAACGTGAGCTGGGAGGACGCCAAAGCCTTCTGCCAATGGCTGAGCGCAAAGGAGGGGCGCGAATACCGGCTGCCCTCCGACGCGGCGTGGAGCCTCGCCGTGGGGCTGCCCCCGGAAAGCGGCAGCACGCCCAAGGAAAAGGACGGCAAAGCCAAATCCGTCTACCCGTGGGGAGCCTTCTGGCCGCCGCCCCCCCGCACGGGCAACTATGGCGCGTCCCCGCTGATCCCTCCCGACTCGTATGAAAAAACCGCCCCGGTGGGCCGCTTCGCGGAGAACCGCTACGGCCTCTTCGATATGAGCGGCAACGTCTGGCAATGGTGCGAAGACGGTTACGACGAAACCCAGCGCCGGCGCGTCCTGCGCGGGGGCGCTTGGAACAGCTCCACCGAGGACATCCTCCTCTCCTCCTTCCGCTACTACGCGCTGCCCAACGAACAGTGCGACAACATCGGCTTCCGCTGCGTGACGCCCGCCCCTTAAATGCAAGACACGGAGGGGGCGGCGCATCCACTTTGTCATTGTCTTTTGACCTCGTTGCGATAGAGAGTTGCCGCGATGTTCTCCCGTTGGAACAAGCATTGGCGAGGGGCCGCTCCGTTTTTGGCGGCTTGCGCCCTGCTTCTCCCCACCCTCCTTCCCTCGTCCGCCCGGGCGGAGCTTGATCCCGCCGTTACCCGCTCGGCGGAGGATCCCGGGGCTTCGGCGCTCGTCTTCCAATACCGGCTCTTCCCCGCGGCCGAAGTGGAAACGCTGCGCGTCACGCAAAACGGCAAGGCGCTGGAAGCCCGCCACACGCCCTTCGCCAGCAACCCGCGCAACACCGGCGCGATCCTCGTCCTGGTGGATACCAGCAGGGGCTCCACCCGCGCCCCGCGCGCCCGGACGCTGGAGGAAAACAAACGCCTCATCCAATCCCTGCTCGCCCAGGCCGGGCCCTCGCTGAGCATCGGCGTCTGCGCCTTCGCCAACGACCTCGTGGAAGTGGCCCCGCTGGGGTCCCCGTTCGGCGACATCCAAAGCCGCGTTGGCGACCTCAAGGCCGACGGTCTCGGCGCGCGCCTCTACCGCCAGGGGATGCACGCCGTGGAGAAGCTCGCCGCCGCGCCCGCCGCCCGGAAAGCCCTCCTCATCCTTTCCGACGGCAAGGACGAAGACAACGGCTTCATCCGCGAGGACCTCTTGAGAACCTCGCTCCAGGCCCGCGTCGCCATCTTCGCCATGGGCTGCCCGGAAACCGGCGCGGATATCCCCTTCCTGCGCAACCTGGAAAAACTCGCCGCCGAAACGCGCGGCCTCTACGCCCAGGCGCGCATCGGCATCCCCGGCCCCGGCGAACGCCTCAAAACCGACGCCGCGTTCGTGCGCGACATGCTCGCCTCGCTTCAATCCGGCGGCGAAGTGCGGGTCCCGCTCAACGCGCTGGCCGGAGGGGACGTTCTCTTTGAACTCACCACCAAGGCGGGCGAGACCTTCCGGTACGTCCACGCGCACGGCGGCAAAGCCGCGCCCACGCCCATCCCCGCGGCCGTGCCCGCCGCCACTCCCGCCGCCACGCCCCCCGCCC
>JAQTMF010000065.1:2908-14147 GCA_028714515.1 Chthoniobacteraceae bacterium | reverse complement strand
ATTGTTCTTCGAATCCGATGCCGTTGTCGGCCACCACGATTTGACAAATTTCCTCGCCCGGGCCCGCTCCGGCGATTTGATGTTCCTGGGCGGTGAGGATGCGGGCGGAGATGTTGACTTCGGGGGACTGGCCGGGTTTGTGGAATTTGAGGGCGTTGCTCAAGAGGTTCTGGAACAACTGGCGCATTTGCACGGGGTCGGCGTCGATCGTCGGCAGTTGGCCGATCTCGATCTTCGCGCCGGTTTGCTCGATGGGCACCTCCAGGTCGGAGAGGACGCCCCGAAGCACCTGGGCGAGATCGACTTCCACGAAGGGCTGGGCCCGGCTGGTAACGTAGGAGAGGGTTAGCAGATCCTGGATGAGCGTCTGCATCCGGCCCGCGGCGGCCTGCATCCGCTCCAGGTAATCGAGCCCCTCGCCGCCGAGCGCCTGGGCGCATTTGAGCCGCAGGCGGTCGGCGAACGCCCGGATTTTGCGCAACGGCTCCTGCAGGTCATGGGAGGCGACGCTGGCGAAGTCGCGCAGTTCCGCGTTGCTGCGTTCCAGTTGGGCGGCGAAGACGCGCAGTTTCTCCTCGGCCGTCTTGCGTTCGCTGATGTCGGCGCTGACGCACACGAGCCCGATCAATTCCCCGGAGACGCCGCGCAACGGGGCCTTGGTGGTGAGGAACCAGATCAGATCGCCCCCCGCCGTCACGGCCGGTTCCTCCCGGTTGAGGATGGGGACCCCGGCGGCGAGGACGCTCTGGTCGTCGGCCTCGTAAATGGTGGCCAGCTCCTTGGGGAAGAAGTCGAACACCGTCAGCCCGGACAGCGCGCCGGGCTCGCTCACGTTGAGGAAGCGGCGGTGGGCCACGTTGTCGAGGACGTAGCGGCCTTCCAGGTCCTTCACGTAGATGTGCTCCGGGATGGCGTCGATCAAGTTGCGCAGGAGGTTGCGCTCCTGGGCGAGCTGGGTTTCGGCCCGCTGCCGGGCGGCGATGTCGCGCAGAATGAGCGCCAGGGCCGCCAGGAGCAGCGCGAAGCTCACGCCGGAGCCGAGGAGCAGGGTCATCTGCGTGACGCGGCCGGTGCGGCGGGTCTCTGCCGTGCGCTCGTCCAGCAACCGGCGCTCGGCGAGGGCGAACTCGGCCATCAGGGAGCGGATTTCGAGCATGGAGCCCTCCTGCCCCATCGCGGAGAAACGCGCCTGCGCGGCCGGTTCCCCCTGGTCGCGGCGGAGCGCCGTCAACTCGCGCAAGGTTCGCAGTTTGCGGGTCATCCGCTTGCGGATCGCCTGGAGCCGGGCCTGCTGGGCGGGCTGCCCGGCGAGCAACCGGTGGAGCCCCTCCCCGCTCTCCTCGCCTTCCTTTGCCGCCTGTTCGAAAAAAGTGAGCAAGAGATCGTCGCCGGTGAGCAGGTAGCCGCGCGCGGCGCTTTCGGCCTCCATCAAATGCCGCAGCATCGCCTCGTGGGTCTCCAGCACGCGGTGGGTGTGCGAGACCCACTGGGCCGTGCGCACGAAAGCCCGGGTGCTGCGCAGCGAGAGCCACGCGATCACGCCCACCGCCGCCAAGGCAAGGCCAAAGCCTAGTACCACCTTGAACCGGATGGAGGGGGAGAAAAAGTGGCCGGTGGTCTTCACGGGCGGGAAAAAGGGAACCGGCAACGGCGGCCGTGGCGGAGGGGGTGGGATTCGAACCCACGGTGCCTTGCGGCACTCCGGTTTTCAAGACCGGCGCAATCGACCGCTCTGCCACCCCTCCAAGGGCCTTCGGGAACCGCAGCCTGTGTCCCTTGTATGCTGGCCGCCCCGTTTTTGGAATTAGTTTTTCAATCCATCCGCACGGCAGGGCCTCCTTTTTGAGAAAATCCCGCAAATCAGGCTTTCCTCGCTGCCTTGCTGTGAGAGAATTTCTCCCCGCCTCGGGGTTTCCCCGGCATGGCGAAAAAGATGAAGCGTCCCCGCAAACAGAATTCCCCGTCCCGGCCCAAGCTCTCCGCCGGGCCGCGTTCGGACGCGCCCTGGCTGGCGCGGCTCTCCCACCTCCAAAAATTGCGGCTTTTCGGCGAATTCGCGGGCGGCGTCGCGCACGACTTCAACAATTTGCTGACGGTCTTCCACGGCTACACCGAGCTGATGCAAATGACCATCGCCTGCGACGATCCCCGGCAGGAATACCTGAGCGAAATGGCCCGGGCCGTGGAACGCGCCCGGGCGCTCACCACGGCGCTCCTCGATTTCAACCGCAAAAAACCGGACACGCCCCTTCCGCTTTCCCTCGGCACGCTCCTGCTGGGCTTCCGCCGGATGCTGCGGCGGATCGCGAACGAGAAAATCGAGTTTTCCGTCCATGCCGAAGAGGGCGCCGGATGGACGCTCGCCGCGCCCGGCCCCATCGAGTCGATCCTGATCAACCTCGCCGCCAACGCCTGCGAGGCGATGCCCCAGGGCGGCCGGCTCTGCCTGGATCTGGAGGAGATCACGCTGCGCCCCTCGGACCGCCGGGCGCGCGCCGGCTGGGCCCCGGGGCCGTACGTGCGGATCTCCGTGCGCGACACCGGCGCGGGCATCGCGAAAAGCGACCGGCCGCGGATTTTCGAACCCGGCTTCACCACCCACCCGGAGCGGGAAGCCCCCGGGATGGGGCTCACCCTTTGCGCCGCCATCGCGGAAGCAAACGGCGGCAGGTTGACGGCCAGGAGCATCCCCGGCAAGGGAAGCGAGTTTCAGCTTTTCCTCCCGCGCATCCCCGCCCCCGCCCGGGAAGAAGCGCCCGCCGCCGCGCGGAAAGCCCCGGCCGCGTTCGGCAAAGGCAAAAAAGTGCTCGTGGCGGAAGACGACGACGCGGCGCGCAAGACGCTGGCGGCCATGTTGCGGCAGCTCGGGTTCCAGCCGCTGTGCGCCTCCAACGGCGAGGAAGCCCTGCGGCTGCTGGAGGGCGAACCGGAGACGCGCCTCCTCATCACCGACCTCGTCATGCCCCTGATGGGCGGGGCGGCGCTCGCCGAAGCCGTCCGGCAACGGTGGCCGCGCATCGGCATTCTCTTCACCTCCGGCTACGCCATGGAACCGCCCGAACCCTGCATTTCTCAAGGAATTTCCCCCTTCTTTTTGGCGAAACCGCTTGCCTTCGGCGCGTTGGCCCGCAAACTGCGTGAACTTCTCGATGTCTGACCTTTCCATTTTACTGACCGAAGATGACGCCGATGTCGCGCGTTACCTTTCGACCGTCTTGAAATCCCTCGGCCACAAGGTCGCCGCCGTCGCGCCGGATGGCGCGCAGGCCGTGAAACTCGCCCAGGAATTGAACCCCGGTCTCGTCATCATGGACATTGACCTGCCGGGCATGAACGGCGTGGCCGCCGCGCGCAAGATCCTCGAAAAACAGAGCGTCCCGCTCATCATCAGCACCGGCCGGACGGACTCGGAGGCGCTGGAAAGCACCCGGGAACTGGATATCCAGGCGTTCCTCATCAAGCCCTTCAGCGCCGTACAGCTCAAGTCCGCCATCGCCGTCGCCCTCAGCCAGCACCGGATGCAGGCCGAGGCCCGCAAGAAAATCAGCGAACTAAGCGGCGCGCTGGAAGCCGTCCAGGACAAGGCGGACGGCGGCGCGCTCACGCAGGAGCGGCTCCAGACGCTGGGCCTCACCCCGCGCGAGGCGGAAGTCATGGCGTGGGTCGCGCAAGGCAAGTCCAACAGCGACATCGCCACGATCCTGGTCAGCTCCCCGCGCACGGTGGCCAAGCATATCGAGCACGTTTTCGCGAAGCTCAACGTCGAAAGCCGCACCGCCGCCGTCGCGGAAGCCCGCCGCCTCTTGCAGCAGGGCGTCGCCGATTAGGGCGGGTTCCCACGTTCAAAGAGGTTTATCCGCAGATTTCGCAGATAGACGCAGATTGAAAGGCAGAAGATCCCTTTTTGTCATTCCGGGAATCCGCGAGAATCTGCGGACCCTCCTCGTTCTGGGGCGTGTTCACGAATTTACTAAAAAAATTAGGAAACCAGGAAGCCAGGAAACAGATTTCTGATTCCCCGGCAACTTCTCTCCTTCCTGGTTTCCTAAATTCCTCATTCATCCCTGCCTTTTCCTCATTGTCTTGAATTCGTGAACACGGCTTAGTCGAAATAGACAACAAAATCCGGCCAACGTGCTTGTCATCCCGAACGCAGTGAGGGACCTCGCAAATGTCTCAGCGTTTCCTCTTTTTCAGAGTCCTCAGGTCCGTCCGTTATGGATCCCTCGCAAGCTCGGGATGACCCGTTTGGAGACCGCGTTTCCTTTCACGCTTTCTGCCACGAACTTAGCTAACACCACACTGGGGCGCGCCCCCTTTTCGGGCCATCAGCGTGACCCATTTCCCTTTCCGCACGGCTTTTTGAAAGGCGAAGCCGAGCCGCCCGAACGCTGCGGCGACTTCCTTTTCCTGGATGAGCAGGATGCCGGAGAGGATCAGCGTCCCGCCCGGACGGACGGCGGCGGCGATGGCCGGGGAGGCCTGGATCAAGACCTGGCTGAAGAGGTTCGCGGCCACCACGTCCCACGTGCGCGCGGGGGTCCACTGGAGCACGTCTTGTTTCCGCATGGGGATCGGCCCGGCGGCGTTGAGCGCCACGTTCGCCTTTGCCGTGCGGACGGCGTGGGGATCGAAGTCGCACCCCTCCGCCTTCCGCGCGCCGAGTTTGCGCGCCGCGATGGCCAGGATGCCGCTGCCGGTGCCCAGGTCGAGGAAATCCCACGGGCCGCTTTGCGCTTCGGCCGCGTCGCACAGGAGCCGCAGGCAGGAGGCGGTGGTGGCGTGGTCGCCGGTGCCAAAGGCCATGGCCGCCGGGATGACGAGCGCGGGCCGGGAGTTGTCCAGGTTCCGCGCGGTCTCGGGCGAATCGACGATCCAAAGACGCCCGCGGATGGCCAGCGGCTTGCGGGCGACCGGCTCGCTGACCGGCTTGTCTTTGATCTCGCGGACTTGGCCGCCGAACTGCCGCAGCAGGGCGTCGGCCTCCTTGCGCGTGAGGGCGTAGGCTTCGATCCGCAGCGATTTGCGGCTGGGCAGCCGGACCACGGCGAGGCGGGTCGGCCCCACGCATTGCAAGCGTTCCATCCAGGCGTCTTCCCATTTGGCGGAAGTGAGTTTTCTCCAGGTAAGCATAGGGGGGTAAAGGGTATCAGCTCCGCAGGCCGCGCATCGGCTGGCCGTTTTGCCAGGCACGGCCCCAGCGCATGCCGTCGATCTTCCATGCCTCTCCCTCGCGGACCAGGGTGTAGAGACACGGCAGGACGGTGCCGTCGCGGCTGATGTAAAAGACTTCCACCGTGGCCTGGCGGCCCTGGCGCTGCCACGCGCCGAATTCCACCCGGCCGCTCTTGACGACGCGGGCGTAATCGTTGCGCGCCATCCCGGCAAAGCGTTCCAGCGGGAAGCGCTGCTGGATGGAGGCCGACGCCTGGCGATAGGCGTTCGGATAGTCGTTGCCTCGGCAGGCGTCGTATTGCTGGCGCACCACGTCGAAGAGTTCCACGGGCTTCAGCGCCGCCGAACGCCGGGCTCCGGCGACATGCACCCACGCCGCCGCCGCGCAAACGCCGAGGCAACACAGAACAAGCGTGATTTTCCCGCGCGGACTCATGCGGAGGGGTGAAAAGCGCATTGAGGGGGCCAGCGTAGAAGGATTGGCTCCAAGAAGCAAGCCGGGAGAAGAAGGCGGCCGCGTTCTCCCGTGACATGCGGCGATTTTTCAGGCTCACTATGGAGTTCCCACCCATGAGTCTGGAGTCCCGTTTTGCCCACTTTTCCGTCCGCCGCCCCCGCGTTGTCCTCGCGGCGGTCGCCCTTTTCATCGCGGTCTGCGCCGCCGTCATTTTCCTGCGCGGCAAGGTCGATTCTGACGTGTTGAACCTCCTCCCCCAGCGGTTCGCCTCCGTGCGGGCGCTGAAGGTTTACAACCGAGAGTTCAGCCAGGCCCGGGAGATCACCTTCGCCCTTTGGGACGAGACGCACGAGGCCGATTTGGACGCCTTTGCCGAGTATTTCGGCGACGCTCTGCGCAAGGAGCCGTGGGTGGTGCGCGTTTTGGACCGCTCGCCGATGGATGAGCCCGGCGGGGCCCGGGAGATGCAGCGCCTGGCCGTGCCGCTTCTGCTGGACCAGGAACCGGCGGGGTTTGGGAAGACCCTGCAAGCGCTCGCGCCGGACGCCATTACCAAGCGCTTTGCCCTCAAAAGAGCGGAAATGGAGGCCGGTTCGCCCAAGGCGGAGATGGAGCTTACTTTTGACCCGCTGGGGATTGTCACCCCGATTTTGACGCAGTTCTCCTCCTCGTTTTCGGCGGAAAACACCCGGCCCATGGCCTCGCCCGACGGCACGCTGCGCGTCGTCGTGGCCTTGAGCGCCGAGACGGCTCTGGATGAAAAGGCCTGCACGGAAACGCTCCGCAAAGTGGAGGACTTCAAGGCGCGCGTGCTGGCCGGGTGGACCGGCGGCGCGGCCCCGCGGGTGCTCGTCACCGGGCGCATCGCCTACGTTGGCGAGCTGGCCGGGGGGATGAAACAGGACATGCTGGCCACGCTCGCCGGGTCGCTCGTGCTGGTCTCCGGGGTTTTCCTGGCCGGGTTCCGCCGGATCCGTCCGCTGCTGGCGATCCTTGGCGTCCTGATCCTCTGCTGCCTGGGGGCGGTGGCGGCGGGCATCGTCTGTTTCCAGCGCTTGAACCTCATCACCATCGGCCTCTGCTCGATCCTCGTCGGCTTGGGCGTCGATTTCGGGATGCTGCTCTACGGTTCCTACCAGGCCAACCGCCATTGCGGGCTCGACCACCCGGCCGCCACGGCCGATTCCGCGCACCGGCTCGGGCGGGGCATCCTCTTCGGGGCCTCCACCACGGCGGCGGCTTTCCTCTCCCTGCTCTTGAGCGAGTCGCTGGGGTTCGCCCAGCTCGGGGTTCTCATCGGCATCGGCATCCTCCTGGCGGCGGCGTTGATGCTGACGGTCTTTTACGTCTTCATCGGCTCCGGCTACCAACCGGGCGGCCGCGACCCGCTCCTGGCCGCCACGCAAAGCTGGCTGGATCACACCCTGGCCACGCCGAAACCGGCCGCCTTTGGCGCGCTGGCCGTGCTGCTGGCCGCCACGGTGTTCGCCATCGCCCCCGTCGGCAAGGTCCGCTTTGAGGCCAACCCGCAATCGCTGGAACCGCCCAACAGCCATGCCGGGTTTGCCCTGCGCAAAATCAAAGAGAAGCTGATCTCCGGCAAGGCCGAGCCGGTGCTGGCCATCGTCCAGGGGAGCGGCACCGCCGACTTCCACGCCCAGTGGACCGCCGCGCAAACGCATTGGCAGGCCGCCAAGGACGCGGGCGAAATCGCGGGGTTCTCCACCCCGGCCGCGTTTGCCTTTTCTCCGGAGCGCACGGCGGCGAACCTCGCCACGCTGGCAAGCCTCGACACGGCCGCCAGCCGCCAGGCGCTGCAAACGGCGCTGGACGCCAACGGTTTTGACCCGGAGCCGTTCCAGAACGCCTTCGACGTGCTGAACGCGATGGAAACGCTGCGCCGGGGCGACCGCGCGCCGCTCGACTGGCGGAGCGTTCTGCCCGAGGCGTCGAGCTGGCGCTTTATCCTCGACCGGTTCCTCTCCTCCACGCCCAACATCGGCGCGGCCTACATCACGCCCAACCGCACCATCGCCACGCCCTCCGAACAGGCGGCGCTGCGCCGCGTGCTCGATACGCCGGGCATCCGCCCGTGGTATACCGGGTGGAGCTACGTGATGGCCGACCTGGTGCCGTGGAGCCAGGGCAAGCTCGTGGAATTGAGCGCCGCGATGGTGCTATTCAACATCGTTCTGCTCGTGTTCATGTACCGCGCCGTGGCTCCGCTGGCCGTCCTGATGCTCAGCCTCGGCCTCAGCATCGGCGCGATGATCGCCGGGCTGAAGTTGACGGGGCTGCCGCTCAATCTCTTCAACGTCCTCTCCTTCCCGCTGGTGCTGGGCGTGGGCGTCGATTACGGCATCTACGTCGTCCTGGCCGTGCGCCAGAGCGACGGGGCCCGGCGCGTCCCGGCCTCCATCGTCAAACCGGTGCTCTTGAGCGGCCTGACGACCATCGCCGGGTTCGGCTCGCTCGGCTGGGCCAACCACCCCGCGCTTTCCAGCCTGGGGCTCGTCTGCGCCCTGGGCGTCGCCTGCTGCCTTTTCTCCACGCTTTTCTTTATTCTTCCCGCCTACCTGTGGAAGGGCTACCGATAGTAACCGCACACATGAAACGCCTTTTTTGCCTCACCGCCGCCCTCTGGGCCCTCGCCTGCACCGCGCTCCCCGCCCGCGCCGCCGCCCCGCTCACCCCGCCCGAGCGGGCCGAGCTGCTGGGGCGGCTCCAGGCGCTCCACGCCAAGTATCCCTCCTTCCAGGCCGCTTTTTCCGAGCAGCGGACCTCCCGGCTGCTCAAAAAGCCGATCGTCAGCGCCGGCAGCATCGCCTTCCAGATCCCCAACAAATTCCGGCGGGAAATGACCGGCTCCAACCCGAGCCTGACCGTCAGCAACGGCAAGGAACTCTGGATCTACTACCCGAACTTCCTGGAAGCCGAGCAATACACGCTGGGCAAGCGGGCGATCTTTGACGACGCGCTGGCCGCCCTCACCGCGGGCCTCAACTTCGCCCACGTGGAGGAGTTCTACCAACTGGAAGTCACGCCCGAGACCGACGGCGGCTACGAGATCATCCTGACGCCCAAGCGGACCAACCTGAAACGCATCGTCGCGCGGCTGGCCGTCTACCTCGACAAGTCCCTCGATGTGCGCCGCACCGACCTGACGCTGCCGAAGGGCGACCAGGTCGTGACCACCTACTCCGCGCAGAAACGCGACGCCGTCCCGGCCGCCACGTTTGAATTCGCGCCGCCCGCCGGAGCCAACGTCACCCACCCGCTGGGCAAGTAAGGTAGGGGCGGCACTCGTATCTGTTTAGCGCATAGAAAAGGAATCAATCCGAAGGATTGAAAGATGGTAGCCGGGGGTCGAGCGCAGCGACACCCCCGGGGCATATTCAGACGATTCTCTCACCCCGAGAGGGGTGGTAGAACCGCTGCCACCCCTCCGGGGTGCATCTCGTTGCGGACCTGTTCCGGTGGTGTCGGCGCGCGGCCGCGCCTCAACCACCGGCTAACGTCTGGAAACCCTCCGGGTTTCTCTCTTGATCCGCGTTGCCTATTTTCCCCGGCTAAACAGATACCGGCCCTCCGTGCCGCCCGCTGACAAGGCCCCGCCCGTAACGGGACGGCACGGAGTGCCATCCCTACCAACGGAACGCTTCAGCGGCCCTTCAGGCTTTGCAGCAGCCACGCGATGGAGCCGCCCAGGTCTTTCATGTTTTCCAGAGCTTCCTCGTCGTTCGCCACATCGCCTTTTTGCAGCCCGACGCCGAAGTTCCAGTAGGTGGACCCCGGGATGATCATGCGGGAAATCAGGAACAGGTGGTTGATGGAATCCAGCACGCTCATCGCGCCGCCACGGCGATTCGCCACGACGGCCGCGCCGACTTTGCGGGAAAAGAGGTCGTCGTTCGCCTTGGCGACAAAGCCCGCGCGGTCCACCAGCGCTTTCATCTCCGAGGTCATGTCGGCGAAGTAAGTGGGCGAGCCCAGGATCATCCCGTCGGCCTCGATCATCTTGGCGATGCACTCGTTGACGATGTCGGTGTTGTTCGAGCACCGCTTGTTTTTGTTTTTCCGGCACTGGTAGCAGCCCAGGCAGCCGCGCACCGGCTTGCCGCCGATCTGGATCAGCTCCGTTTCGATGCCCGCTTCCGCGATCGGTTCGAGCACTTTCTTTAGCAGATATTCCGTGTTTCCGCCCGCGCGGGGGCTTCCGTTGATGGCAATGACTTTCATGGTGTTCTTTCTTTAGAGCATTTAAAATAAAAATATAGCCGGAGATTTGGGAGCGCCGAAAATTGGTGCACGGAGTTTTTGAGCGCAGTGGCTGTATTTGTAAATACAGCCCAAGCTCGAAAACCCGTGCAACGGCTTTCGCCGCCCCAAAGAACGGCTATAGAATTATTTTACATGCTCTAAACAGATACGAGTGCCATCCCTACCTAAAAAAACGGGCCGGATCGTGGAAACGACCCGGCCCGTGAATGAGAACGGTTCTGTCTTGGCGGCCTACGAGAGGCGCGAGGCGAGCAGTTCGCGCTCGAAGATCAGTTCCTTGGGAAGCGTCTTGTAGAGCTTCAGGAACATTTCGTTCTGGAGCAGCAGCTCGTTCTTCCACTCGGTTTTGTCGATCTTCTGACACTCGGCGAAGGTCTCCGCCGTGAAGCCTTCCAGGCCTTCGATGTCGAAGTCCGCGGGAATCGGCATGCGGCCGACGGCCGTTTCCACCGCCTGGGCGGCGCCGTTGCAGCGGTCAACGATCCACTTGAGGACGCGCATGTTTTCGCCAAAGCCGGGCCACATGAAGTGCCCTTCTTTGTCTTTGCGGAACCAGTTGACGTTGAAGATCATGGGCGGGTTGGCGAGGGTTTTGCCCATTTCCAGCCAGTGGCCGAAGTATTCGCCCATGTCGTAGCCCGCGAAGGGGAGCATGGCCATCGGGTCGCGGCGGACCTGGCCCATGCCACCAACGGCGGCGGCGGTCATTTCGCTGCCCATGCTGGCGCCGATGAAGACGCCGTGGCTCCAGTTGAAGGCTTCCATGATGAGCGGCATCGTGGTGGCGCGGCGGCCGCCGAAGATGATCGCGTCGATCGGCACGCCGCTGGCGAGTTCAACCTCGGACGAAAGCGCCGGGTTGTTGCGCATCGGGGCGGTGAAGCGGCTGTTCGGGTGGGCGGCTTTTTCTTTCGATTCGGGCGTCCACGGGTTGCCCTTCCAGTCGGTGAGCTTCTTGGGAGCTTCGCCGTCCATGCCTTCCCACCAGACGTCGAGGTCTTCGGTGAGGGCGACGTTGGTGAAGATGGTGTCGCGCGAGCAGCTATGCATCGCGTTCGGGTTGCTCTTGAAGTTGGTGCCGGGGGCCACGCCGAAGTAGCCGTTCTCCGGGTTGATGGCGTAGAGGCGGCCGTCGGCGCCGGGGCGCATCCAGGCGATGTCGTCGCCCAGGGTGGTGATCTTCCAGCCCTGCTTCTGGTATTTGGCGGGCGGGATCATCATGGCGAAGTTGGTCTTGCCACAGGCGCTCGGGAAGGCGGCGGCGACGTAGTTCTTCTTGCCTTCGGGCGATTCCAGGCAGAGGAGCAGCATGTGCTCGGCCATCCA